>JAFBAS010000089.1 GCA_019247605.1 Hyphomicrobiales bacterium
CGACCAAAGCTCAATGGAAAAGAAAAAGCGCGAAGGCTATTTTTGAGGGACGCTTTGGCGCCGCGATCTCGCAATCGATGGGCTCTTCGGGCGCATAGGGGTTGGCGGGGCTCACCCTCATCCGTCGATCGCTGACGCGATCGACACCTTCTCCCACGCGAAGATCGCGGGAGAAGGAGGCGACTCTTCCTTGTAACTCGCGCGGGCAATCGTCACCGAAGCTACGGCGAAGAAGCTTTGTCCGCGTTGTTGCCGAGGCGTGTGACCGTCCCGTCGCCTCGATCGAAGCGCAAGGCGACCTCGATGACATCGCCGGGCTGAAGCTCGTAATCCTCGTTCACGGCGGATTTGTCCCAGCCCTTCTCGGCCTTGCGCATGATCGTGATCTGCGGGCTTCCGGTTGTGGCGCGCGTAAGCTGCGACCTCACTTGCGAGGAATATTCGAGCTTCTCGCGCACGCCCTCGAGCTTGGCGCGGTTCTGCGCGAGCTTGACGTTGGCGTCCTGCAATTCCTCGAGGAGCTTGATCTTGCGCTGATCGTCGAGCCGCTCGAGCTGCCTTGCGAAATCATCCTGCTGCTTGCGCACCTGCATCAATTGCGCCGTAATCTGCAGCTTGCGCGTGGACGACAAGAGTACGGCGCGCCGTGCATCGGTGACGCGCGTGCTCGTCAAGGTGCCTTTGCTGTACAGGTCGGTTGCCCTTTTGAGCTCGTCCGCGTCGGCCTCCGTGCCTTGCTCTTCCTTCGTCTCCTGCTCGGCGAGGACGCCAGCCTCGGCGGCCATTTGATCGATGCTGTGCTGGAGATAAGCCTTTTCGCGCTCGTAATCGGCGAGCCGTGTCTTGAGCTCCTCGCTTTCCAATCTCACGATCTCGGCGATCGTCGTGCGTGGCAGCGGGGAATCGGCGACCGCGCCTGGATCGAGGTTCTGCTTGCCGCCGAGCTCGGCGCGCAAGCGCGCAACCTGCATCTCGGACTTTGCGACCTCCGCCCACAGCGAGTCCAATTCGCTGCGTAGATCCGCGACTTCGAGATAGGGGTTGTTCATGGTCGCATGCAAAACGTCATATCCGCCCGACAAGGCCACCGCCTGACGCACCGTCATTTGCGGTCGGAACGGATGCTCTCCGGGCTTGGACACATCGCCGTTGACGTAAATCGGCCTGTATTCCACGACGGTCGCAACGACGTCATTGGGTTCGATGATGATCGAGTCTTCGCGACCATCGGGCATCCTGACGCGAAAGACCCTTGTCGCGAGCGTCGCCTGGATTTTTGCCTGGACTTCCAACGGCGACAGACCCGCGGCCTTGATCGTGCCAAGTGCCGGAAAGGAGATGGTGCCATCGAGCTGCACCGGAACGCGATGCAAGAGCTCGGGGACTCGGGCAACGGATATTTCGAGGACATCGCCCACGTCGAGCTTGTAAGCGGCGCTCGCCGGAAGAACCGAAAGGAGAAGGGCTGTCGCCGACAAGAGCCCGCTGAAACGCGCGAGCTTGATGAAGGCGAATTTCCGTTTGGATGACATGACGCTCCTGCAATCCGAGTTCAAGTTCGACGCTCCATGGCGTTCGGCGATCAACCGTCCCCCACTTGGTCGTTGATCAAGGGCAGCCTTCCGCGAATCGTCTCCGTCTCCTGGGTTATGCTTAGCGCAGGCCGGCCGCGAGCAGAATTGCCACGACGTTCTACGCCCTTAGGGGAGCATCATCCTTTTCGGAAAAGTGGATTTCACTCCTCTGCCTTGCTTATCGCGCAATTGCGGCTTTCCTCGGCTCTTCTTCGGGCCAAGTGAGCCGTGCGACGTAGTCCGCCACGGGCGCGCCGGCCTTCCCCCAATTGCTGGACCAGATGACCTGCGTGCCGTCCGGCGACGGAGAAGCGTGAGCCTCGCTCCAATAATCGTTTTTCACGTCGCGGGTTTGGATGAGCCGCCTGATCTCGCCCGAGCCGTCGATGCGCAGCGCCACGACTTCCTGGTAGAAGGGGGCCCAACGAGGATTGCTGTCGAGCTCGGCTTTGTCGCCGGTGTAGGTGAGGAACACCCAGCCGGGGCGCTTGATATTGCGGACCGAGGCGTGCTGGCCTTCACCGAAGGGCGCAAGATCGGTGACCGCGCCATCCTTCAAGCGCCTTTTGATGACGTGATATTTGTCCGGATCATCCTTGCTGATCCCCACATAGACGTCCTCGCCATCTGCGTCGACAACCATGTCTCCGTGCCCCGGGCGGTGATTCTCGGACCAATGTTGAAGCTCCACGCCATCCACCGTGAACACATAAGCCTGGTTAGTGTCGTCAGCCGTCACCTGCCAGCAGAAAACATAACGGCCGGAAGGAGAGATGCCGCAATACCCGTTCTCGCCAACGAGTCTCGAGAGATCGATGTCGGGGTGCTTCGCCTTCGTTGAAATGTCGTAAGCGAAGGCGACATGCCTGCCTTGTCCATTGCGGGCGCGCACCACCAATCGATCTCCGTCGTCTGATGGATTTCCCTTGTAAGGTCCGAACTGGAGGTCCTTGTATTCGCTGGAAAAGAAGGCCTGCGTCTTTGATTCGGTGAGCGGCGCCCAGAGATAGATCTCGTTGCCGCCGACGCAGATCATCTTTTTCGGATCGGTCGGATGCCACTCGCACTCATTCGGGATGGTGCGATGAAAGAGCGGCGTGTAGTCGTGCCCGTCCAGGAAGCACAGACCCGCACAGCCGTTCGCGATCAACAACAGGCTCTGATCGGCGTTCCAGGCTTGGGAGCTCGCATAGCGATGCGTGCAATAGGCCTGCTCGCAAAAAAGGCCGGGCGCCATTTCTTGGCCGGGGTCGGTGATGCGAGTGAACGGCGTGCCGGTGACCGGGTCTGTCGCGGGCTCGAGATACCCCGGTTCCGCCATCGGTGGCGTGGCAAGAACGTGGGCCGAAGAGAGCTTCTCGTCGGCCATGATCGTACCGCTGGCCCCGATGATCGCGAGCAGCGCCATCGCGAAGCCAAGCACATCGACTAGCGAAATTGCGAAACGCCGTCGCGGTGTACACATCACGCATTCACCCGACTCGTCCTTCAAAGCAGCCGGAACGGCTCATGAAGGCCAAACACGCAGGCCGAGCGGATGGTTTCAGCGAGCGCTCCAACCTGCTCGCGGAACTGATCGCGAGCGATGCATATGGCTCGCTCCGTTCGCTCTCGCGGGCTGATGTATCGAGTTTGCCGCGATGGCATCGACGCCGATCACGTCCGAGGCGGCGGGCCTGGAGCCTCGATAAAGAGCAGGCTCGGCTGCCTTCGTGACCGCGAGTGCCGCATCCGTGCTCATTCCGCCGATGAAGGAATCGTTGTTCATCGCCCAGATCGCAGCTTGCGTACGATTGCTCACCCTGATCTTGCGCAAGATCGCCTTCACATGGACTTTCACCGTGGCTTCGGCGATGTCGTTCTTGCGCGCGATCGCCTTGTTCGAATCGCCCTCGATAAGGCACCGCAGGATGCATTTCTCCCTTGCCGAGAGCCGCGGCGCATATTTGCTTTCGCCTTCCGCGGATGTCGCTCCAGAAGGGTTCGGCTCGGCACCATTGGCTGCCACCGGCGCCGCCAACTCCGGCGAGGGCTGAACCTCACTGTAGTGGTGCAGAATGTACGAGAGCACCTCCAGAGGAAGAATGGTTTCTCCGAGAATCACGAGCTCGAGCGATTTGATGAAGGTGTCGCAGCTCGGCTTCAAGAAATAAGCATCGGCGCCAGCGCGGAATGCGGCGACGATGTTGCTGTCGCTGAGCTGGTCGTGATTCGCGACGAGCGCCACGCGGGCCGTGGGATATTGCGCCTTGAAGAGACGAATGTCCTTGATGGTCGCGGCTTGATCAGTGCCGACGTCGATGATCAGCAAGACCGGTTGATCTTGCGGCATCGCCCCCGGTGCGACATCGTCGACGCGCGATGCCGCGGCCGCGATCCGAAAATCCGCCGCGCTCAAGATCCGTGCGAGACCCTCGCGAAACAACGCGCATGACCCCACCAGGACCGTTGCGAATGAACATCGGTCCATACTCGCCTCCCCTGATTACCTCTGCAGAAAAATTGGCAGTTGACGGCCCCCGATGCCGACAATCCACCGTCCCCAAGTTGGAATACGCAGCCTACACCTGTTGAACATTTAACACGGCAAGTATCGCGAATTTCACCGCCGCGTTTATTCTTCCAATTAGACGGACCGCATCATTTGATCTCTCCGAACTCTTGGCGGATCCAGATTTGGTCAGTGCGATTGACGAAATTGCTCTTTCTCAGAGCGTTTGTCAAATAATATCACGATCCCGTGAACCGGGGCAAGATTCGCAAAATAAGCTCCTTTGTGAAGGGATTGGCGGGGATCATTTCAGCACCTTCCACAATCCTTGCCGGGACGAATGGTTCCGTCGCGGGTTGATTTGATTTGCCGGGAGATTTTTGCGCTGTGGTCGTTTGCCAGACCGGCCGCGTGCAAATTTTGTGGGGACCGCCGGCCGTAGTTCATTGTAGGTACTCCCGAATGTGGGAGCACCATTTCGGGAGAGCACAGTGGTAGTGCTTATTAGCCGTCGGCCGATTAGGATGGTTATTTGACGCAGTTATGAAAAGACGAGATTCTTTCTTGCGTGCAACGCGAACAAATCTCGCGAGCGCAAATCCCTAAAGAACTTGCCCCATCAAGGCGTGTATCGAGGAGAGTATCATGGCCGAACGGGCCCGCATCATCCCCCATGCTTGCTTCAGTTCGGCCGCGGAATGCATCGCTTCCGTCATTGAGGATTTCGCAAACGGCGACCGGACGTCGCGGAGGCCGCTCCCTTGAGCGCCCATGTGCTCTGCGTCGGCGGAGAAGATCACAGCCTACGCATTCCGTTCCTCCATGCGCTTCGCCAACGCGGCTTTCGCGTTTCGGCGGCGGGCAGCGGAAAAGCCGAGCCCTTCGCTCAGGCGGGAATTGCGTTTTTTCCCGTTCCCTTGGAGCGCTTCGTAAATCCGCTCGCCGATTGGAGGACCCTCGGCTCTTTGGCCAGGCTTTTCGCCGAGCTTTCACCTGACCTCGTCCAGAGTTTCGACACCAAGCCCAATCTCCTCGTACCCCTGGCTGCTCGAGGAGCGCGCGCGGTCAGCGTCGTTCGCACGATCAACGGGCTGGGCTGGATCTATTCGTCTCGTTCGTTGAAGGCCTCTTTGCTGTCTCCCGTTTATCGCAACCTGCATCGACTCGCCGCCCGATCGACCGCGGCAACCCTCTTCCAGAATCGCGACGACATGGCGTTCTTCGAGCGACACCACCTGCTCGGGAGCGGCTTACCGCGCCTGATTCCGGGCTCGGGAATCGATGTCGACAAATTCGAGCGAGCGCGGCTCACGGGTCCTTCGCGCAAAGAGCTGCGTCAAACCCTTCGGCTTTCCGACACCGAGGTCGTGATCACCGTCACTCGCCTCACCCGACAGAAGGGCATTCCCACACTGCTCGAGGCGGCTGCGCTCGTACATGCAGAAAGGCCGGGCGTGCGCTTTCTGCTCGTCGGCCCACGAGAAAGCGAGGGCCCGCTCGCGGTCTCCGAGGCCGAGCTCGAGCGCCACGCGGCCTACGTCACCGCACTCGGGCGTCGTTCCGACATACCTTCTCTTCTTCAGGCTGCCGACGTATTCGCCTTCCCGACGGAATATCGGGAAGGCGTGCCGCGCGCCCTCCTCGAAGCGGCGCTTGCGGGCTTGCCCATCGTAGCGACGAGGATGCCCGGCTGTTCCGACGTCGTCGAAGACGGCAAAAGCGGATTTCTCGTACCTCCCCGCTCGCCTCGCCTTCTCGCGGGACGAATCATCAAGCTTCTGCAGGAGCAGGAAACGGCGGCCGTGATGAGCGCGCGCGCAACCCATCGGGTAAGGCAGGAGTTCGGGCTCGACCTCACCGTGGAGCGCTACGCCAGGGTGTATGACGATATCCTGAACGCGTCACAAAGCGCCTTGCCTGACCGCGAGGACCTAAATCTACATTGCCTACGGCAGGCGGCGCCGCCGCTCGGCACCGACATGCCCGACTGTGCCGAGAGGGAACCAGCGCACGCTCCCCACCGGATCTTGGGGACCCACTGATGCAGAGCGGCTCACAACGCTCGAGCTTCGAAGCTGGGCCGATGGCGTTCGACGCGATCCTCGCGCTCGGGCTGGTGCTGTCTACGAGTTCCCAGCTGAGGCTCGCCGGAGGGATCGGCCCGGGCGAAATCTGTCTCACGCTGTGGCTACTCGTGATGGTCGCCCGCGAAGCTCTGCGCCTCGGCCCGACGCTCACGCCCGCCTTGTCGCGGCTCTTGTTCTTTTGGAGCGCCTTCGCCGCGGCCCAATGCATCGGCACCTTGGCCGGGCTCGCGATCGGCGATCGGCATGATCCTTCGCTCTTCCTCCACGACGCGCTCGCCTATCCGCTCCTCGGCGCGCTCAGCCTCCTGAGCGTGGTCGATCCCGGCGCGCCGCAACGGCTGCGGCGAACCGCGTGGCTCGTGGCGATCTTCGGCGCCGTTGCGCTTGCGCTTCAACTTGCCAATGCGGCTGGGCTCATCAATCTGCTCGGCGCGGATCCTTGGTATTGGGATCGGATGCGCGGCTGGTCCGAGAATCCCAACCAGCTTGGGCTTTTTTGCGCGGCGCATGCGCTCTTGACGCTCCATCTCGCCGAAACGGCACCGGGAGCGGCCTCGAGGAGCGCGGCTCTCGCCTGCGGCGCCTTCTCGGTCATCGTTGGGCGGCTCTCGAAGAGCGACACCTTCAGCATCGTGCTCGTCACCGCCATTCCGGTCTTCTGCGCGTTGAAGTTCCGCGCCTGGCTCGTTTCGCTCGGGCCGGCGCTGACCATGCGCTCGGCCGTCGCCTGGATCGCCGTGATCGGAGTTCCGATCTTCCTGCTCTCGGCCGCTCCGCTCGCATACTCGTTTGCGAACCAGGCGGAGGGCTTCGCCAAAGGTCTTTCAAAGGGCTCCGGCAAGGAAGCGTCTGACGAAGCCGATCTTCGCCTGAATTCGTGGAGCGATGCCTTAAGCCGCGGCCTCGAATCGGGCATGCTCGGGTTGGGCCCCGGACCGCATCTGCAGATACCCGCCATCCTTGTCGCCGCTCGGGTCAACGAGAACGGCCCCAAAAACATCGAGCATCCCGAGGCCAACGCCGCGCCGAATTTCGAGGCCCACAACACCGTCCTCGACTTGTTCACCCAGGGCGGCTTGCTTGCAGTGGCAAGCTTCGTCTGGGTGCTGGGCTCGACCTTTGTCGTGACCTTCAAGGCAAGACTTGCCGGATTGGGCACCTTGCTCTTCGGGCTCGGCGTCTTTGCCGTTTTCCACCTGATCGTGCGCCAGCCGATCTTCTGGTTCGCGATCTCGCTTTGCCTCGTCGCGGGGTTTGAAGCGACACAACCCACCGCGATGCCTCAACGGAGTTCATGAGATGTGCGGCATCGCCGGAATCCTGCTTTTTCCCGATGGCGCCAACCCGCGCCGGCTTGCTGCCGTCGAAGGAATGGCGGACGCCTTGCATCATCGAGGTCCCGACGGCGGGAGCGTGTGGCTCGACCGCGAGGCGGGCATCGCCTTTGGGCACCGCCGCCTCGCGATCGTCGATCTGTCGGAGGCTGGCCGCCAGCCGATGTTCTCGGCGAGCGAGCGGCTGGTGATGACCTACAACGGCGAGATCTACAATTTCGCCGAGCTCCGAAAGGAGCTGGAGGAACAGGGTCATCGCTTTCGCGGCCACAGCGACAGCGAGGTGATGCTCGAGGCCTTCGAGAAATACGGTGTGGAGGCCTCTCTCGCGCGCCTTGCCGGCATGTTCGCCATCGGGCTTTGGGACCGCGACGAACGCGTCCTGCACCTCATCCGCGATCGCATGGGCAAGAAGCCGCTCTATGTGGCGCTCACCGACAAAGCGCTGCTTTTCGCCTCCGAGCTCAAGGCGTTTCGCGCCTTCCCCGGTTTTGCACCCCGTATCGACGCGCGCACGCTCGCCATGGTGCTGCGGCGCGGCTGGGCCGCCGACGATAGTTGCATTTTCGAGGGAGTATTCAAGCTGCCCGCGGGCGCCATGCTATCCGTGCGGGCCGATGAGCTCGTCACCGCGAGCGCTGACCGCTTGCGGCAGCGGGCGCGGCCCTGGTGGTCGCTCGCCGAAGTCGCAGAGCTCGGCCAGAGACGGCAATTTGCGCTCGACCCAGGCGAGCTCGAGGGCGAGCTTGATCGGCTTTTGCGGCATGTCGTGCGGCAAAGGATGGTCGCCGATGTGCCGCTTGGAGCCTTCTTGTCGGGAGGAATCGATTCATCGGCGGTCGTCGCCTTGATGCAGGCCCAATCGTCGCGGCCCGTGCGCACCTTCACGATTGGTTTTTCGGAAGGCCACTACGACGAGGCTCGGCACGCCGCCAGGATCGCGCATCATCTCGGCACAGACCACACCGAATTCAAGTTGACGCCGGACAAGGCGCTCGCGGTCATCCCCGAACTGCCACGCATCTGGGATGAGCCGTTCGCCGATGAGTCGCAGATTCCCACATTGTTGCTCTCGCGTCTCGCGCGCCAGCACGTGACCGTCGCGCTTTCGGGCGACGGCGGTGATGAGTGCTTCGGCGGATATGCGCGCCATTTCATGCTGTCGCGTCTCGCACCTGCTTTTCGCGTGCCCGTGATGGCGCGCCGGATGGCCGGGCGCGCGCTCACGCTGCTCAACGCACAAACCATGGACGGACTTATTGCAACGATTCCGGTTTCCGACCGCCTGCGGCGAATGCTGAAAAGCGAAAACCTCCAAAAGATCGCTCGCGTGCTCGACGTGCCCAACGAAAGCGTGCTTTACGAACGCCTGATCAGCACGGGCGCGCATTCGCTTGGGGGCCCCATGGAGCGCTCGGCAGGTCATGATGATGGTGGCGATAACGGCGCCGTGCCTTCGCTTCCCGATGCGGTCGGCCGCCTCATTTACCGCGACATGACCGGATATCTTCCAGGCGACATCCTGGTGAAGCTCGACCGCGCCACGATGGCGGCAAGCCTCGAAGGACGCTGCCCATTTCTCGACCATCGCGTCGTCGAATTCGCCTGGAGACTGCCGACGTCCGTGAAAGTTCGCAATGGCGAGGGCAAATGGCTGCTCCGGCAAGTCTTGCGCCGCTACCTCCCCGAGGCGTTGTTCGAGCGCCCGAAACAGGGCTTCAACGTCCCGATCGGCGCCTGGCTGGTGGGCCCTTTGCGGGATTGGGCGCAAGACTTGCTCGACCGAAGCAAAATCCAGAAGACCGGGTTTTTCGATGCAGCACGCGTCGAGACCTGTTGGCGCGAGCATCTGAGCGGTCGCCGCGACAGGGCGAGCGAACTCTGGGCCGTGCTCATGGTCCAGGCTTGGCTCGACGGCCTGGGAAGTCCGCCTTTGCCGATACGTTCGGCGAGCGACGACATCGCGGCTTCAGGCCCCGCCAGATCGCCTGTCCAGAGGATCGAGGAATCACGTGCTTATGGCTGACGAATCCACCCATCTTCAGAAGTGCGCCGGACGTCCCGCCGCGGACGGGCCGGCCATCGTGCACAGCCCTTGCCGTCTCGAAGGTTGAATCATGAAATTCGCACCAGAAAATTTCGATCCGGCCGAAGAGTCCGATTTCTCCGTTCCGTCTCGACCGAAGGAGACCCAAGCGGCAAGCTCACATCGGGTCAACCCGCCTCAGCGGATACCCGAGGCGCCTTTCCGGCAGCTCTTGGGCATTTTGTACAGGCGCATGGGCCTGGTGCTTGGCGTTGCCGCGCTCGGCACCTGCCTTGCCGGCGCCATCGGGTTCCTGATCCCACCCAAATACACCGCAAAAGCGCAAATCGTGGTTGAGCCGCAAGCCGGCCAAGTCAATGGACAGACCGCGCCAGCACCTCTTGCCGACGAACCGGCCATCGACACTCAGGTGACGATGCTGACCTCGCACGACAACATCCAGCGTGCCGTCGACAGCTTGGCGAAGGACCCCGTGTCCTCGGACCCGTCCTCTCGCAAGACGAACGCGGACCCCGATGCAGCGAGCGACCCCTCGGGCAAGAGCGCGACGTCCAGCGCCGATTCGACCTCGAAGCCGCCCGCCGCCGCGGGCAAACATCTCGCGCCGCCGACATTGGACGATTTCGAGCGCTATTTGCGCGTGAGCCAGGAACGCACCTCGCGCGTCATCGGGGTGAGCTACACATCGACGGATCCGGCGACCGCGGCCGCGATCGCGAACCGTGTCGTCCAACTCTTCGTCGACGGCCAGAGGGAGCAGAAGCGCGAGGTCACCACTCGGGAACTCACCCGCCTCGACGAGCGCATCGCCCAGCTCAAGAAAGAGGTGGAGGAGGCCGGCGCGGCCGTTCAACGGATTGTGCAGCAACGTCAGACGCCAGGGCAGAACAATCCGGCTGAAGAGCGCGAAGCCGATGCGCGCCTGCGCGAGCTCGAGCGCGAGGGAGCGGCACGCGACCAGCTCTACACGAACCTCGTGCGACGCCAGAAGGAGCTCAGCTACCAACAGGAGATCGTGCACTCGGATGTGCGCATCTTGTCCCTTGCCTCCCCGCCGGAGCGGCCGAGCTCGCCAAGTCCGCTGCTTTTCATCTTCCCTGCATTCGTGCTCTTCTCGATGGGCGGCTGCCTTTTGGCCGTCGCCGCGGAACGGCTCGATCGAGGATTGCGGAGCGAACAGGAGGCCGTCGAGGCGCTCGGGCTTCCTTGCCTCGGGCTCGTCTCGCAGCTTTCGCGCACGGCCCGGATTCGCCCCCACAAATACCTTCTGAGGCACCCCTTCTCGGCGTATACCGAAGCCATTCGCTCTGTGGTCGCGGGTTTGCACCTGACGACACCACATGAGGGCTCGAAAATCATCCTGACGAGCTCGAGCGTGCCGAGCGAGGGGAAGACGACGCTCGCCGTGAGCCTTGCCGTCTACATCGCGCAGATCCGCAGGCGCGTCCTCCTCGTCGATTTGGATTTTCGCCATCCAACCGTTCAGCGCGCGCTGCGCACTCGCGCCAAGCGCGGTATCGTCGACCTCTTGCTTCACGATCTTCCGCCGGCCGACGTCATTCAGCGCGTGCCGCATCTCGGCCTCGACTATTTGCCGATGACGCGCTGTCCCGTCGATCCCGTGACTCTTTTCGCCGGCGATCAATTGTCGCGGCTCTTGCATCAGCTTCGGGAAAGCTACGATTGCGTCATCGTCGATGGGCCGCCACTCCTCGGCGTCACCGAATCACGCCTTCTTGCCACGATGGCCGACAAGGTGCTGTTCGTCGTCAAATGGGGCAGCACCCGGCGCGAGACGGCGCAGAACGCCGTAAACGTGCTGCGCAGCAGCGGCTGCCTCGATGAGAACCGGGTGCAACCGAGCACGGTACTCACTCAGGTCGATCTAAAAGAGCATGCCCGCTACCGCTATGGCGATGTCGGCGAGCATTTTGTCAAATACGAAAAATATTATTCCAATTCCGTTGGATATTGGCGCCCAAAATTATCGTTGCCAAAACCGGGCGTCGCTGTGGCCGCCGAGGAAGAGGCACGCAAGGCCAAGGCCCCGGAAGCATGACCAAGATGGAATTCGCCAAAAACGCTGACGCGATCTCGCGCGCCGAGGCGAGCGGGATCATCCTCCCTTTGTTGCTCGAGATCCTCAACGATCTTCATCGCCAAGGCATCTCGTACTGTTACTGGAAGGCAAGCCGGCGCGTGCATCTCGTGCTTGCCGGGGAAGGCGATCTCGACCTCCTCATCGGGAGGTCGGACCAACACCGTGTGCAGGCGCTTCTCCTGCAGCGGGGGCTCAAGCTCTTTCCCTCGGTGAGCGGGCGCGATCATCCCGCGGTGGTGAGCTTCCTTGGCCTCGACGAGCCGAGCGGCAGGCTCGTGCATGTGCATCTGCATTTTCGCCTCGTTACCGGCGAGCGGCTTCTCAAGAACTACCGTGTTGCTTGGGAGGACAGGCTTCTCGCGCACGCGACACGCCACCCGAGCTTGCCCATCCTTATTCTCGAGCCGGCATGCGAAGCGCTGCTGTTGATGGTTCGTGCTTGTCTCGAGCTTCGACGGTCAGATCCTGTCACCATGCGCCATTGGCGCGCGACGCTCGAGAAGTTCGCCCTCGATCGCGAAGCTCTGATTCCGGAGGTGGATGAGGAAAGCCTGCGCGAGCGCGCGGCCAAGCTCATCGGTGAAGGGCCAAACGCCGAAAAGCTTGCCGTTTCCCTCGTCGATACTTTCTACGATACCGATGGTTTCAAGATCCCGGCGAGCTTGCGAAGGCAAGTGGCGGCGCATTTCGCCTTGCAGCGCAGCTACAACGCGCTCGAATATCGCTTGCGAAACCTTGCCCGGACCGCATTTTGGCTCGCCGGCGGCTTGAACAAGCGCCTTCTCCATTGGCCTAGGCCCTGGAACCGGCGAGCCCCTGGTGGGGGATGCGTGGTGGCAATGATCGGCGTCGACGGCAGCGGCAAAAGCACCGCCGTTTCCACCATGCGAAGCTGGCTCGGCGCCGAGATCGATACGATGCCGATTTATTTCGGCACGGGCGATGGGCGACCCTCTCTCCTGCTCTGGCCGCTGAAGCTCATCATGCCGGTGCTGCAGCGTTCCTTCAAGACGAAGCCGAAAGGCTCCTCGCACGGGAATGTTTCGTCCCGCCCTCCCGGCCTCCTCTACGGCTTGCTTCTGACCGGCTGGGCGATGGTGGTCGCCCGTGAGAAGCGGATCAAGCTTCTCTCGGCGCGCCGGGCCGCCAATCGCGGCCTCGTCGTTCTCGCCGACCGCTACCCGCAGGACGAAATCCTCGGTTTCAATGATGGGCCGCTTCTCACTCGCGTGTCACGCGCGCCGGCCTTCTTGCGGCGCCTCGAAGCGCGCGCTTATGCGCTGTCGCGCCAGCTCCCGCCCGATCTCGTGATCAAGCTCATCGTCTCGCCGCCGACCGCGAAAAGGCGAGAACCGAGCATGGATATCGAGGTCATCCGCGATCGGGTAGCCTCCATGGAGCGCCTTGCCTTTCCAGGGGCCCGGGTGATTTGCGTGGACGCCGAGCAGCCTTTGCCGGTGGTGATCGGCAAGATCAAGCGCGAAATCTGGCGGCAACTCTGAGCATTGGGGCGGGGGTCGCGGCATGATCATCGAGCTCTTCGGCCCTCCCGGCGTCGGCAAGACCACTTTCGCGAAGTGCCTTGCGAAGCGTTTGCGAGAGCACGGCCATGCGGCGGAGCTCACCATGAGCGTTCGGCCGGCCGAGAAGTCGATCGGCCCGGCCGATGGACCACCGCATGAAGGGGGCCGAAAAAGAGCCGCCTTCGAGCGATTGGGCCGCCCGCTCCTCGCCATGCTCAAGCGTTCGGCGCGACCGAGGGATGGCTCGGAGAAAGCGAGCCCGGCAACCGGTTCGGCAACTCGTTCGGCGAGTGATGCGGCCAGTGACACCGCAACCGGCACCGCACGTGATCTCATGAGGATGTTGCGGCCGAAAAGCCTGCTCTGGTCCTTTCGCTTGGAGCAGTACCTCACGCGCCTATCGAGCTCCTGGCGGGATGCCTCGGAGAGCGAGCGCATCACGATTTTCGACCAAGCCTTCGTGCAAGCGATAAGCTCGCTCGTGCTGCTCGGCGAAAACGAGGACGAGACCCTCGTCTGTCGCCTCCTCGATCGCGCGCCGAAAGCCGACCTCATCATCCGACTCGACGCGCCTCGCGACGTACTCGAGGCGCGCTTGCGCACCCGCAACGGCGCACAAGGTATGCTCGAACGGCTTTTCGAGCTCGACCTTGATCGCAACCTCGAGCTCATGGGGATCACCGATCGATTGCAGGCCCTGCTGGAAAGGCGGGGAGAGAGGGTAATCCGCGTGCGCTCCCTCGACCGCCGCTCGCTGGAGGGGGGAGCGTCACAAATCGAGGAGCTAATCGCGCAGAGAACTGAAGCTCGGCCTTTGAGCAGGGTGGCGTCATGAGCTTTGGTCGGCCAACCGTCATCGCCTCCAAAGGTCTTCTTCGTGGCTGATCTTTCGTCAGAAGACCCGTCCATCGAAAGGGTGAAGCGCGGTGGTGTCGCCGCGTTCGGCATCTTTGTGATCGGAGCCGGTCTCACCTATTGCTCACAGCTCCTGATCGCGCGCCTTGTCGGTGCGGACACCTTCGGCATCTACACCTATGTCTTCGCTTGGATGGTGGTGCTCGCCTACTTCTCCGCACTCGGCTTCGACGTCGCGCTGTTGCGCTTTGTACCGGCTTACCGCGCCGAGCGCGCCTATTCGCTCCTCAAGGGCGTGATTCAATATGCAGAGCGGCGCGCCCTGGCGGTGAGCGTCGGCGTCATGGCACTCGGAATGCTCGTCGTGCTTCTCGCGCCCGGCATGTCGGCGCCGCTCAGGAACACTTTTTTCGTCGGTTTTTTCCTCGTGCCGGTCTGGGCGCTTTTGTGGATCAGATCCTCGGCGGTGCGCGCTTTCGGCGGCGTCGCCTCGGCGCTCGCGCCCGACCGCATGGTCCGCGACGGAATGCTGCTCGTCATCGTGGCCGTGGCGAGCTTCGCCTTCGGCGCGACGCTCGACGCGCCGTGGGTGATGACGGCGACGGTCGTCGGCTCGATCGTGGGGCTCGTGCTCTCTAGCTTCGCGAAGCATCGGCTTCGACCGCGCCTTATCGATGCGCTCGCGGCCGAATATAGCGCCGCGATCTGGCGACGAACCGCGCTTCCGTTGGTGCTGATCGCCGGCGCCGAAGCCCTTCTCAATCGTACCGGCGTGTTGTTACTCGGCTGGACCGGGCACACGACGGATGCGGGGATTTACGGCCTTGCCTTCAACATCGCGTTTCTCGCGGCGCTGCCGCGCACCGCGGTCAACACGCTCTTCGCGCCAACCATCTCTCATCTCTTCGCGCGCAAGGATCAAGCGATGCTGCAGGTGCTCGTCTCCACATCGGCTCTGTGGACCTTGTGCGGCGCGGCCGCGATCGCGCTCGTTCTCTCGATCCTGGCCGACCCCCTCCTCTCCTGGTTCGGGCAAGGCTACCAGGCCGGCGTCCCAGCGCTGCGCATTCTGCTCGTCGGGCAAGTCTTCGCCGCGAGCCTCGGCTCGCAGTTGCACGTGATGAACATGACCGGGCATGAGCGCAGCGCCGCAGCGATCCTCATCGCCAGCACGGTCGTGAACGCGTTCGTGAGCGTGGTCATGATCCATGAATTCGGCTTGACGGGCGCGGCAATCGCGACGACGCTCGCGCTCATCGTTTGGAATGCGGGCATGGCAGTCTTCATTTGGCGTCATCTCGAATTGTTGCCGGGCGTGCTCGGGCTGCAGCGCAAACCGATGGCGAGCTGACGGCATCGTCGAACAAATGATGTATCCCGAGCGTAGGGCTTTGGCGTAGGCTCCGTCGTCGCAAGATTTTCTCGAGCGGGGAAGCCGAACGGGAGTCCGTGACGAATGAACGACCAACCGCCCTTGAGCTTGCATGTGCCCGAGCCGGCGGTTCGGCCCGGCGGCAAACCCGATTTCTCGAGCGTCAAAATTCCAAACGCCGGCTCGGTCCCTCGACCGGAAATCGATGTCGACCCGGAATCGATCCGCGACCTCGCCTTCTCGATCATCCGGGTGCTCAATCGGGACGGAGAGGCCGTCGGTCCTTGGGCAGGTTTGCTGAGCGACGAGGCCTTGCTCGAGGGCTTGCGCCACATGATGACCTTGCGCACCTTCGATGCGCGCATGCTGATGGCGCAGCGCCAGGGCAAGACCTCGTTCTACATGCAGCATATGGGCGAGGAAGCCGTGAGCTGCGCTTTTCGCAAGGCGCTCGAGCCGGGCGACATGAACTTCCCGACCTACCGGCAAGCCGGCCTCTTGATCGCGGCGGGCTATTCGCTCGTCGACATGATGAACGAAATCTTCTCCAACGAGAGGGACCCGCTGAAGGGCCGGCAAATGCCGGTGCTTTATTCCTCGAAGGCGCTCGGCTTCTTCACGATCTCGGGAAATCTCGCCACGCAATTCATCCAGGCGGTCGGCTGGGCCATGGCTTCGGCCATCAAGCGCGACACGAGGATCGCGGCGGGCTGGATCGGCGACGGCGCGACTGCCGAATCCGACTTCCACGCGGCGCTCGTCTTTGCCTCGACCTACAAGGCCCCTGTGGTGCTGAACATCGTCAACAACCAATGGGCCATCTCGACTTTCCAAGGCATCGCGCGGGGCGGCTCGGGCACTTTCGCGGCGCGCGGGCTTGGTTTTGGCATTCCCGCGCTCAGGGTCGACGGCAACGACTATCTCGCGGTTTATGCGGTGGCGCGATGGGCGATCGAGCGTGCGCGCCGCAATTTCGGCCCAACCCTCGTCGAATACGTCACCTACCGGGTCGGCGCCCACTCGACCTCGGATGATCCGGCCGCCTACCGCCCCAAAACCGAATCCGATGCCTGGCCGCTCGGCGACCCGGTGATCCGCTTGAAGAACCACCTGATCCGCCGTGGCGTCTGGTCCGAGGCGCGCCATAAGCAAGCCGAGGCGGAAATCCTCGACGGCGTGGTCACGGCGCAAAAGGAAGCCGAGGGCCATGGCACGCTTCATGCCGGCGGCAAGCCTTCGGTGCGCGACATGTTCGAGGGCGTTTACGCCGAGATGCCGCCGCATCTGCGCCGTCAGCGCCAGCAGGCCGGGGTGTGAGCGATGCCTCGCAAGACCATGGTCGAGGCCATCCGCGACGGCATGGACGTGATGATGGAGCGCGACGACAACGTCGTCATCTTCGGCGAGGATGTGGGCTATTTCGGCGGCGTGTTTCGTGCGACGCAGGGCTTGCAAGCGAAATACGGCAAGAGCCGCTGTTTCGACACTCCGATCAGCGAGCTCGGCATCGTGGGCGCCGCGATCGGCATGGCAGCGTACGGGTTGCGCCCCTGTGTCGAGGTGCAGTTCGCCGATTACATGTATCCGGCCTATGACCAGATCGTCTCCGAGGCCGCGCGGCTGCGCTATCGCTCGAATGGCGATTTCACCTGCCCCCTCGTCGTAAGGATGCCCACGGGAGGCGGCATATCGGGCGGGCAGACGCACAGCCAGAGCCCGGAGGCGCTGTTCACGCACGTCTCGGGTCTCAAGACGGTCGTGCCCTCGAACCCGAAGGACGCCAAGGGCCTTCTCATCGCCTCGATCGAGGACCCCGATCCGGTGATCTTCCTCGAGCCGAAGCGGCTCTATAACGGCCCGTTCGACGGCCATCACGATCGGCCGATCACACCGTGGTCGAAACATGAGCTCGGTGAGGTGCCGGAAGGCCATTACCGCGTGCCGCTCGGACAAGCCGTGATCCGCCGCGAGGGCGCAGCGCTCACCGTTCTGGCCTATGGCACCATGGTCTATGTTGCGATGGCGGCCGCCGCCGAGACCGGCGTCGATGCCGAGATCATCGACCTTCGGAGCCTGCTTCCACTCGATCTCGAGGCCATCGTGGCTTCGGTGCGCAAGACCGGCCGGTGCGTCATCGTTCACGAAGCAACGCTCACTTCCGGTTTCGGCGCGGAGCTTTCGGCGCTCGTTCAGGAGAATTGCTTCTTCGAGCTCGAAGCTCCCGTTCGCCGCGTGACAGGCTGGGACACGCCTTATCCGCATGCGCAAGAGTGGGACTACTTTCCGGGTCCTGAACGGGTCGGGCGTGCGTTTTTGGAAGTGGTGAGTGGTGACCAGTGAGCGGGGAATCGTGAATTGCGAGTTGTGAGATGAAGAAGCCGAGACTGTCTTCTCCGCTTTTCACCGTTCGCTCCACACCTTGCAGCCATGGAAGGGCGAAATGGCCGAGCACGTGATCCGCCTCCCCGATGTCGGCGAAGGCGTCGCCGAGGCCGAGCTGGTCGAGTGGCACGTCAAGGTCGGCGATCTCGTCCGCGAGGACGCCTTGCTCGCCGCGGTGATGACCGACAAGGCGACCGTCGAAATTCCATCACCCGTCGAAGGCGAGATCACCTGGCTCGGCGCCAAGGTCGGCGATGTGATTGCCGTCGGTTCGGATCTCTTGCGCCTCCAGGTCCCGGGAGAGGATGCTTCCGCGGCCCCCGCCACGGAGAAAAGCAAAAAAGCACCGCGGATGCCGCGCGCCGAGGGCAAGGCAAGCGAAGCGCCTCCCGTGCAAACGCGGGTCGGCGCGGCCGAACCGCCGCCGGCGGCGGAAGGCCCTTCTGTTCCGGCGAAGCATGAACCGGCACGCGCGACGCAGGCGCGCCATATCGCACTCGGCGCGCCACGCCCCGAAGGTTCGCGCCCCCTCGCCTCACCCGCCGTGCGCCTGCGAGCGCGGCAAGGGGGGATCGACCTGCGGCAGGTACCGGGCACGGGTCCGGCAGGTCGCATCACGCATGAGGATCTCGACGCCTTGTTTGCGCGAGGGCCGGGACTGCCGAGACCCCGGTTCCTCCAGCCGAAGAGCACGGTTGAGGAGCTCAAGCTTGTCGGCCTTCGCCGGAAGATCGCCGAAAAGATGACGACTGCCCATTCGCATATTCCCTCGATCACCTATGTCGAAGAAGTGGATGTCACCGCGCTCGAGGAGCTGCGCGCCTCGCTCAACAAGGAGAAGCGCGAAAACCGGCCAAGGCTCACGCTTCTGCCCTTTCTCATGCGTGCCCTGGTGCGCGCCATCGAGGATCACCCGGTGGTGAATTCGCTTTTCGACGATGCCGCCGGCGTCTTGCATCAGCACGCCGGCGTCCATATCGGCATCGCGACGCAGACCGCTTCGGGCCTCATGGTGCCGGTCGTGCGTCATGCCGAAGCGCTCGATGTGTGGGGATGCGCATCCGAACTCGCCCGGCTTTCGGAAGCCGCGCGTGCCGGCACGGCGCAACGCGACGAGCTCACGGGCTCGACGATCACGATCACCTCGCTCGGTGCGCTCGGCGGCGTGATTTCAACGCCGATCATCAATCATCCGGAGGTCGCGATCCTCGGCGTCAACAAGATGAGCGTACGGCCGCAATGGGACGGCACGGGTTTCGTGCCGCGCAAGGTGATGAACCTCTCCTCGAGCTTCGATCACCGCGTGATCGACGGCTTCGACGCGGCCATCTTCGTTCAGCGCGTGAAGGTGCTCCTGGAGACGCCCGCACTGATCTTCATGGAGAGTTGACGTCGTGAAAGATATCTCCTGCAGGCTCCTCGTCCTCGGAGCGGGACCCGGCGGCTATGTGTGCGCCATTAGAGCCGGCCATCTCGGCATCGACACCGTCCTCGTCGAGGCGAAGAAGCTCGGCGGCACCTGCCTCAATGTCGGCTGCATTCCTTCAAAGGCGCTGATTCACGCGGCGGACGAATACGAGAAGGCTTTGCATTTCGCGTCGGGCGAAAACCCGTTCGGCATCACCACGAGTGGGCCGGTGCTCGAGCTTGCGCACACGATCGCCTGGAAGGATGGCATCGTCGGGCGCCTCACCAGCGGTGTCTCGGCGCTCTTGAAAAAGGCGGACGTGAAGATCGTCGAAGGCTCAGGAAAATTCCGCGACGGGAAGACGGTCGAGGTAGAGACGCAGACGGGGCTGCAAGTGATCCGCGCGAGCGAGATCGTGATCGCCACCGGCTCGGCCCCGATCGAGCTTCCCTTCCTCCCTTTCGGGGGGCGCGTGATCTCTTCGACCGAAGCGCTGGCGCTGACGCAAGTGCCGCGCAATCTCGTCGTGGTCGGAGCGGGCTATATCGGGCTCGAGCTCGGAACCGCCTTCGCGAAGCTCGGCGCCAAGGTGACGGTCGTGGAAGCGCAATCGCGCATTCTTCCGCAATATGACGGCGAGCTTACGCGCCCGGTCGGCAAGCGCCTGCGCGAACTGGGCATCGAGGTGATGCTCGACGCCAAAGCAAAGGGGCTCGACGACAAGGGCGAGGCGCTGAGCGTCGAGGCCGCCGATGGGCGAAAGCGCTCGCTCGCGGCCGATAAGATCCTGGTGACCGTGGGCCGCAAGCCGATGACCGACGGCTTCAACCTGGATGCGATCGACCTCGACCGGGACGGGCCCTTCATTCGCGTCGACGACAAATGCCGCACGTCCATGCGCGGCGTCTACGCCATCGGCGACGTGACGGGCGAACCGATGCTGGCGCATCGGGCGACCGCGCAAGGCGAGATGGTGGCCGAGATCGTCGCGGGCGAAAAGCGTGCCTGGGACAAGCTTTCCGTTCCCGCGATCTGCTTCACCGACCCCGAGATCGTCACCGCCGGGCTTTCACCCGAAGAGGCCAAGCGAGCGGGCATCGAGGCCAAAATCGGCATCTTTCCGTTTCAGGCGAGCGGGCGTGCCCTCACGATGGGAAAGGAGGCGGGCTTCATCCGCGTGGTCGCGAGGGCCGACAATCACCTCATCCTCGGCGTTCAGGGCGTCGGCGACGGCATCTCCGAACTGGGCAGCGGCTTCAGTCTTGCCATCGAGATGGGCGCACGCCTCGAGGATGTGGCCGGAACCGTCCATCCTCATCCAACGCGCGGCGAAGCCTTCCTCGAGGCCTCTCTTCGCGCGCTCGGCCACCCGATCCATATCTGAGGAATTGCACGAGGGCCCCTGCCGCTCACTTTCCTCGATCGGCTCGCGCGCGCCTCCACGTATTCTCGACGAGAATCGCGGCAAGGCCCACGAAAAGAACCATTCCCCGCCAAGGGGACAAGCTCTCGAAACGCGCGAGCACAACGGCCGTGAGGCCAAGCCAAGCGAGGATCGCTACCGCGAGGCTGCCATCCTCGACGAACAGCGAGACAAGCTCTGAAAACGTGGTCTTGACCCAAGCCATTTGAACTTCCTTACGATCCCGAAATCGTCATGGTCTTCGAAGGGGTGGCGCGCCGGCAAAGGGCGACGGCGATCCAAGCCACGCCGAGGAAGCCCGCGATCAAGCCGAGGATCGACCAATCCTCGCCGGGCCATTCGATGCCGAGGCCCTCTCCGACCCAGAACGTGCCGAAGGCGCTGAGCAGCACGCCCACCACGAATTTGAGCCTGTTCTCAGGGATGGTCGCGAGCGGGCGATGCACGAGAACACCGAGCGCGACGACAAGCGCAAGCGCGGCGAGCGCGCCCAGGCTTGCGGGCAGGAGAAGGCCCGCGCCGCCCGCCCCCATCGCGACCACGATGAAGACCACCTCGATGCCTTCGAGCATGGTGATCTTGAAGGACGCGGCGAACGCAACCTTGTCCCAACCGCCATGAACGATGTGGAGGCCGCGTAACTCGGCGCTCTCTTTCGCGAACGCCTTGGCTTCGTCATGCAATGCGATGATCCCGGCCGCGCGCAAAATGGCCTTGCGAAGCCAGCGCATGCCGAAGAGGAGCAGCAAGCCGCCGACGACAAGCTGCACGCTTTCGAGAGGGATGAGCGTCAACGCCGGACCTAAGACTGCGATGACGACGAGAAGCGCAACAAGCGCCGCTCCGCTCCCGGCAAGCGCGTCGCGCCAGCCGCGCACGGTTCCAACCGCGAGGACAACCGTCAAGGCTTCGACAAACTCGACGAAAGAGGCGAGAAAAGCAGCGAGCATCGTCGGCCCGGCGTGAAGCCAATCCACTCTCATCGAGCGCCTCCCTTCGCCTTTGTCCCTCGTCTGAAGTGCACCGCTGCGGGCGCAAGGAGCTTGGAAATCATCTCGACTCCGTTCGATTTAGCGTTAGAGTTCCGCAGCAAAACCAAACGAGGAAACGCGATGACATTCGATCGGCTCCATGCGCAAGCGCGACGTCTTGCCCTTTCTCTGGCGCTTTTGGTCTCATTGCCGCTCGTTGCGAGCGTCGCAGGCGCGCAAGAGGAGGTGAAGCTCGGCGCTCTCATGGATGTCACGGGGCCGATTGCGAATTTCATGCCGGCCCTGCTCGCCGCCCAACAGCTCGCGGTCGACGAGGTCAACGCCAATGGCGGCATCCTCGGCGGCAAGAAGCTACGCCTCGTCATCGTCGACACGCAAGGCACCGAGCAGGGCGCGGTCGATGCGGCGCGCAAGCTCGCTTCGGTCGAGAACGTTCCGGTCATCGTCGGTCCCTTGCTCAGCGGCACGGTAATTCCGGCCGCCGGAAGCGTCACGATCGCGGCCGGCGTGCCGCTCATCGCGCCCACCGCGACGTCGCCGGCAATCACGACGATGCCGAAGAACGACATGCTCTTTCGCATCGTTCCCTCCGACACCTACCAGGGCAAGGTGCTCGCCAAGATGGTGCTCGACAAGGGCTTCAAGACCGTGGCGCTGAGCTATGCAAACAATGATTATGGGGTCGGCATCGCAGAGGTGTTCCGCAAGGAATATGCCGCTGCCGGCGGAAAGATCGCGGCCGATCAGATCCACGAGACCAAGAAACCCTCCTATCGCGCCGAGCTCGCAACGCTTTCGGCGAGCAAGGCACCGGCGCTCGTGATCATCGCCTATGCGGGCGACAGCGGGCTCACCATCGTGAAGCAGGCGCTCGAGAATAATTTCTTCAACACCTTCGTCGGCACCGAAAGCATACGCGACGACACGATGATCAAGCAGATCGGCGCCGAGAACCTCAAAAACTTCTTCGGGACGGCGCCCACCTCGCCGACCGACTCCACAGCGCATAAGAAATTCGAGGAAGCTTTCGAGAAGGCAAAGCCCGGCATGACGAACAAGCTCTTCGTCGAGCAGGTCTATGACGCGACCATGATGGCGGCGCTCGCGCTCGAGAAGGCGGGCTCGACCGATCGCGTCAAGGTGCGCGACGCGCTGCGCGCGATCGCCGGTCCCGAAGGCACGAAGATCGAACCCACCGAATGGAAGAAGGCGGTCGACGCGATCAAGGCCGGCCAGAAGATCGCCTTCATCGGCGCCTCCGGGCCGCACGTCTTCGACAAGAACGGCGATGTCACGGGATATATCGGCGAATGGGCCGTCGTCGATGGCGCCTTCAGGGAGGTGAAGGTCTACCCGCCTTTGTGAAAAGACGGTTCCGTCGCTCGAAACGAGGTATCCGCGTTCAACCCTCTTTCGCGTCGACCCGCTCGGCTTGCGGCGGGCGCGGCGGGCGTTCCGGCAGAAGGCCGCGAGGGAAGCGCTGCAGCACGACTTGAAGCAGCAGCCCGATGAGGAAGACACGCAGATAGCTGCCGCGGATCTGCCACTCGGGCGGCAAGGTCCCGGTCAGAAGCTCGGTCGCGGACCACAAGGTCCAGATGAGGATCGGGCCGAGAATGGCGCCCCGATTATTGGCGCTGCCGCCCGCGATGAGCATCACCCAGACGAGGAAGGTGGTGATCAGCGGCAAGGTCGCGTCCGGCCCGATGAACTTGAAGGCGTGCGCGGTGAGCGCCCCGCTCAGGCCCATCGCCATCGACCCGAGGACGAACGCCTGCAGGCGAAAGGACGCGACATCCTTGCCGAAAGCGGCGGCCGCGGCCTCGTTGTCGCGAATGGCCCGCATCACGCGTCCCCATGGCGATCGCGCCAGAAGCTCGAGCGCGATGTAAAGCGCGGCGACGACGGCGGCCACGAGGCCGAGATAGGCGAAATCACGCCAGATGCCCGGGAGATCCTCGAAAGGGCGTGGGATCGCGACGATGCCGCGCGAGCCGTTGGTGAGCCAGATTTCATTGTCGATGACGAGACGCAGGATCTCGGCGATGCCGATCGTCGCCATCGCCAGATAATCGCTTTGCAAGCGAAGGCAAATCCGGCCGACGAACCAGCCAACTACGGCCGAAAGCAGCATGGCGCTTACAATGCCGACGATGATGGGCAGGCCGAAGCCCACGAAGTGGCCGGGCGTCACCGGCGCCGTCAGGATGGCGCTCGCATAGGCGCCGACCGCGAAGAAGCCGCTCACGCCCGCATTGAAGAGCCCGCCATACCCCCATTGCAGGTTAAGGCCGAGCGCCATCACCGCATAGATGCCGCCGATGGTGAGGAGCGAGACGGCGTATTCGCCATAGCCGACAAGCGCGTTCATTCGAAGCTCCGCCCGCGAAACAGGCCTTGCGGGCGCCACAGGAGCATCGCCACCATGATCGCGAAGGCGACGCCCGTCTTGTAATCGGGGGGCACGAGGGGTCGGTCGGAGAAGAGCGGGAAGCTCGAAAGCTCTTCGGCAAGCCCGATCACCAGTCCACCCGCGATCGCGCCATAAGGCTTGCCGATGCCGCCGAGGATCGCCGCCGCGAAAAGCGGGAGGAGCAGGTTCCAGCCCATGTTCGGATTGAGCTGCGTGTCGATCGCGAGGAAAAGCCCCGCCGCCGCCGCAAGGCCCGCGCCGAACACCCAGGTCCAGAGCGAAACGGTGTCGAGATCGATGCCGCAGACGCGCGCAAGGCTCGGCTGATCGCTCACGGCCCGCATCGCCTTCCCGAGGCGCGTGCGCGTGAGAAAGAAATGCAACACGGTGACGAGGACGACGGCCGCCACGATGATCGCGATGTGGCGCGGCGCGATCATGAACGTGTCGAAGAAGGCGACAGGTCGGCGAATTCCGGTTTCGTAGGTTCGATCATCGGCGCCCCAGAAAATCTCGACGAGCGAGCGCAGCATGAGGGCGACGCCGAAAGAGGCGATCACGACGATGATGGTCGGGTGATCTCGGAAGGGGCGGTAGAACAGGCGATCGATGAGGATGGCGAGAAGCGCCGTCGCCAGCATGGCGATCGGCAAGGCCGCGAGCGGCGACAGGCCGAAGAGCGTGACGGCCGACAAGGTGGCATAAGCGCCAAACGTCATGACGTCCCCATGCGCGAAATGCCCGAAGCGCAACACGCCATAGATCAGCGACAGCCCGACCGCGCCAAGCGCATAGATCGAGCCGAGGACGATACCCGGGATGAGGTAGAGGTTGATGAGGCCCATTGTGCTCCGCATGAATTGAGTAGTGAAAAGTGAAGTGAAAGAATGTGCCCTACTCCTCACTGTTCATCGTTCAATCTTCAATCTTCAATCTTCAGTCTTCACTCTCGCCCCTCTCTCACCCTCCCAAGAACGCTTCCGCCATTTGCCTGTTCGCGAGGAGATCGGCGCCGGTGCCCGAGTAGCGGTTGCGTCCGGCCGCGAGCACATGACCGCGATCGGCAATCTCGAGAGCGAGCCGCGCATTCTGCTCCACCATGAGCACGCCGATCCCGGTGCCGTTGATCGCCCGAATATGGCCGAACACCTCCGCCATGACTTTCGGAGAAAGCCCCGCCGTGGGCTCATCCAGGAGGAGAAGCTTCGGCCCCGTCATGAGCGCGCGCGCGAGCGCCACCATCTGGCGCTGGCCGCCCGACAGCTCGCCGACAAGCTGCCGTCGCCGCCGTTCGAGCTCGGGAAACAGCGCGTATTGAGCTTCGAGCATCGGGACAAGCGGTTCGCGCACGCTGAACGCGCCCATCTCCAGGTTTTCGGCGACGGTGAGCGTCGGGAAAACGTTGCGCTCTTGCGGCACATAAGCAAGACCCATGGAGACGAGCTTTTCGGGCGGGGCCCCGGTGATGTCCCCGCCGGCAAAGCGCACGCGCCCGCCATGGGTCGCGACGATGCCGAAGATCGCCTTGATGAGCGTCGATTTGCCGGCGCCGTTCGGGCCGATAATGACGGAAAGTTCGCCCGCCTCGACCTTGATGTTCACCCCATGAAGAATCTCGGTGTCGCCATAGCCGGCGCGCAATTCCTCGATTTCGAGCAGGCTCATCAGGCGGCGGCCATGCCTGGCGAAGCCGCGCCCAAATAGGCCGCGCGCACGCGCGCATCGGCCTTGATCTCGGCCATCTTGCCCTCGGCGAGCACACGCCCTTCGGCCATCACGATCACCGGATCGCACAAGCGCGCGATGAGATCCATGTCGTGCTCGATGATGCAGAAGCTGGTCGCGTGCCCGCGATGCAAGCGCTCGATGTGCTGGGCGAGATCGCCGAGCAGCGTGCGGTTCACGCCGGCTCCCGGCTCGTCCAGAAGCACGACCTTGGCATCGACCATCATGGTGCGGCCAAGCTCCATGAGCTTCTTTTGCCCGCCGGAGAGAGTGCCGGCGAGCGCCGCGCGGTGCCCGGAAAGCCCGAGGATTTCCAAGGTCGCCTCGGCGCGGCGGAGAATCGCCATTTCCTCGCGACGCACGCGCCCGCGCTCGAACCAGGCGGCGAGTACGCCTTCGCCCGCCTGCTGGCGCGGCACCACCATCAGGTTCTCGAGCACCGTCATGCGCGTCCATTCCTTCGGGATCTGGAAGGTCCGGGCGAGACCGAGTTGGAAGAGCTCATGGGGCTTCTTGCCCGCGACATCGGCGCCATCGAGGAGGATGCGGCCGTGATCGGCCCGCGTCACGCCGGCGATGATGTTGAAGAGCGTCGTCTTGCCGGCGCCGTTCGGGCCGATGAGGCCCGTGATTGATCCACGCGGCACCTCGAAGGAACAAGCATCGAGAACCGTCAACCCGCCATAGCGCTTGGTGATCCGATCGACGGCGATGATGGCGCTCATTTCATACTCAACGGACCGCGGTTCCGGCGCGAAACTAAGGGGGGGCTTGGGGGGCGTCAATCGCCGTCGAAGCTCTCCGCCGTGCGGAGCTCATTTCAGAAATTAGAGTTGGCCGCTTGACCTTTTCCGAGATTTCGTAAAAAGGAGGCCCCCATTGGATAGGCATCGCTATTGCGCCCGGAGCTTGAGAAAGCTGCCGGGCGTTTTTCATTTTGCGCCGTATTACACCGTTGCCGCCAAGGGAAGGCGTGGATGACCGGGCCGAAGCTCGGTCATGACAGAGCAGTTTTCCACGTCGTCATGCCCGCACTCGTTGCGGGTACCCACGCCTTTCCACCTTTGCCGCCAAGATAAGGCGTGGATGACCGGGCCGAAGCCCGGCCATGACGGAGCAAATTTCCACACCGTCATGCCCGCACTCGTTGCGGGTACCCACGCGTTGGACGCGCAAGAGGAGATCACCACCTCACTCCGGCAGCCCCGCAAGCCGCAAGCCCTCGGCGTAGCGGCGCACATAATCGCCGCGATGCGGCGTGATCGCGATGATCTGCGCGATCGTGATGTCCGGATGCCCTTCGCGCAGAAGACGCACGGCTTCACGTGCTTCCTCGATACGTCCGAGAAGCGCGAGGCAAGCCGCCATCGAACGAAGCGGCCAGAGGAGCTCGGGACGTTCGAGCATGCCTTTTCGGCACCAGGCGAGCGACTCCTCGTAGCGGCCGGCCGCGAAATGCGCGTTGCGAATGCCGAAATAGCAGTTGAAGTTCATCGGGTCGAAAGGGCTCAGGCGGATGGCGCGTTCGAAATGTTCGATCGCGATCTCGGGCCGATCGAGAAAGGCATTCACCCAACCGCTGCGGTTCCATGCCATGGCGGAATTGGGGTCGAGCGCCACCGCCTTCTCGATCAAGGCCGCGGCCCTCTCGAGATCGCCGATCACCGAATGGGCGGCGCCCAAGGCCGTGAGCACCATCGGATCGCCGTTGCTCGCGTCTCCGGCCAATTTCGCAAGACGCAACCCTTCGGCCTTCGCCTCCTCGAGCGCCGGCGTCCAGTTGTAGATGACCTTGCGCGCCTGGCACCAGGCGGCAAGCGCGAGCGCGGGCGAATACTCCGGCTCGATCTCGATCGCCCTTTGCAGGTGATCGAGCGCCGTCGTGTTCGCCACCGGGTCGAAGGCCCAGATGAACGGGTAGGCGCGCAGCATGCATTCGTAAGCATCGAGACTTTCGGGCCTCTTGCGCCGGGTGCGCTCGATTTCGGCCAGAAGGAGCGAGGGCTGGATCGCACCCACGATGTTTTCGGTGATGCGATCCTGGAGATCGAAAATAGCCTCGACCCCGCCGTCATATCGGTCGGACCAGATGTGGCTTCCCGATGCCGCATCGAGCAGTTGCGCCGTGATGCGCACGCGCTCACCCGCCTTGCGCACGCTCCCGGCCAGCAAATAGCGAACGCCGAGATCATGGCCGATCTGTTTCGCATCGACAGCCTTGCCCTTGTAGGTGAAGCTCGTATTGCGCGCGATCACGAACAAGGAGCGGACGCGCGACAGGGCCATGATGATCTCTTCGGCAACCCCGTCGGCGAAATATTCCTGCGCGGGATCGCCGCTCATGTTCGGGAAGGGCAGCAGGGCAAGCGAAGGCTTTTCCGGAAGGGCTGGTGCCGGATGCGACGCGTGCGCCTCCATCTCCACCCGAAAGACGCGTATCGGCTTTGCGATGTTTTTGAGCGTGTGCTCGCCGAGATCGGTGAAGCCGATATTCAGCTTGCCTTCGGCGTCCTCTTTCGCCCGACCCGACACGCAGATGCCGCCAGGCTCGGCCATTCGCTCAAGTCGCGCCGCGACGTTGACGCCCTCACCAAAAAGATCGGCGCCGGCGAAGATGATGTCGCAGACATTGATCCCCATCCTGGCCTCGATCCGTTTGTCCGGTGAGACTTCGGCATTGCGCTGAGCCATGGAGCGCTGGACCTCGACGGCACATCGCAGAGCATCCACGACGCTGGCGAATTCGACCAGGACGCCGTCGCCCGTGGTTTTCACGAGCCGGCCGTGGTGCTGCACGAGCTTCGGGTTCACGAGCTCCTGGCGAACCGCTCTCAACCGGGCGAGCGTGCCCTCTTCATCGGCCCCCATCAAGCGGCTGTATCCGGCGATGTCGGCTGAAAGAATGGCCGTGAGCCGGCGTTGGACGCGAGAGACAGGATCAGGCTTTGATGTTTGGTGCATCGTCGTTCCGTCCAAAGTCGCCATTCGATCCTCGGGCACGTTCCGCTTGCGGCAAGCGCTCTTGCGCGCCGCGCAACAGCCTCTCCTCATTTTCGGTAGTAACCGCCCCGACCCTCGCAAAGTCGTTGCCAGGAAATAGCGGTCGAAAGCGCGGCAGCCAAATTTAAAGTTCAGATAACTGTGATAAGGTCTACTTTGAGATGCGCAGTCTTAATCTCGACCAGATGCGAACGCTCATCGAAGTGGTGGCGCTCGGCAATTTCTCGGCCGCGGCGCGCCGGCTCAACCTCACGCAGCCGGCGGTCAGCTTGCACATCAAGGAGCTCGAGCACCGCTTCGGCGTGCGGCTCATCGAGCGCATGGGGACGCGCGCCTACGCCACGGCGCCCGGCAAGGAGCTGGTGGAACGCGCCGGCCGCATCATCCGCGAGTGCGACGGCACCGATGACGCGATGCGCCGCTTCCACGATGGCTGGATCGGCTCGGTGCATATCGGGACCACGCTCACGGCGCTCACCTATGAGCTCCCGCCGATCCTGAAGAAGCTGCGCGGCGACCACCCGGGGATCGATCTTCTCGTAACCAACATGCCGACGCGCGACAGCGTCGAACACATCATGAAGAATGCGGTCGACCTCGCTCTCGTGACCTTGCCCGTGAAGGCTGCGAGCCTTCGAATCACGCCCTTGCGCCCGGAAACCCTCGTCGCGATCTTTCCCGCGGGCCAAGCCGACATCCCCGATGAAGTCACGCCGGAATACGTGGCCCGCCAACCGCTCGTGCTCGAACACCCGCGCGGCGCCGTCCACGCCCTCGTCATACAATGGCTCGCAAAGCACCTGCCCTTGCGGCGCGCGCCCATGCATATCGGCACGGTCGAGGCGATGAAAAGGGTCGTTGCTTCCAATCTCGGCATGTCGATCGTCCCCGATGTGGCGGTCGCGGACGGACCGCCCGATCTCATGGTGCGGGAGCTCAAACCGAAACTTCCATGCACGCTCGCTCTCATCGAGCATCGCAACAAGCCGAAGGAGCCGGCATTCGAGATCGTGCGCGCGGCTCTTCTCGAGCTCAGAAGACATGGCGCCGACGCTTCAGATGATCGGGAGCGCCCCCAACCGAAGCCGCTTGCCGGACCACGCAAACCCGCACGAAGCGCTCACGTTCTCTGAGCCCAGCGGAAAACAAGGCGGGAGCGGCCTCGATCACTTTTCGCTCGGATCGGGGAAGAAGAGGATGTTCTTTTCTCCTTCCGCAACGCCGGTCGCGCCGATCTCGATCGTGTCGCCGACCTTCAATCCGCCGATGCTGAAACCGGTGATGCTCCGCGCGTTCACGTAACCGACCACGGAAAGCGATCCGGTCGGCGGAGCGGTCGACCCGCAGCTTTGGCCCGAGCCTCGCATATCGACAAAAAAGGTCATCGGCTTGCCCTTGGCGATGGCCTGGTGCTGCACCGCATAGATGTATGAGGTCAGCTCGATCTGAGTGCCGAGCTTCTTGGAGCAGGTCACGCTGGACTTGGCGGGTGTCCAGCAAAGCCTGGTGCAGGCAAAACTTTGCTGCTGCGCCGAGGCGCTCCCTGTCGAGAGGATAAGGCAAAGAGAAAGAGCAAAAGAGCCCTTTCGTCCGATGATGCGCATCTCGGCGCGATAGCACGAATGGAAGATCGTGCCACGAGGCTTTGAAGGCATGACGTGCCCGGCCGAAGCCGTGACGGAGAAACGTTCCCCCCTCGTCATGCGCGCACCCACGCCTTAACTCGCCTCGCGCAGGGAGGGCAGGCGTGGATGCCCGCCCAAGGTCCGGCATGACGGATAGCATCAGGGTTGGGTTTTCACCCGCGGTGCCGCTATGGCCTCACCCCATTCCCGGCGACCGCGCACCGTTCTTTCACTTCTGTGCGAAGCGCTGGGCGGACTTCAGTTCCTCTCTCAGCCGGTCCCTGTAGGCGAGGAGCATGGCAAGCGAAGTCTCGAAGGTGGCGCAGAGCGTCTTCGACTGGGTCGTGTCATGCCCGTCGCGCTCCAGCTCAGAGGCGATTTCTCTTTGACGCTGAAGGTGGCGTATTCCCTCGGCCGCCCGGCCTTCAGCCTCGGCCAGATGACGTTCCATGGTCGACAGGCTCGCCATGTATTCGAGATGGCGCTCGGGAAGGCGAGGTCAAGGCCCACGGTGTCCGGCTAGAGAAGCTCGCAGACGGCAGCCACGATGTTGCGGGGTTCGGCGGGTTTGTGAAGGAGAACGCATCCGGGCCACTCGGCGCGAACCGGGTCGGTGTTCCCCTGTCCGGTGTAAAAGAGGAAAGGTACGCCGCGCTCCTTGAGGCGCCTCGCGGCCGGCGCGATCGTTTCGCGCCCGAGCCGAATGTCGAGGATGGCGGCCGCGAGACCGTCAGCCTCCGCGCACGAAAGGGCCTGCTTCAGCGTGCGGCAGGCCCCGACGATCTCCGCGCCTGCCGCGACCAGCACCGACTCCAATTCCAGGAGGATCAGAAAATCATCTTCGACGACGAGCAGTCGCACTCCTGTGAGAGGGAGAGGAACCTCATGATCGGAGCTCGGTTCCATGCTCGTCAGCCTCCGGCAGCGGCAGCTCGATCGTGCAAACAAGCCCCTCCGGCCGAAATTCCCGAGTGACCACCGCGTTGGGAATGCCGCCCTCGATCAAGGCACTTCCAAGCCCCTTCTTGCCGTGAGGCTTGATCGGGGAACGACCTGTCTCTTTCCACGAAACGGTCAGCGCGCGCTTTCCGTTCCGGGACGTGACGCTCCAGCTCACATCCACAGTGCCGTCGGGCTCCGAAAGAGGGCCATGCTTTGCAGCATTGGTGGCAAGCTCGTGCAGGACAAGGCCGAAAGGCGTCGCAAGATCGGCCGGCAGCGAGAGCGGCTCTCCCTTTATCCTGAGCCGGTTCTTTTTTTGCGTGACATAGGGCTCGAGCTGGTTGCGCGCGAGCGTACCGAGATCGGCGCCCTTCCAGTCCGATTCGACGAGAAGGCCATGCGCCACGGCGAGTGCCGAGAGCCGCCCTTCGAAGCGCGCGACGAAATCCTCACCCGAACGGCTGTTGCGCAACGATTGATGCGCGATCACTTGCACGACCGCCAGGGTGTTCTTGACGCGATGGGTGAGCTCACCGAGCAAAAGTTGCTGGCGGGATTCCCATTGTCTGCGTTCCGTGATGTCGTGCGTGCTTTCAATGGCCAGGCGTTTCTCCCCGAGCGTGTCGAGAACGATCCGGCTCTCGACGATCAGTTCGCGGCCGTTCTTGGTTCTGTGCGTGAGCACCCCGTTCCAGATGCCGTCGCGCAGCAACATCTCCTTGACCGCGCCGAAAGAAGACCCGGGCACGATCGTCCTGAGAAGCTGCTCCTTTTTCTTCCCGAGAGCCTCCTCGCGGCTGTAGCCATAGAGCTCCTCGCTGCCTCGGTTCCACTCGACGACGCCGCCGTCGTAATCCCAGATGAAAATCGGGTCGTGCGACAGATCGACGAGTCGCTTCACCCGCCGCAGCTCTTGCTCGCTCTGACGAAGGGCCCCCTCCACCTTGAGGCGATCGCTCACATCGAGGAAAGTGATCACCACCCCGTCGATTTTGTCATCGACCGTGCGGTAAGGGCGAAGGCGCACATCGTACCAGCGGCCGGCGCGGCTGCGCACCTCTCGCCGGATTGGGGAGAGATGCGCGAGCACGGCTTGCGAATCCTTCACCAGGTCGTCGTATTCGAGAAGATGGACGAAATCCGTCACCACTCGTCCCTCGTCGCTCGGCGTGATGCGGAAAAGATCGGTCACCTGCTCGGTGAACCGCTTGATGCGCAGGTCGGGATCCAGGAACAACGTGCCGATCTCGGTTGCGGCCATGAGGTTTTGCAAATCGCTATGCGCACGCGAGACGACGTCGAGCTTCAGCTTGAGCTCGCTGTTGACGGTCTGTAGCTCCTCATTGATCGATTGCAGCTCTTCCTTGCTGGTCTCGAGCTCCTCGGATGTCGAGCGGTATTCCTCATTGATCGATTGCAGCTCCTCATTCGCGGCGCGCAACTCCTCGTTCGCCGCCTCCGATTCCTCGCGCGTGGTGCGCATGCGTGACTGAGTGAGCTGGAGCTCCTCGGTGAGCCGGCGCACCGTCTCGTCCGTGGCGTTCTGCTGACCGGTCGTGGCGGCCAGAACCTGCTCGACCGCCTCGCCTTCGATGAAGAGCACCACAGCGGTGCGAGGCCTTGCATCCGAGGCTTCCTCGACCGGCTTGACCTGGATATGCACGCGATGCGGCGACCCGTTGAAGCGCACGAGGATGGGCAAGGAAAGCGTGGGCTGGCGCTGCTCGAAGGCGCGATTGAGCGCGCTGCCAAGCTCGAATCGGAGCTCCGGACGCACGAGATCCACCAGATTTCCGCTCAGCGGCCCCCCCGACGGCTGGAGATAGCGCCCCGCATTCTCCGACAAGTGCACGACCCGATGAGCTTCGTCGACGAGGACGCTCGGTGGAGCGACCTTCTCGATGGCCCAACGGTGGGAGGCAGCCTCGTTGAGGAGCTCGGTCGGGCTCAGGCTGCGCGCGGCATGCGAGCCAGGCTCATGCATTCCAAGCCCGCCCAGCAGACGAGGCAAGAGGCGCGGCTTGTCCCCCGGATGGGCTGTCGACCGATAGATGCGTGATTTACGGTCGACGGTTTGGAACAGGCCGGGCGGGGTTTCGGCGGTCTCGGAGGAGCCGAGCAGCAAAAAGCCGTCCGGATTGAGGGCGTAATGGAAGGTGCTGCAGGCCTGCAGCTGCAGCTCGCGATCGAGATAGATCAAGAGGTTCCGACAGGAAATGAAGTCGATGCGGGAGAAGGGCGGATCCTTGAGAAGGCTGTGATTTGCGAACAGCACGAGGTCGCGTAATTCGCGCCGGATGCGATAATGGTCGCCCTCGCGCGAGAAGAAACGGCGCAGGCGATCCTCGTTGACGTCCGCCTCGATCGCCGTGGGGTAGCGGCCCTCGCGTGCGATCGCGAGCGCTCGAATGTCGAGATCGGAGCCGAAAATCTGCAATGAGGGTCGTATTTCGCGGCGCGAGGATTCCTCGAGCAGCAACATGGCGATGGTGTAGGCCTCCTCACCGGTCGCACAGCCCGGCACCCAGACCCGAACCGCCGCGCTCGGGTCCTTGTTGTCGAAGAGGTGCGGGATCACACGTGACTTGACGGCGTCGAAAATCTCGGCGTCGCGGAAGAAGGTCGTGACCGAGATGAGCAGATCGCCGAGGAGCGATTGCGCCTCCTCGGCATTTTCACGCACGAAATTGTAGTACTCGCGCAGATCGTCGGACCGTGTCACCTGCATGCGTCGGGCGATCCGCCGTACGATGGTCGAACGTTTGTATTGGGAAAAATCGTGCCCAGTGCGGACGCGCAAATGCGCGAGAATGCGCCGCAAGAGCTCGTCGTCGACGTCTTGGGAATCGCCGATCGAGACGCTCTCCTTGTTGCGCACGAGCTCGGCCAGTCGTGCGGCGAGCTCGTGCAACGGCAGCACGAAATCCGCCATTCCGGTCGCGATCGCACTACGCGGCATCGAGGGGTATTCGGCCTCGCTGGGATCTTGCACAAGGATGATGCCGCCCGCCTCCTTGACCGCCCCGACGCCGACCGCGCCATCCGAACCGGCGCCCGTCAGGATGACCGCGAAGCCGTCTCCGTGCTTTCCGGCGAGGGACCGGAAGAAGAAATCGATGGGCGCGCGTTGGCCGCGAGGCTCGTCGAATTTGGTGGTCGAGATCTCATGATCGGAGATGCGCAGGCCTCGGTTTGGAGGAATGACGTAGACGCTATTGGCCTGCAGCGTTGTGGTTTCCCCAACCGGTGTGACCCGCATCTTCGTGCGCGCCGCGAGGATGCTTGCAAGGTCGCTGTGGCTCTCCGGATCGAGATGCACGACCACCACAAAAGCGGCGCCCGTATCGGCGGGAACCGCCTCGAAGAAGTTTTGCAAGGCGGTGACGCCGCCAGCCGAGGCGCCGATGCCGACCACGACGGGCCTGCCGCGTGTTTGCTCCGTCCGGTGCCGCTCTTCGGGTGCCGCTCGCTCGTCGCCATCTCCCATGACACCACCTCGAAATGCCGCGCGCTGAGATTATCCAATATAGTGCCAGCCTTCAAATCTCATATGCTTCGAAACATGCCCATGATCGCGCAGCCTCCGGCGGGCGGCGCGGCAGTGGCGAGGCGCCCTGCACTCAGTTTTTCCCGGCTATGGAACAAAACGATGAGCAACTTGTTTGCGTCGCGGGAGCGAGCGGAGATGCGCATGGCCAATCGCGACATTCTGGCCATCGGGACCTCTGCCGGGGGATTCGAGGCCTTGCGCTTCCTTGCAAGGGAGTTTCCGCCCGACTTGCCCGCCTCGGTCCTCTGCGTCATCCATATGCCGAGCCATTATAACTCCTCGCTCGACGCCATTCTCACGCAGGAAGGTCCCCTCCCCGCGAGCTTCGCGAAGGACGGCGAGAATCTGGAGACGGCTCATATTTATATCGGCCCTCCCGCCTCGCACCTCATCGTCTGCGGCGATCGCGTTCAACTGGGAAACGGGCCTCGCGAAAACCATTCGCGGCCCTCGATCGACCCTCTGTTTCGCTCGACCGCCTTGTGCTGCGGGTCGCGAGCCATCGGGGTTGTTCTCACCGGCACTCTCGGGGACGGAGCCTCCGGGCTTGCGACCCTCAAGCGGTGCGGCGGCATCACGGTGGTGCAGGATCCCAGCGACGCGGCGTTCCCGGAAATGCCGGCAACGGCATTGGATCGTGCACAACCGGATCATGTGACGAGCCTCAGGGGCATGCCGGCGCTGCTCCAAAAGCTGGTCAACTCGCCGGCCGGCCCGCCGACGCCCGTGCCCGATGAGATCAGATATGAGGTCGGCGTCGCCAGAGGCGAAAAGATGAACATGAAGGAAATGGACCGGATCGGGCGGCGCTCGGTTCTCGCCTGCCCGGATTGTCACGGCGTGATGTGGGAGATCGATGACGGAGAGCTCATCCGCTACCGCTGCCATGTCGGCCACGCCTATACGGCGGAGTTGATGAGCTTGGCGATCGACGAGAATTTGTCGCGTGCCATGGCGAGCGCGCTGCGGGCACTCGACGAGCGGATCGCGCTCGCCGAAAAGCTCCGCCACCAGGCACAATCGGCCGGGCGTCAACACCTCGCCGAGGTCTGGGCCGGCCGAGAGAAGGAAGCCGCCGCGGAGGCGAAGATCATCCGCAACTCGATCGCACGCGTCGAGGAACTGACGCGAAAGTGAGAGCCGGCGTCGTGTCTCCCCCGGCGAGGCTCGCGACGCGAGTCTCGGGAAGGGTGTCCAGGGGGCGGGGTGAAACTTGGGTTCCCTTCCCCTCGCGGCCTGGGCCGCTCGGCCGGGAATGACACCCTCGCGTCATGTCTCCCCCGGCGAGGCCCGCGGCGTTTCGGCTCGCCTGCCGAGCCACGTCACCGGCCATCTCATGCCAGCGCCGCCTGGTAAGCCCGCGGATCGAAACCGACGAGAAGTCGCGTGCCCAGATCGAGCACGGGCCGCTTAATCATCGAGGGCTGGGCGAGCATGAGCGCCGTCGCTTTTGACTCGTCGATATCCCTACGTTCCGCTTCCGGGAGCTTGCGGAAAGTCGTTCCGGCACGGTTGAGAAGCATCTCCCAGCCCACCGCGCGCGCCCAGGCTTCGAGGCGCTCGCGCGCGATGCCTTGCGTTTTGTAGTCGTGAAATTCATAAGCCACGCCACGGCCATCGAGCCACGCGCGTGCTTTCTTCATCGTGTCGCAATTCTTGATTCCGTAGATCGTGATCGGCTTTCCGGCTGCCATCGTGAACTCCTTGCGTTCTCAATTTTCCTGCCATGGAGGCGGTCGGTTCGCCACCCGCCACTCGCGTCAGCGCTGCTTTCCTGTCGACAATCGTCGAGCTCGACACATAGATGCGCCCGTCCTCAACCTCGACGAAAGGATGCCGCAATGAGAGATTCGCCCGAGACCACGCCGCCGCCGGACGCGAAGGCAAGGCGCGCCGCCGTTCCTGTGAGGGTCTACACGGGCGAGGGCTTCCCGCGCTTCGACCCGGAGTTCTACCGCAAGGCGAGATCGGGGGCGCGGAAGATCGCCGAGGTGGTCGTTCCGCCGAGAGATGCGCGCTGTTTCCACGCGCCCGCGGGCCACTTCTTTCGTATCGAGAGCGTCGAGGGGCCGCAGGTCGGCGACCTCAACCTCTGGAACGCCCATGACCTTTCCGAACGCTTCTTCAGCGGCAAGACGCGGGCCATCCACGCGACGCATGTATCGACAGGCGATCGGCTGTGGAGCGCGCTCCCTTATCTGCGCCCGATGGCGACGATCACGGCCGACACGCTCGACTGGTACGGCTGGGACGCGGATGGCGCGGGCGTGCACGACATCATCGGCACGCGCTGCGACCCTTACACCAACCTCCTGCTCAACGGCTCGGAATACCACCATTGCTGCCACTCGAACCTGACGCGGGCGCTCGCGCAGGACAGGAAAATCCCGCTCGAGGAAGCCGAAAAGCACGTCCACGACGTGATGAACGTCTTCATGTGCACGGGCTATTCGCGCGACACGCATGAGTATTTCATGAAGGCAAGCCCCGTGCGCCCCGGCGACTTCATCGAGTTCTTCGCCGAGATCGATCTCATCGGGGCGCTCTCCGCTTGCCCCGGAGGCGATTGCGGCGCCAGTCATTCGAGCGACATGGCGAAATGCCACCCGCTCAAAGTCGAGATCTATCGTCCGCGCGAGGGCGCGCTTCAAGGCTGGCGCTCGCCTGCGCCAAGCGGGTATTCGCGAAGCCATGGAGTGTGAGGCAAGCGCTCAGGCCGGGACGCGAGCTCGAGGGCGAATTCGCGCCTTTTGATTCTCGCCCCTAAACACCTTCGCACAAACGAGGCGATGTCATTTCCGGCGAAGCTCGCATTTTTTAAGGTTCTCGTTAGAGTTCGCAACCCTCCCCTTTCTTAGAGTTGGCGAAACTGCTAACTCATAGGCCGACGCCAAGCCTAAGGGGATGGGAGCATGGCAAAGGGAACCGGCCTGACGCGCGAGGCGCGTGCGAAGCGGCATTGGCTCGGCGCCGCGTCGCTTGCGGCGATGTTGGCGGGAGTGGGGCCGGCATGGGCGGATAACTGCTTCACTACGAGCGGGAACCCTTTCCTCACCGGTTTCGCCAATGGAACGGGCCGACAGACCCATTGCGGCACCGAGCCGGGGTTCACGATCCAGTCGCCGTCCGTCGACCAGAATGGGGATGGATTGCCCATCTTTTTCATGATGGGCGCCGATACGGTCAACGGGAACGTCATCCTGGCGCCGGGCTCCGTTCTCGAGAATCTCGGAATCAGTGGGGCGCCGGCGGCCGTCCAAGCTCAGATCGTGGGGTTCAATCTCGCCCACGGACTGCCGGCGATCTTTCCGGGAGCAATTCCTGGTGGGCTTGTCATCACCCAATCGAGCATCGCCGGATTTGTCGAGAACGCCGGGAACATCCATGGCCTTCTCATCAACACGACAGGCGCGGGTCCGTTCCAGGGCGAGCGGGAACCGGCCACGAACGGAATCCTGATCACCCGCACGGTTCTCTCCGGCCCCGCGGCCGGCATCATCAACAGCGGGCTCATACAGCTCAGCTCCGGCCCGGCCGATTTCGCCCAATTCACCAATCACGGCCCCCTCGCGATCACAGGGATTACGCTGAACGGCAGCACGCTCACGGGCGACATCACGAACTCGGGCACCATCATGGCGAGTGCCACCTCGGCCGCGAAGGGGGTGAGCGCGAAGGGCATCGTGCTCGGCGGCGGGCCGGATTTCGGGCGCACACTCGCGCCGATGAATTTCACCGGGAACATCGTCAATTCCGGCACGCTCGCGATCTCGGCGGATGGGGCCGGGGTTTCGGCCACGGGCATCGAGGTGGACGCAGCCGCCGGCACGACCCATGCGAGGATCATGAACACCGGCGTCATCACCGTCGTCGGCACGAATGGGGCGACGAGCGTCGGCATCAAGGCCTCGACGCCCATCACGGGTGGAATCGTCAACACCGGAACCATCATCGCGGCGACGGCGGCGATCGATCTGACGCAGGAAACGGGCGGCTCGACGAGCATCACGCAAGCGGGCGGCCTCATCGGCGGCAATATTCTCGGGGGCGGCGCCGACACCCTCACGGTCAGTGGCGGCACGCTCGCGCTTGCCGCGACCAACAAGGTGAACGGGCTTTCGAGTTTCACGCAAGGCGCCGGCGGCACCTTGGCCCTCCAGGTTACGCCGAGCACGGCGCCCGGCGCCTTCCCGACGATCCATGCCGGCACGATCACGCTCGGCGGCACGCTGCAGGTCTTGCCGACGGGCGTGCTCGCCAATTACGCGAACGGGGTGACCTTCAAGGACGTGTTCAGCGCCTCGACGCCGATCACCGGAAGCTTCGCCGCGATCACCACCTCGATCCCGCTGCTCGCGGCCTCCGTGACGCCGGACACGGCGGACGCCTTCAACCTCGTGCTCGGGCTCGACCGGCAAGCGCTCGCCGCGAGCGCGCAGGATCTCACGCAAAGCCTGCATTTCGGCCTCGACGCGTCGCGCACGCTGATCGGCACGGTGCAGGACCGCCTTGTGATCGGTGAGGATTACGATGGCGGCATCGCGCTCGGCGACGGCTCGCCCTTGGCGAACGGGCAACTGCAAAAGCCGGAGCGCGGTGGGGTCTGGGGGCGCGCTTATGGCGTCGTCGGCAACGCCTCGGCTTCCGGCGCCGCGCCGTCCTATCAGACGAATGGGGCAGGCTTCATCGCCGGTGCCGATTGGAAAGCGACGCCGAACTGGCTCATCGGCGTCGCCGCGAATTATGCCGCGAGCTCGCTCGATTTCGCGGATGCGGGCCACACCAATGTCGCGACCTATCAGGGCGCGCTCTACACCGGCTGGAACAGCGGGGCGTGGTATGCGACGGGCATCGCGGGCTTCGGCGTGAACGCCTTCGGCACCACGCGCCAGCTCGCGGCCCTCGGCTTGCCCGGCTCGGCCACGAGCAGCCCCAACGGGCAAACCTATTCAAGCTATGCCGAGACCGGGTATCGCTTCTCGCAACAAGGGTTCGCCGTCACGCCCTATGCGGGCCTTGGATATATCCACACGCACATCAATGCCTTCACCGAGACCGGCGGCTTCGGCGCGCTCGCGGTCAACGGCGCCTCGAGCGATTCCTTGGCGACCGATCTCGGCGTGCGCTTCACGACGAGCCTCTCGATCGCGGGCCTCAACCCGATCCTGCCCGAGCTGAAGCTCGGCTGGCGGCACGAATTCCTCGACGCGGCGCAGACCATTACCGCGAGCCTCGCCGGGCTCCCCGGCAGCAACTTCAGCGTGATCGGGACGAATTTCGGGCGTGAGAGCGCCCTCGTCGGTCTCGGGGCGACGCAAGCGCTCGGGAGTTCGGCGCGTCTCTTCGTGGCCTATGACGGCCAATTCTCGCGCAAGCTCAACGAGCACGTCTTCACGGCCGGCTTCAAGGCCAGCTTTTGAGCGGCGCAGCGCGCCGTGACGAGCGCGGGCTGCGTCGAAGGTGAGCGCCGGGTTCGTATTGAGAGCTGGCGAGCATCGCGAGAACGAGGCCCAAATGCGCGTGAGAGCCGCTCAACCCGAGGACATGGAAGCCGTTTCCGCAATGGCGCGGGCGCTCGCGGCGCATCTTGAAGACCCAGACCCCGGAGGCGACGCGGACGCGCTCATCCGGAGCGGCTTTGGTTCCGAGCGCTGGTTCGAGTGCCTGGTGGCGGAGACGGATGACGCATTGGTCGGCTTTGCGCTCGCCTGTCGCCGATATGAGGCGCATATGGGGCGTCGTAGTCTCTGGATCGGCGATCTTTACGTGTCCCCCAATGCGCGGCGCACGGGCGCCGCGCGGGCCTTGCTGTTGGCCCTGGCCGACCGCGCCCAACTGCTCGGATGCACGCACATCACATGGGAGCTTTGGCGCAAGAACGAGCTCGCTCGGGCCTTTTATGCCGAGCTCGGCGCGCGCGAAGATGACGAGGTGGCGCCGATGGCGATGGCGATCGGCGATCTCACGGCGCAGCTTCGCGGGTGAGCGGTTGCGGCGCGCGGTCCATGTCTGGTTCGCGAGCCGTTACCTCGAGTCCGGTCGCGAACTCTCGCCAGGATAGGTGATCGTGCCGTCTCGGCGCAGCTTCGCGCTGGGCGTCATCGTCGCCTCTTCGAACTGCGCCCTGCCGAGGATGTGCACCACGTGCTCACCCTGGGCGACCAGGTAATCGGCGATGATGCGCCTGTGGCAGCGCCACCAGACCGCCTCGGCGCACATGATTGCGGATCGGCGCTGGCGACCCCGATCTCGCAGTCGCGTGAGCCCCGAAGCAAACGGCGCCGTCAGCGCGTAATCCGCATAATTTCGAAAGCCGCGCACTCGCCAATAGGCGTTTGGCGAAGGTTCGGCGAGGTGAGCCTTTCCACGTAGGCCACCAAGTTCGGCGATGTGCTCGTAAGCGATCCGCCACGCCGCCAAACTTTCGGAGAGGCTTTCCCAATTGAATTGCGGATTGGCGCGCGAGCGCGTCATTGACCTCACATCGACCACGAGCTCGACGCCGTGCTCCTGAAGAAGCTCGACGAATTCGATGATCGTCCTGGTCGAATGACCTATGGTGAAAAAAATACTCGTGACCGCTCCTCGATGTGAGCCACCCCCTTATCCAGGGCTTGGCGCGCAAGGCCACGCGCGCCAGCCGCCCTTCGCCTGATCAGAACTTCTTCGGTGGCAGGATGACAGATCCCGTCTCCAAGAGCGATTTCAGGTTGGAAAGAATCTGCGGCCATCCGCCGGAGACAGCGCCGATGAGCTTTGAGCCTTCGCGCTCGATGCTGTGCGTGACCGTGAGCTTCACGGTCTCGCCCGCCGCGGGTTCGATCTCCATCACGCAGAGCGACCAGCCTTCCTCTTTCAATTCGGGGCGGAATTCGTTGCGCCAGCGGATGGCGAGACGCTTGCCCGGATCGAACTCGACGATCTCGCCCGTGTCGGCAACCCGGCCATCCGGCAAGACGAGCTTCCAAGCGCCGCCGACTTTCCATTCCGCGTCGGGACGAGCGCCGAGCCAATATTTCTGCGCGAAGTCCGCGCTCGCCAGGGCGGACCACAATTTCTCCGCCGTCGTGCGGATGTAGGTCACGTAGACGAAGCTGCTTTTTGGTGCATCGGTCATCATGCGTCTCCTTCGAGTTTGTGCTTGAGCGCGGCGAGCGCGCGCAATCGCGGACGTTCGAACTTGCTGATCCAGCGCTCCGCGATCGCGTTGATCGGAACGGGATTGAGGAAGTGCAGCTTCTCCCTTCCCTGTCGCTTCCACGAAACGAGATTTGCCTCCTCCAGAACCGCGAGATGCTTGGCGACGGCCTGGCGGCTCATCGCCAGGCCTTCACAAAGGTCGCCGAGCGTCTGCCCGTTCTTTCGGTGCAGCCGGTCGAGCAATCGCCGCCGGCTGGCGTCGGCCAAAGCGCGAAAAAGCGCGTCCTCGTTCATTTGCAACATGGAACCTTTTGGTTGCCTTTTATATGCAACCTTCCGGTTACCTGTCAAGCTCCGACGATCTGTGCCTGCCCCCTTCCTGACCTATGATGGCCAGTTCTCGTGCACGCTCAGCGAGCAGGCAGCAGGATTCAAGGCTGAGCTTTTGAGACTTGCACTCTCGGCGCGCGAAGACGTGGTGGGGCCCGTTCATCCGAGCCTCGTGATGGCTGCCTTGCGGTTCAGCGGGGCGCAAGGCTGAGGGCGACCGAAAGCGCGCCCACGAGCATGAGACTGGCGGCCCAGGTCGCATCGAGATTGAACCAGCTGCGTGACAGGAACTTGGTGCCGAGATAGCGGAAGACGAGCCAGGCAAGGATGCCGCCGGCGGCGATCATCGCCATCGTGTGAACGACGCAGACCAGCAGCGCCATGCCGAGATCGGCGCCGATGAGGGCGCCTGCCGCCCGGTGAACGGCGTCGAGGCCCATGGAGCCGCAAAGGCCGAGATAGATCGGCACCAGCATCAGTCCCGCGCCATGCGCGAGCGCGACCACGAAGGACCAGGCGCCAAGCTGCGTCGGTCGTATGCGCGCCAGCACCCGCGGATGCCGCCGCCCAACGTAGCGAAAAATCCCGAACCCCAGGAGCAACAGGCCGGCGCCGACCTGGATCGGCGTTTGCCATCGAGCGATGCCGAACAACAAGGAGAAAGGCAGGATCATCGCGAGCATCGCCAGAAGGTGCCCGGCCGTGAGCGGCGCCAGCGCTCCGAAAAGCGCGCGCGAGCTCCTCTCCATGAGCCCGGCGGAAACGGCGAGCGGCCATCCCATGCCGGGGTTCATTCCATGAAAGAGGCCGCTCGCGACGACCGCGATCCAGAGCGCTGCCGATGTCAACCCGCTTCGGTCCTCTCGAGCGCTCAAACCGACGGATAGCAGAAGGAATCCGTCGAGCAGTCTCCGCCTTCGAGCCGGATCTGATGCGCCCGATAGCCGTCGGGGAACTTGACCCAGTAATCCTTGTGCAAGGTGAGGCCACCGCTCGGGTTCACGTCGGCCATGACCTCGGCGCCGGGCACGCCACCCGCATAGAATTGATCATCCCAGGTCGAGTAGAGCGAGTTCGTCCAATAGACCCGCTTTCCATCACGGCTGATCTCGACCATTTGCGGGCCGCCCGCGAACGCCTCCCCGTTCGGATGGGGCGTGCGCCGCGCGATACCCCCAATATGGATCGAGCCCGCAAGCTTGGGCCGTCTCGGCTCCGTCACATCGTATTGGCGCATCTCGCCGGTTCCCCAACAGGCGACGTAGAGGAAGCGATCGTCCATCGACAGATCGATGTCGCTCACCAGCGGCGGCACGGCTCCGAAGCCTTGCAAGAGGGGCGGGAGCTTCTCCTTGGGCGCGGGTTCGGCCGGGATGGTCGCCGTCTTCTCGATGTGGAACTTGCTGCCCTCGCGCCACCAGGTCCAGATCGAAGCTTCGAGGTTCGTGGTATCGACCACGACCCCCACGAAGCCGTATTCGCGGACGGGGTCGTGAGCGGGCCGCACTTCGAGCACCATCTGATGGTTCGCACCAAGGTCGATCGTCTGAACGTTGCGCCGCCCGCGCAGATCCCAGAAGTGGATCGCATGGCCATATTTGTTCGAGAGGAGATCCTCCGGAACGATCCCGTGCTCGAATTGCGGCGGCAACCCCCACTCGCTCGTCACCATGTAGTCGCGCGGCAGATTCCACCAGAAGTCGTAATGGAGCTTCTGCGGCCCTCGATCGAGCTCCCAGCGCCCGAGGATGTCGAAGGTTTCACAATCCATGATGAAGACGCCGGGCGGGCCGTCGGTGCCGTCCTTGCCGCCCCCGCCGAGCGTGCTGACATAGATGCCTTCGGGCCCGCAATGCACCGTGTGAGGCCGCGAGTAACCGGTTTTGCTGAAGACCTCCTCGGGCTCGATCACCTTGTGAATTTTGGCCTTGGTGGGATCGGGCTTGGTGTCGACCACGTAAATGCGCGAGGAGCGGATTCCGGGGATGATCAAATAGCGGCGCTCGAGAAAAGCGTGGCCGGTGAGCGGCGACAGGGCGGACGAGCACGCGTTCCAGCCGAAATGGTGAAACTCGTCTCCCTTATACGGCATCGTCACCGTGTGGACGACTTTGCTGTAGGTGGGCGAGCCAGGTTTCACGTCGATGACCGCGAGCGCGTCGGGTTTCGAGAAATCCGGGCTGAGCAGCGCCGTGTATGCAAAGTTCTCGACCGGAGCTTCCATTGCGAGCTTCGGCGATGCGTGAAAGGTCGGATCGGGCCTCATTGCCATCGGAAGTCCTCCCTTGGTGATCGATGTGCGCTTTTGTCGAGATCGGCCCCGCCTCTCCTTATCGCTTCGTGAACTCGGTTCGTGCATCCCGCCCGGCGGATCACCCGATTTGAGCTTGGCACTATCCGCGAGCCCGCTCAAGCCGCGAGTTGAGCGGCAACTTCCGTCATGACCGCACTCGGACTCGACCGTCATGCCCGGCCTCGGGCTGGGCATCAACGCCTTTACGCTGGGCAGTGGAAGTAAAGGCGTGGGTGCGCGCACGCGATCCCTGGGACAAGCCCGGGGACGCGCATGACGCGGCGAAAACGCTTCTCCGTCATGACCGGGCCTCGGCCCGGTCATCCACGCCTTCCTCTTGCGCGTGGAAAGTAAAGGCGTGGGTGCGCGCACCAAGTGCGCGCATGACGCTGGTGGAAGGGCATGACGAAGCGGCACCGCCTCTCCGTCATGCCCCGGCCTTGGGCCTGGCATTCACAAATTCCGCTTGCGTTTATACCGACCAGTCGGTATAACACTCGTCATGAACGATGCCCCGACCCGAACCCGCCCCATGGCGCCCGCCCGGCAGAAGCTGCTCGATGCGGCGTTCGGGCTGATCCGCGAGAAGGGCTATGTCGCAACCACGGTCGATGAGCTCTGCGCCAGAGCTGGCGTCGCCAAGGGCTCCTTCTTCCATCACTTCAAGGACAAGGAGGCGCTCGCGGTCGCCGCGGCCGATCATTGGTCGCAGACGACGAGCGCTTTTTTTGCGGCCGCGCCTTATCACGACCACGAGGACCCTCTCGATCGGGTCTTGGGCTACATCGATTTTCGCCGTTCGATCCTCACCGGGAAGGTGCCGGAATTCACCTGTCTAGTCGGCACGATGGTGCAGGAGATCTACGCCACGAATCCGGCGATCCGCGACGCCTGCGACGACAGCATCAGCGCGCACGCGGCCAAGGTCGAGGCCGACATCGCGCAGGCCATGAAGCGTCACAAACTGCGCGCAAGATGGACAGCGAAAAGCCTAGCCTTGCACACACAAGCCGTGCTGCAGGGCGCCTTCGTCCTCGCCAAGGCCAAGGGCGACGCGCCTAAGGGAGGCGCTGAGATCGCCATCGCCAACATCGATCATTTGCGCCGCTACATCGAGCTTCTTTTTCGACCACGAACGCACAAGGGAAGGACATTGTCATGAGCACGAACGACACCTACCTCGCCATTTTCCTGGGCAGCAAAACCAGCCCCCGCATGAAGGCCTGGATGGCGGCCTCCGAAACGGAGCGCAAAGCCAAGGGAGCGAAGGGCATCGCGGCTTGGAAGGCCTGGATGGAGAAGCATCAGGGCGCCGTCGTCGCCATGGGTGGCCCGCTCGGGAAAACGAAACGCGTGTCGGGCACCGGCACCGCGGATGTCGCGAACGAAATGGGCGCCTTCACGGTGGTGCGCGCAGGGTCGCATGAGGAAGCGGCCAAGATGTTCGAGAAGCATCCCCATTTCACGATCTTCCCGGGCGAAGCGGTCGAGATCATGCCGGTCCTTCCCATCCCGCAAGGCTGAGGTCGCGCCCGGCCCTTCACCGCCATTCAGGAGACTAAAGATGCCCAATACGGTTCGCCTGCACCGCGTGCTCGCCACCACGCCGGAGAAGCTCTACCGCGCCTTCCTCGAACCCGATGCCATGGCGAAGTGGCTGCCGCCCAACGGCTTTGCCGCGACGGTTCATTCCATGGACGCGAAGGTCGGCGGCAAATTCCGAATGTCGTTTCGCAATTTCACGAATGGCGCGAGCCACGCTTTCGGTGGACACTTCATCGAGCTCGTGCCGCATGAGCGCATTCGCTACACGGACAAGTTCGAGGACCCGAACCTGCCGGGCGAAATCCAGGTGACCGTGACGTTGAAGAAGGTGCTGGTCGGCACGGAAATCCACATCGTGCAGGAGGGCCTGCCGGACGTCATTCCGCTCGAGGCGTGCTACCTCGGCTGGCAGCAATCGCTCGAAAATCTCGCGCGCCTCGTCGAGCCCGACATCCGCCAATAGACGGCCGCAACGCGGCCCCGAACCGATCCCGCGCGATGAGCGCGCCTTCATGACCGCAATGAAAGGATGCCGACCATGGTGACCGACTTCGTGAGCTATCTGAGCTTCGATGGACAATGCGAGGAAGCCTTCAAGCATTATGAGAAAGTGTTCGGCGGCAAGATCCTGATGATGATGCGCCATTCCGACGCGCCGAAAGATTCCGGCGTGCCGCAAAACGCCGACACCGCCAATCGCATCATGCATGCACGGCTCGAGGTGGGCGGCCGGCTCTTGATGGGCAGCGACGCGCCCATGCGCGGCCCCTCAAAGCCGCAAGGCTTTTGCGTCAGCGTCGCCGTCGACGAGCCGGCCGAGGCCGAGCGCATTTTCGAGGAGCTTTCCGAAGGCGGCAGCGTGATGATGCCGATCGGCGAGACCTTCTGGGCGCAGCGCTTCGGCATGGTGACCGACCGATACGGCACGCCCTGGATGGTGAATTGCGAAAAGCGGATGGCGTAGGCCGGGCGCCGAGCCCGACCTTCCCGCACGGCTGGAGGTGACACGCTGGGGTGCGAGGACAAAGAGATGTCATTCCCGGCCGAGCGCTCCGCAGG
>JAFBAS010000164.1 GCA_019247605.1 Hyphomicrobiales bacterium
CAAGAAGCCCGAGACGATCAACTATCGTACCTTCAAGCCGGAGCGCGATGGGCTGTTCTGCGCGCGCATCTTCGGCCCGATCAAGGATTACGAGTGCTTGTGCGGCAAGTACAAGCGCATGAAGTACAAAGGAATCATCTGCGAAAAATGCGGCGTCGAGGTCACGCTCTCGCGCGTGCGACGCGAGCGCATGGGCCATATCGAGCTCGCGGCTCCCGTCGCCCATATCTGGTTCTTGAAGTCGCTGCCTTCGCGCATCGGGCTCTTGCTCGACATGACGCTGAAGGACATCGAGCGCGTCCTCTACTTCGAGAACTACATCGTCATCGAGCCGGGCCTCACGCCCTTGAAGCAGTATCAGCTCCTCTCCGAGGACGAGGTGATGCGCGCCCAGGAGGAGTACGGGGAGGACAGCTTCACCGCGCTGATCGGCGCTGAGGCCGTGCGCGAGATCCTCATCGGCCTCGACCTGCCGAAGATCGCGCTCGACCTGCGCCAGGAGATCGCGACCACGACCTCCGAGCTGAAGCCCAAGAAGCTGATGCGCCGGCTCAAGATCATCGAAGCCTTCATTCAATCGGGCAACAAGCCGGAATGGATGATCCTGACGCAGGTACCGGTGATTCCGCCCGATCTTCGCCCTCTCGTGCCGCTCGACGGCGGGCGCTTCGCCACCTCGGACCTCAACGACCTCTATCGGCGCGTGATCAACCGCAACAATCGTTTGAAAAGGCTGATCGAACTTCGCGCGCCCGACATCATCATCCGCAACGAAAAGCGGATGCTGCAAGAGGCCGTCGACGCCCTTTTCGACAATGGTCGGCGCGGGCGTGTCATCACCGGCGCAAACAAGCGTCCGCTCAAATCGCTTGCCGATATGCTGAAGGGCAAGCAGGGCCGCTTCCGCCAGAACCTTCTCGGCAAGCGCGTCGATTACTCGGGCCGCTCCGTCATCGTGGTCGGTCCCGAGCTCAAACTGCATCAATGCGGCTTGCCGAAGAAGATGGCGCTCGAGCTGTTCAACCCGTTCATCTATTCGCGTCTCGACGCCAAGGGGCTCGCGGCGACGGTGAAGCAGGCAAAGAAGCTCGTCGAGAAGGAGCGGCCGGAAGTCTGGGACATCCTCGATGAGGTGATCCGTGAGCATCCGGTGATGCTCAATCGCGCCCCCACCTTGCACCGGCTCGGCATCCAGGCCTTCGAGCCGACGCTCGTCGAGGGCAAGGCGATCCAGCTTCATCCCTTGGTTTGCGCCGCATTCAATGCCGATTTCGACGGCGATCAGATGGCCGTGCACGTGCCGCTCTCGCTCGAGGCCCAGCTCGAGGCGCGCGTGCTGATGATGTCGACCAACAACATCCTGCATCCCGCCAATGGTCAGCCGATCATCGTGCCGTCGCAGGATATCGTGCTCGGGCTCTACTACCTCACCATCATGTCCGACGGTGAGCCGGGCGAGTTCAAGTATTTCGAGCAGGACGAGCTGAAGAAGCTCTTCGCCTCCAAGGATTACGCCAAGAACAAGAATGCCAAGATCCCCAAGCAGGGATTTTACGGCGATCTCGGCCAGCTCGAGCACGCGCTGGAGACGAAGGCGGTTTCACTCCATGCCAAGATCAAGTTCCGCTGGACGGGCGTGGATGAGAAGGGCAAGCGCGTGTCCAAGATTTACGACACCACGCCGGGCCGCGTCTTGCTCGGGCAGCTTTTGCCCGAGCACGCCAAGATCTCCTTCGACATCGCCAACCGGCTGATGACGAAAAAGGAGATTTCGACCCTCATCGACATCGTCTACCGCGAGTGCGGGCAGAAGGAGACGGTGATCTTCTGCGACAAGATCATGAATCTCGGCTTCACCCAGGCGTTCAAGGCCGGCATCTCGTTCGGCAAGGACGACATGGTCGTGCCCGACAACAAGTGGAAGGTGGTCGACGAAACGCGCGCGCTCGCCAAGGACTACGAGCAGCAGTTCCAGGACGGCCTCATCACCCAACGTGAGAAATACAACAAGGTCGTGGACGCCTGGTCGAAGTGCTCGGATCGTCTCGCCACGGAGATGATGCAAGGCATCTCGACGGTGCGCAAGGACGAGGACGGCCGCGACAAGCCGGTCAACTCGATCTACATGATGTCGCATTCCGGCGCGCGCGGCTCGCCCACGCAGATGCGCCAGCTCGCCGCCATGCGCGGCCTGATGGCGAAGCCTTCGGGCGAGATCATCGAGAGCCCGATCATCTCGAACTTCAAGGAAGGCCTCGACGTGCTCGAGTATTTCAACTCGACGCACGGCGCACGAAAGGGTCTCGCCGACACGGCCTTGAAGACGGCGAACTCCGGCTATCTGACGCGCCGGCTCGTCGATGTCGCGCAAGACTCGATCATCACCAGCAATGACTGCGGCTCGAAGAACGGCATCGTGATGCGCGCCATCGTCGATGCCGGGCAGGTGGTCGCTTCACTCGCCTCGCGCATCCTCGGCCGCGCCGCGGCGCAAAATATCGTCGGGCCGGACGGCAAGAAGGTGATCGTCAAGGCCGGCGAGCTGATCGACGAGAACCACATCGCCGCAATCACGGCAGCCAACATCCAGGAAGTGAAGATCCGTTCGGTTCTCACTTGCGCGTTGCGCGACGGCGTTTGCGGCAAGTGCTACGGGCGCGACCTTGCTCGCGGCACGCCGGTCAATCTCGGCGAGGCGGTCGGCGTCATCGCGGCCCAATCGATCGGCGAGCCCGGGACGCAGCTCACCATGCGCACCTTCCACATCGGCGGCGCCGCCCAGATCTCGGAGCAATCGTTCATCGAGACGAACTTCGAGGGCAAGGTCACGATCCGCAACCGCAATATCGTGCGCAATTCCGCGGGCGACCTTATCGCCATGGCGCGCAACCTCGCGGTGGTGATCGTCGGCCCGGACGGTACGGAGCGCGCTGTGCACCGCATTCAATTCGGTGCGAAGCTCAAGGTCGACGAGGGCGACACGGTGAAACGTGGCCAGCGCATCGCCGAGTGGGATCCCTACACCCGGCCGATCCTCACCGAGATCGCGGGCAAGATCGGCTTCGAGGATCTCGTGGAAGGTGGGTCGATGACGGAATCGATCGACGAAGCGACCGGCATCGCCAAGCGCGTCGTGATCGACTGGCGCGCCAACTCACGTTCCTCGTCACTGCGGCCCGCCATCGTCATCACCGGCAAGGACGGCAAGATCGGCAAGCTCGCGCGTGGCGGTGAAGCCCGCTACGTGCTGCCGGCGGAAGCGATTCTCGCCGTCGATCCCGGCAATGTGGTCAAGGCGGGCGACGTGCTCGCCCGCATTCCGACCGAAAGCGCCAAGACGCGCGACATCACGGGCGGCTTGCCGCGCGTGGCGGAGCTCTTCGAGGCGCGCCGGCCCAAGGAAGCCGCGATCATCGCGGAAAAGGCGGGCACGATCCAGTTCGGGCGCGATTACAAGAACAAGCGCCGGATCAACCTCATTCCGCATGACGGCTCCGAGACGGTCGAGTACCTCGTGCCGAAGTCGAAGCACGTCTACCACCAGGATGGCGACCTCATCGAAAAGGGTGACTTCATCGTCGACGGCAACCCGGCGCCGCACGACATCCTCGCCATCAAGGGCGTGGAAGAGCTCGCCGCCTATCTCGTGAACGAGATCCAGGAGGTGTACCGCTTGCAAGGCGTGAACATCAACGACAAGCACATCGAGGTGATCGTTCGCCAGATGTTGCAGAAGGTCGAGATCGCCGATGGCGGCGATAGCGATCTTCTCGAGGGCGAGCAGATGGACCGCATCGATCTCGACGAGTTGAACGACAAGCTCGTGGAAGAGGGCAAGAAACCCGCGGTCGGACACCCGGTTCTGCTCGGCATCACCAAGGCCTCCTTGCAGACGCGTTCCTTCATCTCGGCCGCCTCCTTCCAGGAGACCACCCGCGTCCTCACAGAGGCCGCGGTCAACGGCAAGGAAGACATGCTCGAGGGCCTGAAGGAGAACGTCATCGTGGGACGTCTCATTCCGGCGGGCACCGGATCGATGATCGCACGCATTCGGGAGGTTGCGTCCCATCGCGACGAGCTCATCCTCGAACAGCGCAACAAGGCCGCCGAGGCCGCCGCTCTCGAGGGTGCGGGCGAGCAACCGCTCGAGGCGCTGCCGCCGGCGTAGCGTGTCGGCGCCTGCGGATCGAGCATCCGATCCCACCAATCGAAAGCCGCCCCTCGGGGCGGCTTTTTCTTGTCGGCCGATGGCGGCGAGCTGCGGCTTGCGGGTTGGGCGGCGTAACGAATTGCAAGGGATGAAAAAGGGGGCGGTGCTCCCCATTTACCTGTTGACGTTTGGTGAAACGGACGCTAGAGCCGGCACAACGTTTCGGCAGGTCGTGGACCTCGCCTGTTCGAGTGCGCCTCGCGCTCGATGCAAGAGCGTCCAAACACTGCCCGTCTGCGATTGAGACAATCGATGATGGCATGATCGGGGTGACCCGGTCCTCTGCGTTTGGAAGGCGGACCTGATGCCCTGATCGGCGGATGGTCCGTTTGGCTTTGCGCCTTTTCAAGGCGCTGTGATGGAAGGCGATCATGCCGACGATTTCGCAGCTGATCCGGAAGCCCCGGCAGCCGAAGACTTACAGGGACAAGGCTCCCGCCCTCAATGCCTGCCCCCAGAAGCGGGGCGTGTGCACGCGCGTCTACACGACGACGCCCAAGAAGCCGAATTCTGCCTTGCGCAAGGTGGCCAAGGTGCGGCTCACGAACGGCTTCGAGGTCATCGGCTACATTCCTGGAGAGGGCCACAACCTGCAAGAGCACTCGGTGGTGATGATCCGCGGCGGCCGCGTGAAGGATCTGCCAGGCGTGCGCTATCACATCTTGCGCGGCGTCCTCGATACTCAGGGCGTGAAGGACCGCAAGCAGCGCCGGTCGAAATACGGAGCCAAGCGGCCGAAGTAGATCGGCCTCTGGCGCGGGAAAATCACGAAGGCGGCGAGGCTCGGGCCGGGCTGCCTCGAGAGAAGACGAAGGCAAAGCGCATCGGTTTCGCCCCGGAAGGTTCGGGGAGCAGCCATGCCGGACAAGGCGGAAGACGGAGACGATAAGATGTCCCGGCGTCATAGAGCCGACAAACGCGAGTTCGTTCCCGATGCGAAATACGGGGACCTCGTCGTTGCGAAGTTCATGAACTCGATCATGTACGAGGGAAAGAAGTCGGTCGCGGAATCGATCGTCTACGGCGCCTTCGACCAGATCGAACAGAAGGCGAAGGCCGATCCGTTGGGAGTGTTCAAACAGGCGCTCGAGAATGTCGCGCCCGCAATCGAGGTGCGCTCGCGCCGCGTGGGCGGCGCCACTTACCAGGTGCCGGTCGAGGTTCGCAATGAGCGCCGCCAGGCTCTCGCCATCCGCTGGCTGATTTCCGCGGCGCGCGCGCGCAACGACAAGACCATGGTCGAGCGCCTTTCCGCCGAGCTTCTCGATGCCTCGAATAACAGGGGCAATGCCGTGAAGAAGCGTGAAGACACCCACCGTATGGCCGAGGCGAACCGCGCCTTTTCACACTATCGCTGGTGAGGTCGTTTCATGCCCCGCACGCATAAGATCGAGGATTACCGCAATTTCGGCATCATGGCGCATATCGATGCTGGAAAAACCACGACGACCGAGCGCATCCTCTATTACACCGGCAAGAGCCATAAGATCGGCGAGGTCCATGACGGCGCTGCCACCATGGATTGGATGGAGCAGGAGCAGGAGCGCGGTATCACCATCACCTCCGCGGCGACCACCTGCTTTTGGCGCGAGAAGCGCCTGAACATCATCGACACACCCGGACATGTGGATTTCACCATCGAGGTGGAGCGTTCGCTTCGCGTACTCGACGGCGCCATTTGCGTTCTCGACGGTAACCAGGGCGTCGAGCCGCAGACGGAAACCGTTTGGCGCCAGGCCGATAAATACGACGTGCCGCGGATCGTGTTCGTCAACAAGATGGACAAGATCGGGGCCGATTTCTTCGAATGCGTCGACCAGATCGTGACGCGCGTCGGTG
>JAFBAS010000051.1 GCA_019247605.1 Hyphomicrobiales bacterium
TGCTCAATGGTGAGGTTCGATGCAGAAGACCATCGTCAAGGTCATCTGCGCGATTGGCCGGTCAGGGCAGCTTGGCCTGCACGGGCGCCTGCCTTGGGAAGGCGACAAGGGGCCGGCATACCTCGCCGATGTCGCGCGGTTTTTCGAGATCACGAGAGGGCACGTCCTCGTGGCGGGTCCGCGAACGATTGCGAGCGTGCCGCAATTCGCGAGTGCGGATCGCGAGCTGTTCGTGTTGCGCTCCAACATGGATCCCCAAGAGACTCTGAGGCGCTTTCCCGGGCGGGTCGTGTTCATCGGAGGCGGCCCTCCCATTTGGAGCGCCTATGCGCGTTTCGTCAGCCATTGGGACATCACGCGCCTTGATTATGACGGTCCGGCAGACCGCTGGTTCGATCCGAACTGGCTTCTTGGCTCAGCGAGCCGTAACGAAGAGAGCCGGCCCAGTCGGTGAACTGGGGTAGCTAATGGCCAGACTCATAGTCGTAAGGTGCCGGCGGCCGCCTGTCCGTTGGAATGCGCCTCGGCGGCTTCGGTGTCGCGCGCCAGGAGCCTGCTTTCGGCAAGCTCGCCCGCCTCTTCGAGGATGGGGTAGCCGACCGAGGTGAGATGGCTGTTAATGCGCTTGAGATCGCGGATGATGTCGAGATGAATGGCGCTCGAGGCGATCGACTCGGGCCGTCCGTCACGAAGCCGAGCATAGTGGAGATCGGAGGTCTCGCGCTCTGCGGCTCGCACGAGTGCCTTTTCGGCGATCAGCTTGCGGGCGAGCGCCACGTCGCGCGTGGCGAAGACGTTCAAGGCGAGGCGCAAATCGTCCATGACAAGGGCGTGAAATTTTTTGATCTCCGCGAGGCCCTCGCTTGAGAAGACGTAGTTGTTCTTGATCTTCTTCGCCGCGAGTTCCATCAAATTCTTGTCGATGATGTCGCCGATATGCTCGAGATTGGTGGTGAAGCTCAAGATTTCCTGGAAACGGCGGCTCTCCTCCTCGCTCAGGCCTGACCGCGACACATCGATGAGGTAAAGCTTGATCGCCTCGTGCAGGCGGTCGACGGAATTGTCGGATTTTTCCACCTCGCGCATGAGCCTCACATCCGAAGTCTCGAAGACGATAAGCGCCTGTCGCAGCATGTCGCCTACGCGATCACCCATGTTGAGCGTCTCGCGCATCGCGCAGGCGAGGGCCTCGGAAGAATTGTCCAGCACGTTGGGATCGAGGTGGCGCGGTGTCGAAAGGTCCTCGTGCTTGCGCGGTTCCGGCACCAGCCGTTCGCAAAGCTTGGCGAAGCTGTCGGTGAGGAACAGCGATAGCACGGCCGCGGCGACGTTGAAGGCGAGATGAAAATCGATCATCAGCCGACCGGCATCGATGGCGAGCGTGTCCGCCCAATGGGCGAAAGGTGAAAGTGCCGGCAAGATCAAGATCACGGCCGCACCGCGCATCATCAGGTTGCCGAGCGGCACGCGCCGCGCCGCGGGCGGTGAACCCGAAAGATCGAGGAAAGGCGCGATGGCTCCGCCGAGATTGGCGCCGAGCACGAGCGCAAAACCCGCTTGCGTCGGCACGACGCCCGTGGAAGCCAGGAGCTTGACGAAAAGCACGATCGAGAGGCTCGAATGCGCGAGCCAGGTCAGAACAGCCGCGGCAAGTAGAGCAGGAATGGGCTCCTCGGCGATCGCGCCAATCACGGTGCGGAATGTCGGGGAGGCCTTCAACGGCTCAATCGTGGAGGTCATGAGATCGAGCGCGAGCAGCATCAGGCCAAGCCCGATGAAGCTTCGCGCAAGGCCGCGTGGCCGCTCGGCATTCGAGCTCATGAAGAGGATCACGCCGATCGCGACAACGGCCGACCAGAGCCAAAGCACATCGAAAGAGAAGATTTGCGCGGCGAGGGCCGTGCCGACGTTGGCGCCGAGCATCACCGCGAGCGCCGCCGACAAGCCGATCATCCCCCGTCCGCAAAAGGATCCGAGAAGAAGGGCGGTCGCGGTCGAGCTCTGCACCAGAACGGTCATCACGAGGCCGCTCACGAAGGCGTAGAAGCGGTTGCTGGTAAACGCAGCGAGCAGGCGGCGAAGCGCGCCGCCCAGCGTGCGTGTCACCCCGGTGCGCACCATGCGCACTCCCCATAGGAGCAACGTGACGCTGCCGATGAGGCTCGTAAAAAGCTCGGTCCCTTGCATGAAGCCAATCTCCGCGACGAAACCGGTCAGTTACTCGTAGCACTGGGGGCGGCGAAACGTTGTGTATGACAAATTCATGACTAATAGCCTACCCTCCCCCTGTCGAGCCGGTCCGGCAATCCAAAGCCGCCTCCTGCAAACTGAACACTTGCCAGCTTCGACAATGGGCGCCCGTCGGTTTTTGAGCCCCACATCTCGGAACTTGCCTCCCGCTTCCCGAGAACATGGGATAGTGTGCGCAAGGGGGCCGGTCCTGGCGTGTCGGCAAAGGTTTTGCGATGAAGCTTTCCTCCAAAGGCTCCGCGTCGACGTCATCTGTGACGGATGAGATCGCATCGAAGGCTGCCCCGACCCTTGCCGATCTACGACGCGAGATCGACCGGATCGATGAGGCGATGCATCGCCTCTTGATGGAACGAGGAGAGATCATCGCGACGCTGATCCGCGTGAAGAAGTCCGATGAGACCGGCTCGGCCTTCCGGCCCGACCGCGAAGCGCAAATGATGCGCCGCCTCGCCGCACGCCATTCGGGCCTGCTGCCGCTCGACACCGCGGAAGGTATTTGGCGCGTTATCATCGGCACCTTCACCTATGTGCAAAAGGCATATGCGGTTCACGCGGACATTTCCGGGGGCGATGCGCCCATGCGCGATTCGGCGCGTTTTCATTTCGGTTTCACCGTGCCTTTCGTCACCCATGGCAGCGCGATGGAGGTGATCGCGGCGGTTGCGGCCTCCGCCGGCGATCTCGGCATGTTCCGCTCGGACCAGGGCGCGCAAGCAGGAGCGTGGTGGACCGCCCTCGTCGAGCTTTCGGCGCCAAAGATCATCGCACGCCTGCCTTTCATCGAACGGCTTGATCACCCGGCGGGGACGCCGGTCTTCGTCGTGGCCAAGCCCCTTGCGGATGCGGCCGCGCGCGAACGCGTGCTCATTTGCGCAACGCTCGAGCGCTGGCGAGCTTGCGTTCCGTCGACTCTCGCCGAGCTCGGCGCCGTGGTCATCTCGAGCGCCGCGGCTCCGAACGGGCTGAGCCTTTTGATCGAGGGGCCGGGTGCGCTCACTCCCAGAGAGATCGTGGCCAGGCTCTCGGGGGCGGGAGCTTCCGTGACCAGCGCGAGCGAGGTGGGCTCGCATGCCGAGCGGTTCACGTTCAAGCCGAAGATCATCTCGCAATGAGCTAGGCTTGACGTGCCCTTTATCGCGTGGCGCAGGGGCGACGCGGCGTTCTCCGGGCTCGAGCGGGATCGACTCGACTTCAAGCCGCCATGCTCTAAGAGGAGCACGCCAGCTTCAAATTCGCCATCGGGTTTGCCATGTCTCCGATCAGCCTTTCCGATATTCAGGCAGCCGCCGGTCGTCTCGCCGGCCACATCGTGCCCACGCCACTGCTGGAAAGCCCCGCGCTTTCCGCTCTCGCCGGTTGTCGCCTTTTGGTGAAAGCGGAGGTTCTGCAGCGCACCGGAGCCTTCAAGATCAGGGGCGCGTTGAACAAGATGATGACGCTTGCGCCAGAAAAGCGCTCGCGCGGCGTGGTCGCGTCCTCCTCGGGAAATCACGGCAATGCGCTCGCGGCCGCCGCAAAGATGTTCGGAGTCGCGGCGAAGATCGTGATGCCCGCCGATGCACCGGCCATGAAGATCGACAACACGCGCCGGAATGGCGCCGAAATCGTGCTTTACGATCGGGCGCGGGAGGATCGTTTTGCCATTGTCGACAAGCTCTCGCGCGACAGCGGCATGACCAACGTTCCCCCCTATGACGACGTCGATGTCATGTCGGGACAGGGCACGATCGGCATCGAGATCATCGATCAATGCGATGCGCTTGGGGTGAGGCCGGACGCAGTTCTCATTCCTTCGAGCGGTGGCGGCTTGTCGAGCGGCACCACGGTCGCGGTTAAGGCGCGCTCGTCCGTGACGCAATGCTATACCGTCGAGCCCGACGGGTTCGATCGCATGGCCCGTTCATTGCAAAGCGGAGCGCGCGAGAAGAACACCCGCAATGCGGGTTCGATCCAGGACGCGCTCATCGGCGCACCCACTCCCGGCGCGCTCACCTTCGCGGCGCTTGCCGCCAACGGAGCAAGCGGCCTTTCGGTGACCGATGAGGAAGCCATGCTCGCAATGGCGGCGCTTTTCCATCATCTCAAGCTCGTAGCGGAGCCTGGCGGCGCCGCCGCTGTCGCGGCGGTGCTCGCAAAGAAGGTCAATTTCGCGGGCAAGACCGTGGTTGCCGTCTGCTCCGGCGGCAATGTCGATGCGGCGATTTTCGCCGAGGCGATCACGCGCAAGCCGAGTTGATAGGTAGCGCACGATCGGTTTTCACGATCCAGTTTGTGCTTGCCGAACTGCAATCGGGGAGTGTGGTTCTCATCCCCAACGGCGATGCACCCACATCCACTCGCCGGGGCGTTCGCGCACCCATTCTTCAAAGCAGCTTTGAATGAGCGCCGTGGTGGCGGTCACATCCTCTTCGCGCGAAGCGCCGCCTCGGACGGGTTGAAGCACTTTCCATTCGAAGCGGAAATGCGAGCGCGGCTGGCGCAGTGTTCGGGCGATGAAAATCGGCAATCCGTCCGACACGGCAAGCAGTGCAGGAAATGAAGTCGAGGGCGCTGGCCTGCCGAAGAACGGCACCTCCACGCCTCTCGCTTCACGCAGATCGCACATCATGGCCACAGGCACACCCCTGCGCATCAGCCGCAGGAAGCGACGTGGCGTTTGTGGCGATTTGGGAAGGAGCGCGGCCGGGTAGAGCGGTTGGCGAAGGCGCGTCACATAAGCGTCGACCCAAGGGTTCTTGATCGAACGATAGATTCCGGCAATGCGCAAGCCGACGCGCAACGGCCCGAGCGCCGACAACTCCCAATTGGCGCTGTGCAAGGACACTATGACAAAGGTCTTGGTGGTTTCGGCGAACTCGCGAAGTGCTTCCTCGCGGACGATCTCGAAGCGCGAAGGGTCGTCGATGAATTCGCGTATGTGGAAGCTCTCCGCGAAATTGCGCCCGAGATTGTCCCATACTTGCGAGAGGATCGCCTCGCGTTCGGCTACGTTGAGTTCGGGCAAGGACTGCGCGAGTTGAAGCGCGGCACGCCGGCTGCGTGAGCTGAAACGTCCAAGCGCACGCCAACACCAGGCGGAAGCGCAGGCGCAAAGCTCGAGCGGGAGCGCGCCCGCAACCTTCGCGACAAGCCAGAATGCCGCATATTCCACGGCGTAGCGCAAGCGACGCTGTGCTGGGAGCTTGGGATCCGAGGAGAGGCTCGAGGCGCTGTCTTGAGTCCTAGCTTGCGAAGTTTCCACCACGGTCGACAGGTCGTCCTCCTCTCCAGGCCCGATGCGCAGCACAGTTCACCTGCCGGGAAAAATGGCACAATCAAGGCCTTAAATGTAGCAGCCATTCATAGAAGCTGCCATTTGCGAACGGCGTGATGGCATAACGGGGGATAAGGTGCCGCAAGGCCTCGCCAGCGGTGGCTTTTCAAGCTCGCGGAAAGCTCCTCAGCTCGCCAGGGGCCGGCCCGCCAAACTTTCCAAAACCCGCAGAGGGGATCGCGTCACATCCACCATGGAAGCAAGGTCGATGTGGAAAGTTTGCTCGAGCGCGAATTGGCCCGCAAGCGCGGCATGCAAGACCTGATCGGTATAGCAGAGCCAGGTCGTTCCGGGAGGGAAGCCGATTTCGACTTGCGGCGCGCCCTTCTGATAGGCGGCGTCGCGCTTGGCGCCGTCGTGAAGAGCGAGCATGAGCTGGTCATAGGGGCTGCGCCGCGTCTTCGTTGCGCCAACCGCTGCAAAAAACCAAGCGCTGACCGGGTTTGGCCGCGGCAACGAGGGAAGAAATTTTCGCGCAAAGTCCTCGAAGGGCTCGCCAACGCGCCAGATGCGGGCCTGCCCGGCGGGAGCGATATTGGTGAAGAGGCGCAGAATTCGACGCCCATGCGTGGGTGTCGAAGGGAAGGCGTCCACATGCAGAAGCTTGTCATCCTTCAGAGGAGAATAGCTGCGCCCCATGATCTCGACTGGCCGATAGCTAGTGCGCGCCCGCTCCAGTCCCGCAACATAGGCGGGGAAGAGCTCGCCCACGAGCTGCGTGGCTTGTGACGCAAAACGATCGAGCATTGTCTGGAGCGCCGCGCGATCGGCATCCGGTGCGGCGCCCTTGACGGAGCCGCTTGCGGGATCGAGGCTGACGTTCTTCGCCTTGCCGTCAGCAACACTCGGCGAAAGCAGCAAGCGTTCGCGCGCCTCGAGCGTGAAAGGAAGGCGCGGAAAATAAATCACCAGCCCCTCTTCGAGGGCGTCGACCGCGCGCTCGCGGAGATCCGTCGAAAAAGGGCCCGACCAACGCTCGATCTCGGCCAATTCCAAGGTTCCAGGAATCACGGTCCACCCCACACAATTTCGAGGAGTCGTTTGCCTGACTTCCTTGCCGGTGCTAAGCATCCGTAAGGTTAAAGGCAATAATGACGATCACACGCCATATATTGCCGGCAATCACGAGACTCGTCCAGAGCAACAATAAAATCGAATATTTTTTATTTTTGAGATTTGTGCAATACAGTTCTCGGAAACTCTGAGCGCCGGTTGAAGAATCGATCGGTCATTGAATTGGCCGGCCGAGCAGACGCGAAGGCCAACCTTCGGCGGAACGCTTACCTTCGTTAATGGGCCACACCCAGATAGGCGTCGACGACGAGCCGGTCGCGTTTCACCTCGTCGGGAGTGCCCTCGGCTATCTTGCGGCCGTAATCGAGAACGATGACCCGATCCGAGAGGTCCATCACCACGCCCATATCATGTTCGATCAGGGCGATTGTCGTGCCGAATTGCTTGTTCACGTCGAGGATGAACCGGCACATATCCTCTTTTTCCTCGAGATTCATGCCGGCCATCGGCTCGTCGAGAAGGAGAAGCTCGGGTTCCATGGCAAGCGCGCGGGCAAGCTCCACGCGTTTCTGCAGGCCATAGGGCAGGGTGCCTGCTAGCGCCTTGCGGATCGCCTGGATTTCAAGAAAGTCGATGATCTTTTCGACCAGGGCGCGGTGCTCCACTTCCTCGCGCAAGGCTGGCCCCAGCCGCAAGGCTTGCCAGGCAAAGCCTCGCTTCATCTTGAGATTGCGACCAACCATGATGTTGTCGAGCGCCGACAATCCCTGGAACAAGGCGACGTTTTGGAAAGTGCGCGCGATGCCGCGCGAAGCTGCCTCGTAAGGACGCATGCGCATTCTGCGCTCGCCCTTGTAGGTGATATGACCTTCCTGCGGTCGGTAAAATCCGTTGATGCAATTGAGCATCGAGGTCTTTCCCGCGCCATTCGGCCCGATGAGGGCCAACACTTCGCCTTTGCGAATGTCGAAAGACACGCCGCGAATGGCCTTGACGCCGCCGAAAGATAACGAGACGTTGTCGACGGCGAGCAGGAAGCGTGTGGGCTCGGGACCGAGCGCAGGAACGGGCGAGTCGCCGTTCACGCGGCCTTCTCCCGTTTTGAAGCAGGGAAGACTTGCGCCTCCCTGATCGCCACACGCCCGGAAAGCTCGCCCTTTCGCCCGTCCTCGAACGTGATCTCGATCGCGATTTGCGCCGTGCGCGAGCCGTCATAGAGGGCACGCAGCAACGGGGCGTAGCGCTCCGCGATGAAGCCGCGGCGTACTTTTTGCGTGCGCGTCAATTCCCCCTCGTCCGCGTCGAGCTCCTTGGGCAGGATCAGGAAACGAGCGATTTGAGCATCACAAAGCTCAGGCTCGGCGGACAGAGTTTTGTTCACTTCCGCGACATGGCCGGCAAGCATGTCGTAGACCTCGGGATGGGCGGCGAGCTCCTTATAAGAGCCGTAGACGATGTTGCGGCGTTCCGCCCATGCTCCCACGGCCGAAAAATCGATGTTGAGCATGCAGGCAACGAATTTGCGTCCATTTCCGAAGGCCACGGCTTCCTTGATGTTCGGAAAGAACTTCAGCTTGTTTTCGATGTATTTGGGAGCAAAGAGAGCATCGGATTCGAGCCGCCCCACATCCTTGGCGCGATCGATGATTTTGAGCTGGCCGGAGGCGTTGAAGAAGCCGGCATCCCCGGTCTTCACGTAGCCGTCGGGCGTCATCGCCTCCGCGGTCTTCTCGGGCAGCTTGTGATAAGAGACGAACATGCCAGGCGAGCGGAATTGCACCTCGCCATTTTCGGCGATGCGGATATCCACGTCAGGCGCCGGGGCGCCCACCGCATCGGCCTCGATCTTCCCGTCACTTTGGCAAGTGACGTAGAGGAAGGCTTCCGTCTGCCCGTAAAGCTGCTTCAGATTGAGGCCAAGGGAACGATAAAAACTGAAAAGCTCGGGGCCGATCGCTTCTCCGGCCGTGTAGGCGATCCGGATGTTTGAAAAACCGAGCGCATTCTTCAAGGGCGCGTAAACGAGAAGAGTCCCGAGACCGTAAAGCAGGCGCGCGCGAAGCGGTACTTTTTTCCCGTCGAGGATGGCTTCGCCATAACGCCTCGCGACGGCCATGAAAGCCTCGAACAACCAACGCTGCAATCTTGCTGCGTCCTGCATTCGAATGGTGATGCGGGTGAGCAGATTTTCGAAAACGCGGGGCGGGGCAAAATAGAAGCTCGGCCCGATCTCCTTGAGATCCTGTTGCACCGTCTCGGCGCTTTCAGGGCAGGCGATGCAGAAGCCGGCCACCATGGATTGTGCAAAGTTGAGATAGTGGTCGCCCACCCAGGCGAGCGGGAGATAGGAAAGGGCGAGATCTCGATCCGTGAGCTTGTCGAAGGCGACGGTCGAAGCCGCGGCCGCGATGGCACGTGCGGACGCAATGGTGACGCCCTTAGGGCGGCCGGTCGTGCCGGACGTGTAAAGCATCACCGAAATGCCCTCTCCTTTCCCTGAAGCGATGCTCGTCTCGATCGCGACTGCGAATTTCGGGTCGGTGGCAAGCCGCGCCCGGCCGGCTTCTATCGTCTTGTCAATCGACGTGAGGAACGCAGGGTCGTAATCGGACAGTCCCTTGGGTTCGTCGAAGAGGAGGTGGCGCAGTTTCGGCGTGCGTGCCTTGAGGGAAAGAACCTTGTCGACCTGCTCTTGATCCTCGACAACGGCGACCACGCAACCCGCATCGTCGAGCACATAGCCGAGCTCATCGGCGATGGCGTCCGCATACATGGGTACGGGAACAGCCCCGAGCGCTTGCACGGCAAGGAAGGTCCAATAAAGCTTCGGACGATTGCTGCCGATGATCGCGACCGCCTCGCCGCGCCTGACGCCGATGAGTGAAAGGCCAGCCGCGTAGCCACGCATATTCGAGGCGAGCTCGGACCAGCTCCAGGCTTGCCAGAGCCCTAGATCCTTGTGGCGCATGGCGATGTTGCGGCCGCGCTCGGCCGCGTGATGCAGCACGAGCCGGGGAAATGTGTCGAGCCTCTCGCGCGGCGGTTCGGCGGTCAATTCGCGTCCCTTCGGACACGAGGACGACAGGCGTCCTCTCTTTCAGAGTGACTTTACCGACTGTTCTTGCGCACGCAAAACCAACGGCGTTGCGCATGGATGATCATCAGCCAAGCGCTGGGTTGCGTGACCCCCAGTAGTGGCCTCACACTTACCGGCCTCACTTGCGTGATCCGACCGTCTTAAGAGCTCGAGTCTATGATGGCTGGGCGCTGCTTCGCGTTTCACTTGGCTCCGACGGGGGTCGTGTCGGTCGATGAAGGCGCGCCCTCCTCAGCTTCCGTCGCGGCCTCAGCGGCACGACGGGGCCTGCCTCGCCTCGCGCGCGGTGCCGTGGGACCCGTTTCGGGTGCCGACCCCGCTTCGCGGGGCGCCGATGTCGGCTCGGCGTCATCGGCGGGCGTTTCGGCCGCGGTAGAAGTTGCGCGGACCGGCGCCGTTATGAAGGAAGGCAGCGCTTGCTCGTCGCGCTCGGCCTGCTCGCGCGGACCCTGGCGCGCGGGGCGCTCGAACCGTTCGCGCAGTTCGCCGTCCCTGCGTTCGCCGCCCGACTGCCCCTGATTTGGGTGGTGGCCTTGCGAGCGCCGCTCGAAGCCTGGCTGATCTCCCCCTCCTTCCCCCTGTCCGCCACGCGACGGCGAAAAATCGGGCGAGGAGTTGCCCTCGTCACGGCGATAAGGCTCTCGACGGTGACCATCCTGCCGGAAATTGTCTCGACGATTGTTGTCATATCGGTTGCCGTCGCCTCGACGGTGCCATCCTTCTCGCCCCTCAAAGCGCTGATTGCGATTGTCGAAGCGTTCGCGCGGCGGTGAGAACATCGGCGGCTGATCGTCGCCGTCGACCGGGCCGTTACCGGATGAGGGAACGTGACGAGGCTGGCCGTTATGCCCGCTGTTTTGAGCGCGGGGCGCGCCGAGTGCTTCCGCGTCGCCCTCCTCGCCGTCACTCTCCTCATCAACGCCGTTTTCGGACCGCGGGCGATACCCGAATTGCGCCTGCATTTGATCCTGCGCGGCCGCTATGATGCGCAGGTAATGTTCGGCATGCTGAAAGTAACTTTCGGCCGTAACCGGATCGCCGCTGCTTTGCGCGTCGCGTGCGAGCTGGAGATAGCGGTCGGCGATGTGCTGGGCCGTGCCGCGTACCTTCACGTCGGGTCCGTTCGATTCGTAGGAGCGCGCCAACGGATTCGGACCACGCCGGTTGCGACCCCGCATGCGCTTGTTTGAAGCTGGTCTCATCCAGCCTGTCTCCGATTGCCAGCCACTACCGTCCAATTAAGGAGCCCGACTCGCTGCTTGCCTGGCTCGAGGCGACCGCCTGTCCTCGCAAGGCCGAGTTCCGGTACCGGTGCAAGATCCGGCCCCCTAAAATTTCTGCTCGCCGACTTGGCGCCAAGTGCAGCGCACCGTCTTCAGCGAAGGAATTCCATGCGTGTGATCCGTGCCGTTGGGCGGGTCATTTCATACGCGTGCAAATGAGCCAACCCCAGTCCCCGCTTGCGTCAAGCTTCTTGCCTAACAAGCTGTTTCCAAGCTGCCTTCGTGATGCCCCGGCCGACCCGAGCGGCAGGGTCATCGATGGAGTGGCGCCATTTCGGTGGCGCCCACCGCAATCCATCCGCCAGCATCGTTTTGCCGCGTCTCGCCCGGCTCGCGTCAGCAACACGGCGACGATCTGTTCGGGACGGTCTTATCCGTTTTGCAACAAAAATCCAAGCGAAATTCGCAGTTAGCCCCATGAAAGGAGGCGATCAAATTCCGAAGGATGCTCCGCGCATGCGGACGATGCTCCAAAAGCGCATCTTTTATCTAGGACCTGCTGCCTCTTTTTCAAAGGCGGATTTGCGTTGTTTTTTCACGAGCGGGCGTGGGTTGCTGGAAATTGCGCCTCCGCGCTGATTACCCGGTCGATGCCGGCGAGGTCCGCATGTGAAGAAAAAGATTTAAAACCAGAGGTTTCCAGCAAGACGTCCACTTCACCGGCCTGTCCCGCGCCGATCTCGAGGAAAATCCTCCCCTTCTTCGCCAGGACGTGCGGCAGGTCTTTTGCCAATGCCCGATAAGCGTCCAGCCCGTCCGTACCCCCATCGAGCGCAAGGCGCGGATCGTGGTTGCGCACCTCGACCGCCAGGCCGTCAAGATCGCCGGTCGCCACATAAGGAGGGTTCGAGACAACGACGTCGAATTTGCCCCGAATCGGGTTTGCCCAATCGCCTGCAATGAAACACGCTCGATCGGCGGTCCCGTGGCGCGTCGAATTGATCTTTGCAGTCACAAGGGCATCGATGGAGCGGTCGATGCCGAAGAGCGTGGCGTTCGGCAGCTCGGTTAAGAGCGAAATGCCGATACAGCCGCTGCCGGTTCCAAGGTCGAGGAGGCGCCAGGGGTATTTGCGCCCCCGTGTTGATTCACAATGGCGAAGCACCACCTCGACGAGCGTCTCCGTCTCGGGCCGCGGCACAAGCGTCGCGGCCGAGAGCTGGAATTCAAGGCCCCAGAATTCGCGCGCGCCAAGAATGCGAGCCAGCGGCTCTCCGGTTAAACGGCGGTACGCGAGCCTCGCAAGGCGAGGCGCGGCCTCTCCAAGGGTTTGCTGGCCTCGCGCGACGAGACTTGCACGATCCAGACCGCAAGCGGCCTCGACGAGGCAGCGTGCCTCGAGAGCGGCCCCCGCGACGCCCTCGGCGGAGAGGCTGTGCCGAAGCATTGCCAAGGCACTCTGCGCCGATTGACCGGCGTCGAACGCGAGGCGCGGCCTTTTCGTCACGCCGCCTCTTCTTCCGCCATCGCGAGAAGCGCCGCTTGCCGCTCCGTGACGAGCGCGTCGATCAATTCGTCGAGAGCGACGCCTTCGAGCACTTCGCCGAGCTTGTAAAGCGTCAACCCGATGCGGTGATCGGTCACTCGGCCTTGCGGAAAGTTGTACGTCCGAATGCGCTCCGAACGGTCTCCCGAACCGACCTGGCTGCGCCGGCTTGCGGCGCGTTCGTCCTCCCGCCGGGTGCGTTCGCGATCGTAGAGCCGCGCGCGAAGAATAGCGAGCGCCTTCGTCCGGTTGCGGTGCTGGGAGCGTTCGTCCTGCACGAACACGACGATTCCGGTAGGAATATGCGTGATGCGGATGGCAGATTCGGTCTTATTCACATGCTGGCCGCCGGCACCGGAAGCCCGCATGGTGTCGACGCGAAGCTCCGCCTCGTCGAGCGCCATCTCCAGCTCCTCGGCTTGGGGTAGCACGGCAACCGTGGCGGCCGAGGTGTGGATGCGTCCTGAAGCCTCGGTCGCGGGAACGCGTTGGACCCGATGCACGCCGCTCTCGAAACGCAAACGTGCATAAGCGCCACGTCCGCGTACCTCCGCGATCGCCTCTTTCACGCCTCCGACCGCGCCTTCGGTCTGCGAGAGCACCTCGAAGGTCCATCCTTTCGAGCCGGCGTAGCGTGCATACATGCGGAAGAGGTCGCCGGCGAAAAGCGCCGCCTCGTCACCGCCTGTGCCGGCGCGGACTTCGAGAATGGCGCCTTTCTCGTCGGCGTCATCCTTGGGCAGCAGCATCAACCTGATCCCTTGGCGCGATTCGTCAAGCCGCGCGGCGAGCTCCGCCTTTTCGGCCAAGGCGAGCTCGCGCATCTCGGGGTCGATGGCGGGCTCGGCCAACATTGATTCCGTCCCGGCGAGCTGCGCCTCGGTGGCGCGCAGTTGATCGATCGCCGCGACGATCGGCTGGAGTTGGGACAGCTCGCGAGAGAGCTCGATCGTTTCCGCGGTGGGTGGGTTCTCGGCCAGGCGAAAAACGAGCGCCGCGTGGCGGGCCAAAATCGCGTCGAGCTTGGTAACGGGCAGGTTCATGGTTGAGGCGTATATAGATGCGCGAGCAGAGAGTAGCGAGTAGCGAGATCGCGAAGGGTGAGGAGCGAGTTCGCTTTTAACTACTCACTATTCGCTGTTCCCAATTCGCCCGCTACCGCGGGTCGATCGTGACGCCATGGGCTCTCGCGAGCGCGGCGATCTCGGAACGAAGGGTGCGGTTGCAGCCCAACTCCTGAACCAGCGGCAGGAGGGCATTCCGCAGAGTGCCCGCGTCGAGCGACAAGAGCATCGCCTTCACAGGGCCGATCGAGGCGGGCGGCATCGACAATGAGCGGTAGCCGAGCGCAATCAGCGTCATGGCTTCGAGCGGGCGCCCCGCGATTTCTCCGCACACCGCGGCGGGTACTCCCGCGAGGTTGGCACGATCGACGATGCGCATGAGGACCCTGAGAGCGGCGGGCGACAGCGGATCGAAGCGGTCCGAAACGCGCGCATTGTCGCGATCGGCCGCGAACAGGAATTGCAAGAGATCGTTGGAGCCGACCGAGATGAAGTCGACCCGCGACATGAGCTCGTCGAGCTGGAAGAGCAGGGAAGGCGCTTCGATCATCGTTCCAAGCCGGCAAAGTCGCGGCAGCTTGTGCCCGTGCCGCGTCAGATACTCTTGCTCGCGCAGCACGATCTCGCGTGCCCGGTCGAACTCGTCGACGCTCGCCACCATAGGGAACATAATGGAGATGTCGCGGCCGTCCGCCGCCTGAAGCAATGCGCGCACTTGCGAACGCAAGAGACCCGGACGATCGAGTCCGATGCGGATTGCCCGCCAACCGAGTGCCGGGTTTTCCTCTTCGACGGCCAGTTGGTAGGGAAGGATCTTATCGCCGCCGATGTCGAGCGTGCGAAAGATCACCGGCATATCGCCGGCGGCACGCAGAACCGCCTCATAAAGCCTGCGCTGCTTGGCCGTCGTCGGCAGGCGGTCGGCGATCATGAATTGCAGTTCGGTGCGGAAAAGCCCGATGCCCTCGGCTCCGGTTTCGTCGATATGCGGCAAATCGACGGAAAGGCCCGCATTCAGCGCAAGCATCACCTCGACGCCGTCGCGCGTGACCGAGGGCACATCCCTCAGCTTGCGGTATTGCTCCTGGCGCCTGGCGCGCAAGCGCGCCTTCTCGCGAAACGCGGTCTCGACGTCCGGTTGCGGACGCAAATGCACCTCGCCCGAACCATCGACGATGATGGCATCGCCATTATCGGCGAGGCCGACAATGCCTTCGACCTCGCCTACCGCGGCGATCCCCAGAGTGCGCGCCACGATCGCGACGTGGCTCGAAGGCCCCCCTTCCTCGAGGACGAGGCCGCGCAAGCGCGAGCGGTCGTAATCGAGGAGCGCGGCCGGGCCCATGTTGCGCGCCACGATAATTGCGTTTTCCGGGAGATCCCTCGCCCGCGTCGGATAGGCGCCCTCGACGAGCGCCGAAAGAACGCGGTTTGCCAGATCGTCGAGGTCATGCAGGCGTTCGCGCAGATAAGGGTCGGTCTGGCGCATCATCCGGGCGCGCGTATCGGACTGCACTCGCTCGACGGCGGCCTCGGCCGTGAGGCCGGAGGTGATAGCCTCGCGAATGCGCCTCTGCCAGCCCTCGTCATTCACCAGCATCCGCACAGCCTCGAGCACGTCGCGATGCTCGCCGTGATGCACGATGTCGCCGCGTTCGATGAGGCTGTCGATCGAGGCGCGCACGCCGAGAACGGCATCCTGGAGGCGCGTCAATTCGAGTTGCGGGTCGTCGGCCACGAGGTTCTTCACCACGACGCGAGGGTCATGCAGCACGACGTATCCGAGGCCGACCCCCTCGTTGAGGCGCGCGCCCTGGAGCCGGACGGGACGACGTGCCGCCGTCGCGGTTCCGGGAGAAGCCGCCGTTTGCAGATCGGCCGATGCGATCGTTTCGGCGAGGACCATCGCGGTCGTCTGCAGGGCCTCGATCTCGTCCTCGGAGTAGAGCCGGCTCGTGCGGTTCTGCACGACGAGGACGCCGAGCACATTGCCGAGGCGCAGGATGGGGACACCAAGAAACGATTGATAGATTTCTTCGCCCGTCTCCGGCTTGTAGGAGAAGGCCGGGTGCGCTCTGGCATTGGCGAGATTGACGGGCTTGGCCTCCTCGACCACGAGGCCGACGAGGCCTTCGCCCGGTTTCATGGTGGTGACGTGCACGGCTTGAGGTGCGAGCCCCTCGGTGGCGAAGAGCTCGAGCACTCCGTCATCACGCGTCACATAGATGGAGCACACCTCGGCCACGACATTGGCCGCGATCAGGCTCACGATTCGATCGAGCCGGGCCTGCGCGCCGATGGGCTCGGCCATCAGTTCGCGCAAACGTCTGAGCAGCAGGCGAGGTCCGCCGAGAGTTGGCCGCATGGTCTGGCTACCTTCCGAGCCGATTCAGGTCCGGCCGCTTTCAGTCACCTGCCCGGCGCTTTCGCAAATCGATCGGCACGACCTGACCGATGGCGAGCAGCGCCAACTCGAGATTTGACCATGTCCTTATCGCCAAGCGCCCGACCCGGCCAAGTGGAAGACTTCGCATTTGAGGCAGAACAAGCCCGGGGCTTGGCGCCGGACGTTCGCAAGGGGCGCTTTAGCGGGGCTTACGCGCAAATGCAAAGCCCGGGTGGACCGCAGCCTCCGATTGAACGCGATTTGGCCGACCGCCTCGCGCAATCAGCCTCTGTCGAGCCCATAAAGCGAATGCAACGTGCGCACGGCGAGTTCGGTGTAAGCGGCATCGATGAGCACGGAGAACTTGATCTCTGAAGTGGTGATGGCGCGAATGTTGATGCCCCGCTGCGCGAGCGCCCGGAAGGCGGAGGCGGCGACCCCCGCATGGCTGCGCATGCCGACGCCGACCACGGAGACTTTCACCACGTCGTCGGCACCTTCGATGCGGGCATAGCCGATGGCATCGCGCGCTTCTTCGAGGATCACCATGGCGCGCTCATATTCGCCGGCAGGCACGGTGAAGGTGATGTCGGTCGTGAGCTGATCGTCCGAGACCACCTGAATGATCATGTCGACATTGATGTTGGCCTCGGCGAGCGGCGTGAAGATCGCCGCCGCGACGCCGGGCTTGTCGGCGACGCGGCGCAAGGTATCTGCGCCTCGTCCTTCGAGAAGGCGATGCCTGTCACCATCTCCTGTTCCACGATGTCCTCCTCGTCGCAGATGAGCGTGCCGGGCTTCGGGTTCGCCGGATCGTCGAAGCTCGACCGTACATAAGTCTTCACTTTGTGGTTCATGGCGAGCTCGACCGAGCGCACTTGCAACACCTTGGCGCCAAGCGAAGCCATTTCCAACATTTCCTCGAACGCGATCCGCTCGAGGCGCTTCGCCTTGGGCACGACGCGCGGATCGGTGGTGTAGACCCCGTCGACATCCGTGTAGATGTCGCAGCGATCGGCCCTGATCGCCGCCGCCAGCGCCACCGCGCTCGTATCCGAGCCGCCGCGGCCGAGCGTCGCTATGCGACCGGTCTCGGGCTCGACGCCCTGGAAACCGGAAACCACGGCGATTTCGCGCCGCTCCTCGAAGCCCCTGATGATCGCGCTTCCATCGATGGCCGCGATGCGAGCCGCGCCATGCGCGCCATCCGTGGTCACCGGAAGTTGCCATCCCTGCCAAGAGCGTGCCGCCAGACCCTCGTTTTGCAGCACCAGCGCCAAGAGCCCTGAGGTGACCTGCTCGCCGGAGGCAACGACGGTATCGTATTCGCGCTGATCGTAGACGGGGCCGTTGCGCGTGCCGCGCGCGGCCTCCTTGACCCAGGAGACGAGTTCGTTCGTTTTGCCGGACATCGCCGAGACGACTACCGCGACATCGCTTCCGGCGTCGAACTCGCGCCGCACGTGGCGCGCGACATTGCGGATGCGCTCGATATTGGCGACCGAGGTGCCGCCGAATTTCATGACGAGACGGGACATGGTTTCGGGAAGAAAACGAGATCGGGCCTGGGCGACGCGAAGGGGCGCCTCCATTGGCCGTGAAGCTCGCAGATGTCAAATCACTGCCGGCTTTGCGGAGCGCGAAGAGAAAGCTACAAGGCCTTCATGCGAGCCCCTTCGATAGACGATGCCGAGGTCGAGCGCTTCGAGCGTCTCGCCGCAACTTGGTGGAATCAGCAAGGCCCGATGCGGGCCTTGCACGCCATGAATCCCGCCCGGCTCGCCTGGATTCGGCGCGAAGCATCGCGCCATTTCGGGCTTGATCCGAGCGAGCGGCGCATATTCGCGGAGCATAGTGTCCTGGATATCGGCTGCGGCGGGGGGCTTCTTTGCGAGCCGCTCGCGCGCTTGGGGGCGAAGGTCACGGGCATCGATCCGGCAAGCGAGAACATCGAGGTTGCCAAGGCGCATGGCGAGCGTGCGGGGCTTGCGATCGATTATCGATGCTCGACGGTCGAGGAGATCGCCGCGCGAGGCGAGCGCTTCGCTGTCGTGCTTGCGATGGAGGTGGTGGAGCACGTGGCCGATGTGCCGGCCTTTTTGACGTCATGCGAGCGGGTGCTCGAGCCCGGCGGACTCCTGCTCATGTCGACCTTGAACAGGACCTTGCGCTCATTCGCGCTTGCGATACTCGGGGCCGAATATCTTCTGCGCTGGCTGCCGCGCGGCACGCATGATTGGGAGAAGTTTTTGACCCCCGGGGAGCTCGCGTCGCAATTGCGAAGAGCCCGGCTCGTGCCCCGAAATCCCGAAGGGCTGCTTTTCGATCCGTTGCGATGGGAATGGCGATTGTCGCACGACACCGCCGTGAACTATGTGGTTTCGGCACGCAAACGAGGCACGCAAAACGCCGCAGCCGAGAATGGCCGGGCAGAGGGGGCGGAGAAGACATGATGACCATGAACAAGCGTGTGCTGCTGAAACGTCGACCGAAGGGTTGGGTGAGCGAGGGCGATTTCGAGTTCTCGGAAGCTCCGATCCCGAAACCCGCCGAAGGCCAGGTGCTGGTGCAAAATCATTGGCTTTCGCTCGATCCTTACATGCGCGGGCGCATGAACGATGCGAAATCCTACGCCGCGAAGGCCGAGATCGGCGAGGTCATGATCGGCGGCACGGTGGGCGAAGTCCTCGAGACGCACGATGCCTCGTTCAAGAAGGGCGACTTCGTCGTGGGCATGCTCGGCTGGCAACAATTCGGCGTTGCGTCGGCGAAGGCTTTGCGCGTGATCGACGTCAAGGCCGCACCGGCCCAAGCCTATCTCGGGGCGATCGGCATGCCGGGCGTCACGGCATGGATCGGGCTTTTGACGATCGGCGATCCCAAGCCAGGCGAAACCGTGGTGGTTTCCGCGGCGTCGGGTGCGGTCGGCTCCGTGGTTGGACAGATCGCCAAGATCAAGGGCGCGCGCGCCGTGGGAATCGCGGGCGGCGCTCGGAAATGCCGCTACGTCGTCGAGGAGCTCGGCTTCGACGCCGGCGTCGATTACAAATCCCCGAGCTTCATCGCGGATCTGGAAGCGGCAACGCCGAAAGGCATCGATGTCTATTTCGAGAATGTGGGCGGCGACGTGCTCGAGGCCGTCTCACGACGTTTCAACTTTTTCGCGCGCATGCCGCTATGCGGCCTCGTCTCGCAATATAACGAGGCAAATCCGGCGGGCGTGCGCAACCTCCACGCCTTCCTCGCCAATCGCGTGAAACTTCAAGGCTTCATCGTCTCCGACAAGCCGGAGCTCTGGCCGCCCGCCTTGAAGGAGCTCGCCGCGTGGGTCGCAAGCGGCAAGGTCAAATACCGCGAGACGATCGCAGATGGGCTCGAGAACGCTCCGAAAGCCTTCGTCGGCATGTTGAAGGGTGAAAATTTCGGCAAACAGCTCGTGAAGCTCGTCTGAGGCCGAGTAGCCCTTGACCGGAGAATGTCCCGGACGCACGAAGTTGCCTGACTTTGTCGAGGGGGCCGGTCTCGGCCCTCACAACCTGTCGCGACGCCGTTCGGCGGCGGCCGAATCGGAGGTGGCCATGAAGATCCAGATTGCAACGAGCCGACGAAATCCCTGCGGGCGGCGAGACTGGCGCCGCGTCACCGGGGGTGCCGTCAGGAAGGTGCTCGTTCCTGCCGTTGCGGCTCTTCTCGGCGCCCTATTGCCGGCGAAGGCGCAGCAGCTCGCAAAAGTGACCTACGGCACGAATTGGCTTGCCGAGGCTGAGCATGGCGGCTTCTATCAGGCGGTCGCCGACGGCACCTACAAGAAATACGGGCTCGACGTGACGATCGTGCAGGGTGGCCCCAACAACAATCTGCGTCTCTTGATGTCGTCCGGCAAGATCGATTTCTTCATGGGCACCGACATGATCCAGGCGATGAGCGCCGTTGCCGAGGGCATCCCTACGGTGGTGGTCGCGGGCATGTTCCAGAAGGATCCGCAGGTGCTCATGAGCCATCCTGGCGAGGGCCTCGACATCTTCGCCAGCCTCAAGGACGCCCATGTGGTTCTGGTTTCCAAGGAGGCGGTCACCTCCTTCTATCGCTGGCTCGAATCCGCCTGGGGTTTCTCGGAGGAGAAGATCGGCCCTTACAATTTCAACCCGGCAGCCTTCATCCGTGACAAGAAATCGGTGCAGCAGGGCTTTGCCACTTCCGAGCCTTATGCGGTGGAAAAAGTCGGCGGGTTCAAGCCGAACGTTTTCCTGCTTGCCGATAACGGGTTCGACACCGTCGCCACGACGATCGAAGGCCGGCGCGATTTCGTCGAAAAGAATCCGGATGTGGTGCAGCGCTTCGTCGATGCGAGCGTCATCGGGTGGTATCATTACCTCTATGGCGACAACAGAGCCGCCAATGAGCTCATCAAGAAAGACAATCCAGAGATGACCGACGAGCAGATCGCCTATTCGATTGCGAAGCTGAAGGAATACGGAATCGTCGATTCGGGTGATTCTTTTAAGAACGGCATCGGTGCCATGTCGGATGCGCGAATGAAGAGCTTTTACGATCAAGTGGCGAAGGCCGGCGTCTTGCCCCAAGGGCTCGATTATAAAAAATCTTACACGCTGCAATTCGTGAACAAAGGAGTCGGCTTGGATTTGAGACCGAAATGAGCACCGACCGGAAGGGTTGGCGCAAGGCGAGGCGCGAAGGCCCGACCGGAAGCGAGGCGGCGGTCACCGGCCATGATGCGGCCTGCGCTTTTCGCGCAACGCCACGGCATTGGAAGCGCGCGCAAGCTCACCCCAGCTTCTCGCGATGAGTGCCTCAGCCCTGCCGTCCACCCGGTCCGCAGCGCGCAAGCCCGATGCGGTTTCGCGCGCGGCCGGCGAGGCCGTCCAGAAGGGCGCCCCCCTCGTCACTCTCTTGGACGTGTCGAAGGAATTCCCAAACGGTGTCACCGCGCTCGCGCGGCTCGAGCTTTGTGTGCGCGCGGGCGATTTCCTTTCGCTGCTGGGGCCTTCCGGATGCGGCAAATCGACGGCCTTGCGCTTGATCGCCGGGCTCGAGCCCACGACTGCAGGCAGGATCGAATGGGCAACGGGGGACGCCAAGTTGCGCCCGCGCATCGGTTTCGTCTTTCAGGAGCCCACGCTCATGCCTTGGGCGAGCGTCGAGATGAACGTCTTCCTGCCGTTGCGACTAGCCGGCTGGTCCTTGCGCGACGCGCGTCCTCGCATCGAGGAAGCGCTTTCGCTCGTCGGCCTTCCCGATTTCAGGAAAGCCATGCCGCGCGAGCTGTCGGGAGGCATGAAAATGCGAGTTTCGATCGCACGCGCCCTCGTCACTCGCCCGAGCCTTCTGCTCATGGACGAGCCCTTCGCCGCGCTCGACGAGATCACCCGCTTCAAGCTCAACGACGATCTGATGCGCCTGAAGCAGGAAATGGGCTGCACCGTGGTTTTCGTCACGCACTCGATCTATGAGAGCGCCTATCTCTCGACGCGCATCGCCGTCATGGCGGCGCGCCCCGGCCGCATCATCGCCGAGATCGACATCGATGCGGCGCTTCCGCGCGAGGAGCATTTTCGCCGCGAAAGTGCTTATCTTCAGGCCTGCGCCAATGCTGCGGATGCGTTGCATGGCGCGATGGACGCCAGGGATCACCTGTGAGCCCCGAAATCCCGCACATCACTGCACCGGAAGACGAAGGCTTGACGATCGGAACGTCGCCGGGCGACGGCCGGCGCGAGGGCATCATCAAGGCTCGCCTCGTCGGTGTCGTCTTGCCGATCCTCGTTTTTGCCATCGCGATCGGATTGTGGGAATTGATCGTGCGAGTGAATGGAATCGAACCGTTCATCCTGCCCGCGCCGAGCCTCGTCATTTCGACGCTCATCAAGGATTGGGGCACGCTTTCGCTCTCGCTCCTGGTCACCTTGCGCACCATGGCGATTGCGCTTTTGCTCGCAACTCTCGGCGGCGTCGGTATCGCCGTGATCTTCGCCCAATCGCGGCTCATCGAACGTTCGCTCTATCCCTTCGCGGTGATCCTGCAGGTCACGCCGATCGTGGCCATCGCACCGCTGCTTCTCGTTTACCTCGATTCGGGAACGGCAATTCTTGTCTGCGCCTTCATCGTCGCCTTCTTCCCCATCCTGTCGAACACGACCCTCGGTCTCGCCTCCACAGATCCGAATTTGCGCGATCTTTTCAAGCTGTATGGCGCGGGACGCTGGCGCGAGCTCGTGCTCTTACGGGCGCCTTCCGCTTTGCCCTATTTCCTCGGGGGCGTGCGCATTGCAGGCGGGCTTGCGCTCATCGGGGCCGTGGTCGCTGAGATCGCCGCGGGATCGGCGGGCCACGGCTCGGGATTGGCCTATCGAATCGTCGAGTCAGGGTATCGTCTCAACATCCCGCGCATGTTCGCGGCCCTGCTCCTGATTTCGCTCACGGGCATCTTCATCTACGCGATCCTGGCACTCGTCTCGCATCTCCTATTGCGCCGCTGGCATGAAAGCGCGCTCGATCGGTGAGGGTGAGTAGGGAAGCGTGAAGCGTGAAGCGTGAAGCGTGAATGCGCTCGGTGGGCTAATGACCCACTACTCACTTCTCATACCCCACTTTTCACTTTTCATTAGTCTAGCCACTCCTCATTCCTCAGTCCTCACTATTCACGCCTTCCCTTGCCGCCTGAGCGCCTCGTGCACCGCTTCGACGAGCTTCGCCTCGGGCACGGCGAATTGCGCCGGTCGCGCGGACTTGTATTCCTCATGCGAGGCGATGGCCGTCGCCTGGCGCGCGCCTTCGATGAGGTCCTTGATCTCGACCTCGCCCTTCGCCTTCTCGTTCTCGCCTTGGATGATAACGAGCGGTGAACCGCGCTTGTCGGCATATTTCATCTGTGCCTTCATGCCGGCTTGTCCGAGATACATCTCGGCCTTGATGCCGGCCGAACGAAGCTCGGACGCCATGCGCTGATAGTCCTCGACGCGCTCGCGATCCATGACGAGCACGACGACAGGTCCGTGCTCCGCAAGCCCGGTCACGATCGGGCTCTTCACCGCTTTGAGCGCCGAGAAAAGGCGCGACACGCCAATCGAGAAGCCGGTCGCCGGCACATCCTCGCCGCGGAATCGGCCGACGAGGCCGTCATAGCGCCCGCCGCCGCCGACCGAGCCGAACACCACGGACTCGCCTTTCTCGTTCGGCACCTTGAAGGTGAGCTCGGCTTCGAACACGGGCCCAGTATAATATTCGAGGCCCCGCACGACGGAGCGATCGATGAGAATACGGCTCTCGTCATAGCCGCCCGCACGCGCGAATTGCGCGAGGGCCTTGAGATCGAGGAGGGCCTGTGCACCTGTCGGGCCGAAGCCCGCCGTCTTCTCGAGCCGCTCGAGGCGCCTAAAATTGTCCCGCTCGAGGTCGCCCGGGCTTGTGTCCGGCGCGTAAAACGCCCGCGCTTGCGCCGCATCGACGCAAAAACCGAGGAAGCGCATCACCCTGTCGGCTCCATCGGCCGCGAGGCCGGCGCCTTTGGTGAAATCGCCGCTCTCATCCTTGCGGCCACCCGTGAGGAGCTGAAACACGCCATTCGGTCCCAGCCGGTCGAGCTTGTCGATCGCGCGCAGGACGCCGAGCCATTGCGCATCGCCGATCGCGCTTTGCCCCGAGAGCACCTCGCGCAACCCTTCGAGCAATTTGCGGCTGCTGACCTTGATCACATAATCGCCGCGCGCGACGCCCACGGCTTCCATGGCATCCGCCATCATCATGCACATCTCCGCATCGGCAGCCGGCGAGGCGGCGCCGACCGTGTCCGCGTCGAATTGCATGAATTGTCGAAACCGGCCTGGGCCCGGCTTCTCGTTGCGGAACACCCAACCGGCCCGGTAGCTGCGGAAGGGCTTCGGCAAGGCGTCGAAATGCTCGGCCACATGGCGCGCGAGCGGCGCGGTGAGATCATAGCGCAGCGACAGCCATTGCTCGTCGTCATCCTTGAAGGAAAAGACGCCTTCGTTCGGGCGGTCCTGATCGGGCAGGAATTTTCCCAGCGCGTCCGTGTATTCGATAAAGGGCGTCTCCATGGGCTCGAAGCCGTAACGCTCATAGACCTCGCGAATCTTGGCGAGCATGCGTTCGCTCGCCGCGATTTCGGCGCCGCCCCGGTCGGCGAGGCCGCGCGGCAGGCGAGGCTTCAGGCGATTGGACTTATCGGTTTTCATGGGGGACGTTGCTATCCCACCCCTCGAGAGCGTGCAAGAAAGCCCGGCCTTCGAGGTTGCGCGCCTGCGCCGCTCATTGCCCCGGAAGCGGCAATCCAGACTTGATCCTAAAGTGCAGAAGAACCGGCTCCCTTTGCGGCAACAGGCGGAAGCGATAAGGCGCAAACCGGCGCATCCCGCGCCGGCTGGGAACCGCTCTTCTACGCTAATTTTTGAAGCTGGATGCCCGCTTTCGCGGGCAAGAGCGGAACTTCATCTCTATTGGGCTGAGTGCGACTTTAGACCTGTCATCAAAATGAGATGGAGTTCGGCTCTATCGATGCGCATGCTCGATCGTCCTGATGCTGATTCGAAGAAAAAGGTTTCGGCTATCTTCGTTTCCGATTTGCATCTCGGCACAAGATCGAGCCAGGATCAGCACTTCCTCGAATTCCTGAAGGCCTACGACGCCAAGACGCTCTATCTGGTGGGCGATCTGATCGATGGCTGGCGTCTCAAACGCTCCGGGTGGTATTGGCCACAGGGCCACAATGACGTGCTGCAAAAGCTTCTTCGAAAAGCGCGCAAGGGCACCAAGATCATCTACATTCCGGGAAACCACGACGAGTTCCTGCGCGAATTCCTCGGCCTGAAATTCGGCGGCGTGAAAATCACCGACCGCGCACTCCATCGGACGGTCGACGGCAGGCGCTTTCTCGTCTTGCATGGCGATCAGTTCGACCTGGTCGTGCGCCATGCGGTGTGGCTCGCCTCGCTCGGCGATGTGCTGTATGATGTCGCGCTCCGGCTCAACCGGCTCGTGAACGGGGTGCGGCGTCGTCTCGGGTTCACCTATTGGTCGCTGTCAGCCTGGGCGAAGCACAAGGTCAAGCAGGCGGTGAATTACATGGGCCGCTTCGAGGAAGTGCTTGTGGCGGAAGCGCGACGCGAGGGCGTCGACGGCATCGTTTGCGGGCACATCCACCACGCCGCGATCGAGCATTACGACGGCATCACCTATCTCAACAGCGGCGACTGGGTCGAGAGTTGCACGGCGCTCGTCGAGCATCTCGACGGTCGCTTCGAGCTCATTCGTTGGCTCGATGCGCGCCTGCCCGCGCCTGCCTCTCTTCCGGTGTTGACCCTCGCTTCGCCTTCGCCCGTCCTGGAAGCGGTCGCTTGACGCGCATCCTGATCGTCACCGACGCCTGGGCACCGCAGGTGAACGGGGTCGTGCGATCGCTCGAAAATTTGGTGCGTGAAGCCCCGCGGCTCGGCGTCGATATCGCCATGCTCACGCCCGAGACCTTCCGCACCGTCCCGTTGCCGACCTATCCTGAGGTGCGCGTCGCCGTGACCCGTCCTGGCGTCGTCGCCGAGCGAATCGAAGGGGCGGAACCCGATTACATCCATATTGCGACGGAAGGTCCACTCGGGCTTTGCGCGCGACTTGCTTGCTTGCGTTCCGGCCGCCCTTTCACGACGAGCTATCACACGCGCTTTCCCGAATATCTCGCGGCGCGCTTCATCGCGCCAGCGCGGCTCACTTATGGGATGATGCGGCGGTTTCACAATTCGGGCTCGGGCGTCATGGTGGCGACCGCGACACTCGAACGCGAACTCGCGGCACGTGGCTTCATGCGGCTCATGCGCTGGTCGCGTGGTGTCGACGCCCAGGTTTTTCGGCCGCGCGCCGAAGGCATCTTCGATATGCCGCGGCCGATCTTCCTCAGCTGCGGGCGTCTTGCCGTCGAAAAGAACCTCGGCGCCTTCCTTTCGCTCGATCTTCCCGGCTCGAAGCTCGTCATCGGGGATGGTCCTGAGCGCCGCGCGCTCGAGGCGCGCTTCCCGAATGCGCGCTTTGCCGGTGCGCTTCAAGGAGAGGCGCTCGCAGCGGCTTACGCGAGCGGCGATGTCTTTGTCTTCCCGAGCCTCACCGACACCTTCGGCATCGTGCTGCTCGAAGCCTTGGCGTGCGGTCTTCCCGTCGCGGCCTACCCTGTCGCAGGACCGCTCGACGTGCTGGGCGGTAGCGGTGCCGGCGTGCTCGACAACGACCTGCGAAAGGCCGCGCTTGCCGCGCTCGACATTCCGCGCGAAAGGGCACGCGCCCATGCGCTCACTTTTTCGTGGGAATTTTCAACGCGCCAGTTCGTCGACAATGTGCAAAGCGCCCACGCCAAGGATGCGCGTTTCGCTCGCCGCTCCTGGCTGCGCCGCCGCAGGGCGCCGTCGGCAAGCTTACAGAGCTGAGGCCAACCTCCCGGCGTCGGTGTGCCGCAAAGCCCGATAACGAGCATTGTTCCTCGCCGCGAAGGTTGATAAGAGCCGGCCGGGGCGAGGCGGATGGCGCCTCTGGAGGCAGGCATGGCGCAACCGATGAAACTCGTTGCCGGTAATTCGAACCGGGCGCTGGCCGAGGCGATCGGAGAGTATCTGGAAATTCCCCTCACAGCCTGTTCGGTGCGGCGCTTCGCCGATATGGAGATCTTCGTCGAGATCCAGGAAAACGTGCGCGGCCAGGACGTGTTCGTGATCCAATCGACCTCCTATCCGGCCAACGATCACCTTATGGAGTTGCTCATCATCATCGATGCGTTGCGTCGCTCCTCAGCAAAGCGAATCACCGCCGTGATGCCGTATTTCGGCTATGCGCGGCAGGATCGACGTTCGACGGGCCGCACGCCGATTTCGGCGAAGCTCGTGGCGAACCTCATCACACGAGCGGGCGCGGACCGGGTGCTCACGGTCGATCTGCATGCCGGACAAATTCAGGGGTTTTTCGACATTCCGCTCGACAACCTGTTCTCCGCGCCGGTCATGGTGCGTGACATCAAGGAACGGATGGACCTCAACAACCTGACGGTGGTCTCGCCCGATGTTGGCGGCGTGGTGCGGGCGCGCGCGCTCGCCAAGCGCATCGGCGCGCCGCTCGCGATCGTCGACAAGCGGCGCGAGCGGGCCGGCGAATCGGAGGTGATGAACATCATCGGTTCGGTGGAGGGCACCTCCTGCATCCTGGTCGACGACATCATCGATTCGGGCGGCACCTTGTGTAACGCCGCCGACGCGCTGATCGCGCAAGGCGCAACGAATGTGCTCGCCTACATCACCCATGGCGTGCTCTCGGGGGGGGCGGTGGACCGCATCATGAAATCGCGGCTGCGCGAGCTCGTCGTGAGTGACACGATCGCGCCGACGCCCGAGCAGAAGAGCGCGCCCAACATCCGCACACTGCCGATCGCGCCGCTCATCGGCGAGGCGATTGCGCGCACTGCCAAGGAAGAAAGCGTCTCGAGCCTGTTTGATTGAGAGGTGGCCGACCTAGGCCAGGCAATCACTCTCGATCCAATCTTCGAAGCGAATGCCGTTGCCGGCGCCTAAGCTCGCCCGCGCCTTTTCAATCCGGCGAAGAAATCGAGGATCGTGGAGAAGCCGCAAAAGATCATGCCTGGCCTTTGATAAGGGGACCCTGCTTCACACGGCCTTTCCGAATTGCCTCAGTCATCAGTCTAGTTCCGATTTTGCCGGATTTGCCTATTTTGATGGTTGGCTCCATTTTATCAGCCCCGTCCATGCAAGGATATTGAGCAGGGATGAAACCGTTCGATTCCCGGAGTTCCTATGAGCGATCGTCGTGATCTGACCATCGACGAGGTGAAGGAGGGCCTTGCCTCCGGCTCGATCCTTTTGGTCGATGTGCGCGAGCCCCACGAATTTGCGCAAGCGCATATTCCGGGCGCGGTGAATGTCCCGCTCTCGGCTTTCGATCCGAGCGAGATCGCGCCAGGGCCCAGCCAGACGGTGGTCTTCAGTTGCCGCTCGGGCGCACGCACCTTGAAAGCCATCGCGGCCTCGCACGCTGCAGGCTTCCCGTATGGTGCACATTACCCCGGTTCCATGCTCGAATGGACGGCGGCCGGCGAGCCGGTCGAGACGGGCTAATTCGGTTTTGATTTAAGGACCCTCATCCGCCCCTCGGACAAGTCCGAGGGGCACCTTGTAACTTGGAGGGTGCCGAAGCTGCTAAGGTTGGCAGGGCGGTGTCAGGCGAGAGACCGATCGCCGGACGCGAAGGTGTTCGTCGATTATGACGGCCGCCTCGGCTCACGCATTCAGGAGCACTCGGTGTCCGGCGGGTTGAAGGATCGGTTTTAAGAAGCTGCGGTTTTAAGAAGAGGCGAGGACGCCCCAACCTCCGCTCTTACCCGCGCAATCGGGCATCTAGACCTTCCGGCTAAGGCCGTCGGCTTGCGTCAGAAAGTCTGGGTCCCCGCCTTCGCGGGGACGAGCGGAATAGATGAGGGCAACCCCACCTCCGCTCTTGCCCGCGAACGCGGGCATCCAGACTTGCGGCCAAAGGCATCCGCATGTGTCAGAAGGTCTGGGTCCCCGCCTTCGCGGGAACGAGCGGAAATGAGTTTACTCGACGGGATGCACGCGGGCCGAGTCTCTGGTGTAACTACGCTTCAGCCTCGCATCACGCATGCGCAACATCCCACGGATTGATGAGCCCGACTTCCCTGTCATCGAAATCCGCGACGTTGCGGGTGACGAGAAGCAAGTCATGAACGATGGCGGTTGCCGCGATGAGCCCGTCGGCCTCTCCGCGCGGTCGCAGTGCCGAGAGCTTGCCCCATTCCACCGCGATTTGGTCGCTGATCGGCAAGATGCGTTCGGCATGGTCGTGCCGCAGCTTTTGAAGCCACGCCGTCAAGCGTGCCGAGGTGCGCGGATCGGATTTTCTTTTGAGAGCGATGCCCCGCATGATCTCGCCGAGAGTGATGACGCTGAGGTGGACCCTGTGCGGATCGACGGAGCGAACCCAATCCACCGCCTCCTTTGTGCCGCGGCGAGCTTCCGAAACGATGTTGGTATCGATGAGATACATCAGATGATGACGTTGCGGCTCGGCCGTTTGGCGCGCTTCGCAATCGCCTCGGCGAGTTCGTCGTCAAAGGCGGGTCCGGCCAAGAGATCGTCGACCAATGTCGGGCGTCCCCTGGTAAGCCTGTCGTAATCCGTCGCGGAGAGAATCACAGCAGCCCGTTCACCGCGCAAGGTGACCGTTTGAGGGCCTTCTTTTCTGGCTCGCTGCACCACCTCGCTCAAGCGGTTCTTTGCGTCTTGAAGTTGCCACTGCATTGAATTGATTCCATCTAGACAGTCTAGCTAGTCCCATCGGCGAGAGTTGTCAATGCCCAGTCTTTGCCATTCCGCTCGGACGCGCCGAAGAGGCGATCTCGTGCAAGATCGGATCCCATGCTAGGCACGGGGTTGCCGTCGTTCCCGCTTCGCGCCAGATTGACGCGAACCGAGGTGCGACCTTAGTCGAGTTCGGTTCAGCCGGCCGATGGCGTGATCGGAAGTCCTTTCCTTGAAAGCGAGTCTCCATAATGCGTCCCATGAAATTCGGCATCGGCCAACCCGCAAGACGCGTCGAGGATCAACGGCTGATCACGGGTCAGGGCGAGTACACGAGCGACAAGATACCGCGGAACGCTGCCCGCGCCTTCGTGTTGCGTTCGCCTCATTCGCACGCGCGGTATCGCATCACCGACGTCGCGGCCGCACGCGCCATGCCGGGTGTGCTCCTCATCTTGACGGCGGCCGACATCGAGCATCTCGGCGGCTTGCCGTGCCTTGCTCCCGTGGGGAACGCGGACGGTACGCCCATGCACCATGTTCCGTACCCCATCCTGGCGAAGGACGTGGTGCGCCATGTGGGCGACGCGGTCGCCTTCGTGGTCGCCGAGACGCTGGCGCAAGCGCGCGATGCGGCTGAAAGCATCGCGGTCGAATACGAGAACCTGCCGGCGGTGAACGGCATACAGGCGGCGATGACGCCAGGCGCGCCGCTCGTCTGGCCGGAACGCCCTGGCAATATCGTCTTCGATGCCGAAATGGGGTCAAAGGAAAAGGCCGATGCCGGCTTCGCCAAGGCGCAACATGTGACGAAGCTGAAGATCATCAACAACCGCCTCGTCTCGAACTACATGGAGCCCCGCGCCGTCGTGGCGAGCTACGATCCGCGTTCCGAGCGCTTCCATCTCGATCTCGGCAGCCAAGGCGTGCATGGCATTCGCGACGTGCTCGCGGACGCCGTTTTCAAAGTGCCGAAGGAAAAGATTCACGTCACGACAGGCGATGTCGGGGGTGGCTTCGGCACGAAGGCCTTCTGCTATCGCGAGTACCCGCTGGCCGCGGAAGCCGCGAAGCGGCTCGGCCGTCCGGTCGCCTGGGTCGGCGAGCGCGGCGAGCATTTCATCGGCGACGCGCAAGGGCGCGACCACATCACCGAGGCCGAGCTCGCGCTCGACGCGAAGGGCCGCATTCTCGGCCTCAAGATTGATGTGCTTTCGGACATGGGCGCTTACCTTTCCGCCTTCGCGCCCTTCATTCCGTCTCTCGCCGGGCTCATGGCACCTGGCCTTTACGACATTCCGGGCACCTATTTCCGCTTCCGCGGTCTTTATTCGAACACGCTCCCCGTCGATGCCTATCGCGGCGCGGGGCGGCCGGAAGCCGCCTATCTCATCGAGCGCCTCGTCGATCTCGCGGCGCGCGAGATGGGCATCGCGCCCGACAAGATCAGGGCGCGCAACTTCATCAAGGCGAAGCAGATGCCCTACAAGACGGTGATGGGGCGCGTCTACGATTCGGGCGAATTCGAGGGCCATCTCGAGCGCGCCCTGGAGGTCGCCCAATGGGCGAGCTTCAAGGAGAGGCTGCGCGCCTCGAAGAAGCGCGGCATGATCCGCGGCATCGGCCTTGCGAGCTATATAGAGATCTGCGCCTTCGGTGCGGCCGAGGACGCGGTGGTGCGCATCGAGAAGGACGGCTCGGCGACCATCCTCGTCGGCACCCAATCGAACGGTCAGGGTCACGCCACGGCTTATGCCCAGATCGCCTCGCAACATCTCGACTTGCCGCTCGAGAAGATCGGCCTCGTTCAAGGCGATTCCGATCAGGTCAAGACCGGAGGCGGCACGGGCGGCTCGCGCTCGATCCCTGTCGGGGGTGCGGCCGTCGCGGCCGCGGCAACCTTGCTGGTCGACAAGCTCAAGGCTTTGGCCTCGCAGGCTTTGGAGGCAGCGCCCGGCGATCTCGAAGTTGCGGATGGGACGGTGCGCGTCGTGGGAACCGACAAGGCTCTCGGCTTCGCGCAGATCGCGTCTCTTCCCGGCGTCAAGCCCAGCGACGTTTCGGCCGATGGCAACTACCTCCCGGCCGAAGGCACTTACCCGAACGGCACGCATATTTGCGAAGTCGAGATCGATCCGGCCACCGGACAGACGAAGATCGTCTCATACACCATCGTCGATGATTTCGGCGTGGTGCTGAACCCGCTCCTTCTTGCCGGCCAGGTGCATGGCGGTATCACGCAAGGGATCGGCCAGGCGCTCCTCGAGCGAACCGTTTACAGCGAGGACGGCCAGCTCGTCACCGCCTCCTTCATGGATTACGCGGTACCGCGCGCCGAGGATGCGCCGAGCTTCGTGTTCGAGACGCGCAACGTGCCCTGCACCACCAATGCGCTCGGCGTCAAAGGAGCGGGCGAAGCCGGCACCATAGCGGGGGCCGGAACTGTGATGAACGCCGTCGTCGATGCCCTCGATCGCGCCTATGGCATCCGTCACATCGACATGCCAGCGACGCCGCACGCGGTTTACGAGGCAATCAGCGCCGCAACACGCGCCAACGCCGCGTGAACATCGCGCCCGGCTGACATGTTGGCCGGGGCGACTTTCGAGGGCTGGCCCGCTCATACCGGCGGGTCCAATGCCAACGCGGCAAGTCGACGCGCTTACCCTGTCACCTGCACGTCCAGCAGTGGGCCATATTGCTGGCTGCCGAAAATATCGCCGTCCCCCGGGCTTCCGCTGGGCACGGTCCGGGCGATCGTGAATTTGATCGCGAGCGCAGGCTCGAACTGCACATGATCGGTGATCCGCGATGCGGGAATGCCGAAGATGCGGCACACGGCATCTCGCGATAGGGCTCCGCTGCGGCAGACAAGCTCGTAGCTCGCACGGTCGGAGAAGATCACATCGAAGGTGATGCGGTCCACGCCCGCATTCTTGCTGCGGATCGTTTTGGCGAGGTCAAAGAGCTTGCGAGTGGCCATCACACGCCAGCCTCGGCCATCGCGGTTGGAAAGAGCGAGGCGGGATCATCCACACGCATGGTGTGGTTGATCGTCCAGCGGTAGGCCGGGCTTGCCGCCATCACTTCGTCGAGCGCAAAAGCGACGCCGCCCGCCGTTCCTTTGACCTGCGGCAGGCGCGCATAGAACATTTGCCGCAGTCCCACCATGCAGACTTCCTCGGCCATCTCGCGCGAAGGTGCAATTGCTTGTACGACGATGCATAATTCATGACCGGGTTTGTCCCGCAACGGCTCGAGCGGCCCCATCACGCCATCGCGCCCGTAAACGGTGTAATGCAGTTCGTACCCTTTCTCACCGAACCGCTCGCGCGCCTGTTGGCGTGCCCAGCTTATGACCGCATCGATATTGGCGATCGTGTACGGGTCACGGACGCCGACCATGCCGACGAACCGCTCACCGAGCTTGCCGGCGCCCTCGAGCTTCACTCGTAATTTGTCGGCCGCCACGAAGCGCGGACCCGTGATCCGACAAGTACGCTCATCGTATTGCTCGTAGGCGCATTCGCTCATGTCGATGTGGCCGCCGAGGAAATGCTCATGATAGGGGTTGGTGCGTTCGTACATTGCGTGCCCGGCGACTGAGGCGATCGTGCAGCGCTGCTCCGCCAGAAGGGCCGTGACCTTCACGTCCTCCATCGTGATTTCGCCGAGCACCGATTCCTTTCCGGCGTAGGGTTCGGCACAAAACGAGGCGCATTCCAGCACTTTTCCGTAATAGTAGGCGAGTCCCTCGGGAAATCCGGCGCGCAAGGCCGGCGCCGCAAAGATGGCGCAATCGCTGCTGCGACCGCCGATGATCACATCGGCTCCCTGATCGAGAAGCGCGAGAAAGGGGTGCACGCCCGCAACCGCAACCACCCGGTCCGTCGACGCGAGTGTCGCCGCGTCGAGCGGCGCTCGCCCATCGAGCCCTTCGATCGCCTCTCCCAATTGTAATCGTTCGGCGATCAAGGCTTTCGGCACTTCGGAGTAGAACCAGCCGAGGCGGAACTTCGAGAGATTGTGCTTGCGCGCCAAGTCCCGGATGAGTTGCACGAACAGGTCCACTCGGCTGTTCGTTCCCGTGTCGCCCGCGGAGCCGATGATCATCGGCACGCCGAGCCGCCGCGCGCCGAGCAGCATCAGCTCGAGGTCATGCGTCTGCCACGCCAAGGGGCTCGACGATACGTCCGAGCCGAGCGGGCCGGGCCCGATGTCGCAGGAACCGGAATCGGCGCAGATCAAATCCGGGTCGCAGGTGAGACCGATCGCGAAGCTCCCGGGTTTTATCGGCGCGAAGCCGAGATGCCCGTTGGGGCACACGATGCGCAGTGTCCGGTTTGCGGAGCGCTGATGCTGTATCGAAACGGTCAACAGGGATCTCCTAGAGCCATTCACGCAGTCACGAGAAAACACGCGTCGGGCGGCACGGACCAGAACACCGTTGCGCCTTCCGCAAGATCACCACGCGCGAGAGCGCGCGCCAAGATCGTCAGCTCTCCGGCACGCAGCTCGTATTCCATCAAATCACCGAGATAGGTCGCGCGGACCAAAGTCGCGGGGGCCGCACCCATCTCGCAGGTCGGCGACAGGCGCACAGCGATCGGTCTGAAGCATACGAAACTCGCCCCCTGTGGCGCCGCCCCTCGCACACCGAGCCGAACCGCACCCTCGAAGACCGCTTCCACGCGATCTCCATCTCGCTCCACCTTGCAGGGGAAGATATTCCGAACGCCGACGAAATCGGTGACGAAGCGCGTGCGCGGGCGGTCATGAATTTCCACAGGGGTGCCCACCTGTTCGACCGAGCCGCCCCGCATCACCAAGATGCGGTCCGAAAGCAGCAACGCTTCCTCCTGGTCGTGCGTGACATAGACCGCGGTAAATCCAAGCCGGCGCTGCAGCGCCTTGAACTCTGCCCGCATCTCCACCCGAAGCTGGGCGTCGAGATTGGAAAGGGGCTCGTCGAGCAGGATCAAACCAGGGTTGGAGGCGATCGCGCGGGCCAGGGCGACGCGCTGTTGCTGTCCTCCAGACAAGCGCGTTGCCGGCCGATCGGCAAACGCCCAAAGCCCAACCGATTCCAACCCTCGCTGCACCGTTTGCGCGATGTCGCCGCGTTTTGCGCCACGCGCGCGCAAGCCGAAGGCGACATTCTCGAATACTGTCATGTGGGGCCAGATCGCGTAGGACTGAAACACCATCGAAAGTCCACGCTGCTCGGGCGGCAGATCGATGCCCGTGGCCGCGTCGAAAACCGTCTTTCCATCGAGCGACATGCGACCGGCCGAGGGGGTCTCCAGCCCCGCGATCGCACGCAGCGTCGTTGTCTTGCCACAACCGCTCGGGCCCAACAGCGTCACCACTTCCCCGCGTTGCGCCGAGAAACTGAGCGAGCGCACCGCCTTTATCGGGCCATGCGCGACAGCGAGCCCTTCCACCGCGACCGCCTCCGCGCTCATAGGAAAGCCGACCGGTGGCGCCTGCGCAGTACCAGGCTGACGACGACGAAACTCGCTGCAAGCTGAACGACGCCGAGAGCCGCAACGTCGCTCGGGTTCCCGTTTTCCCACAGGTCGAACACGGCGACCGACAAGACGATGCTGCTGCTCGAGTAGAGCAGGATGGAAGAACTCACCTCCTGCATTGCCATGATGAAGAGCAATGCCCAGGCAGAGATCATCGTCGGCTTGAGGAGGGGCACGGTGATGCGCCTCATCGTGGCGAGCCAGGTTGCGCCGGCGACCCGCGCAGCCTCTTCCAACTCGGGATGGAGCTGACGAAGCGCGGCGCTCGTGGCGCGCACGCCGAACGGAAGGTAGTGGGTCACGTAAGCGATCAGCAAGACAGCGATGGTCCCATATATCGGGACCGGCAGGCGCACATAAACCCACAATAGGCCGAGCGCGAACACCATCGCCGGGACGCTGAGCGGCACCATGCTGAGCTGATCGATGACGGTGCGTCCGGCTTGGCGTGTGCGCAGAACGACCCAGCTCACCGCAAGTCCGAGAAAGCACACGATCGTGGCAGTCAGCGCGCCGAGAAGCACGGAGTTGCGGGCCGCAAGCCACGTCTTTGGATAGGCGAACAGCACATTGTCGAAATGCACGGTGCTGAAGCGCGTAAGACGAAGGTCGCCCGACACGAAAGCGACGCTTGCGGCAAAGAGCAAGGCGATGAGTGGGAGGGCCGTCGCCAGCAAGACATAGGACCAAGCGAGCGCCGCGCGAAAGACACGCGCCCGAGGCGGGCTTGTCGGGGGCCGGAATGCCTTTCCGGAGATCGTGGCAAAGGAGCGCCTTTGCAGGAGCCGCGATTGCGCGAAGGTCAAGAGGGCGGTGACGGCGAGCAAGAGCAACCCCCATGAGGCCGCTTCGCCCACGCGAGGCGGATAGGTCTCGAGCAACCGGAAAATCTCGGTCGTGGCGACGCTGAAATCCGCCGGCATTCCAAGCACCGCCGGGACACTGAACAGGCCAATCGCCTGCACGAACACCAAAAGCGCCGACGCCAGCGCGGCTGGCGCGATAAGCGGAAGCGTGACGCGCCACAACACCGTGCGCGGCGCGGCGCCATGCACGCGTGCCGCCTCGAGCAGCGAGGCATCCATGCCGGAAAGGGCATCGGAGATCAGGAGGAATGGCAGCGGCATCATTGCGAGTGCGCTCACGATGATGACACCTGCGGGCGAGACGACGTTGACCGCAAAATCCGGGCCGAATGCGCCGCGCATCACAAGATTGATGAGCCCGCTGCGCGGTGAGGCGAGCCAGCTCCACCCGATCGCGGTGAGCAGCGGGGTGAGGTAGAGCGGCATCACGATGAGGCGCTCCAGCATCGCCCTGCCGGGCACACCCGCGACGACCGCCAGCGCGAGCAAGCATCCCCCCGCGACGGCCGCCACGGTCGCGGTGACCCCCAAGAGCAACGTATTGCCCACGACGTCGAATCGGTGCAGGGGCGCAAAATCCGCTCCCACGCTCGCCGCCACGGCCGCTAAGAGCGGCGGCAGGACGAGCGCGGCAACGACGATCGCCGCCGCGATCCCGAGCAACCGTTCGGCGCGCATAGACGAGGGCATGGGTCGAGCCGCCGACCTCGCGAGACCGGACCCGCCACTCATCCCCGGCACATTCTCAGTGGAAATACTCCTCGAAATGCTGAGGAAACATGGCACTCGCCCTCAGATAATCGTCGAGATCGGTCGGGAGCAGCGGATGGGTCTCGGCAAGGGGCTTTTGCCCGGCGGGCGCCGGCACGTCCGCGCGCATCGAATACATGCCATAAAGATCGACATTCAACAGCTTTTGTCCTTCGGCCGACAAGATGAAGTCCATGAACAGCTTCGCGGCATTCGGATGCGGCGCGCCGGCGATGATGCCCACGGGGGCGAGCGTCAGAGGCATCCCTTCCGACGGATAAACGGCGGTCAAACCGGCCTGCTCCGCGTTGGGACCGAATGCGCGCCAATGGTCGAGAGAAGCACCGAGACGCACCTCTCCCCGCACGATCGCGTCTGTCATTTGCGCGCCCGTCGCCATCACCACCGGGTGCCTGGCCGCCAAACGCTTGATGAAATCGAGGCCAAATGCGCGCTCGAGCAGGTAGAGCTGGTTGAACTGCGTCCCCGCGGCTGCGTTCTGAATCGCGATCTGATGATCCCCAAACCGTGGATCGAGAAGGTCGAGCCACGATTTGGGTGCGTCCGCGGCAGGCAGCACGTTGCGATTGTACACCGGGATGACGCCGATGGCCTGCGCCGCCGCCCAGTAACCGTCAGCTTTGGCGCCCGCCGGAAAAGCACCGTATTCGCTGGAATCGTAGCGCATGATCTTGCCCGCCCGCGTCATCTCGATCCAGGCCGCCATATTGGCCGCGAGCATGACATCGAAGGTGACACGCTTCGCGTCGATCTCGGCATTGACGCGCGCCAGAACGCGGCCCGTCGGCCCCGAATAGAACCCGGTCGCGACATCGAGAAACGGGTATTTGGCCGTGAATGCCTCCAGAAATTTTTGAAAGTTCTCCCCCGGCGCCGAATCCGCGATGGCAAGCGCGCCTTCCCGGCGTGCTGCTTCCACCATTGCCTGATCGGCCGCGCGCGCAAGGCTCGGGGTGAGCCAGAGGCCAGACCAAAGGCAACAGGCGAACATAATCCGGGCGATCATCGCGAAACTATTCCCAAAACGGCCGCTTACCGGCATCGCGAAGCATAATCCTGGCCGGCAATGCTCGGCAATCGGATCGGCACGCCGTCACGTGAGCGGCTTTTGCAAACCGGTTTGCGCCAACAAAGGCGTGGCGCAACTTTGTCCTGATGCGACTTCGCGCGCTATAAGGAGAAATGTATCGCCGCGCTTCGGGTATGGCCTTCGGGCTCGTCGCGATCCTGTCGTGCGGCGCAGACAGCGGCCAGGCTTTCGCGGTCGAGGCTCAGAAGTTCAATCCCGGCCAATGCCAGAGCGAAGACGAGGGTTGCGTCAGGAGCTGGTACGCCGAATACTCGGCGGGCCTTATCGCCGAGTTCAAATACTATGCACGAAATGAGGATTTCCTCGCCGAAATGCTCGCCGACCCTCAAGAGACATTGCTTACAGCGAAGCTCTCGCTCATCCTCATCGAAGGCGGCACGAAATACAGCCAATGGGCCGTGCTCGGGGATGAGGGGGCCGCGCGCAAGGCGGGACTCGACTTGCCGCATTACGAGGCGATCACCGGCGTTTGCCGAGACGCCATTTCGAATATGCGCGCCGCGCTTTTCGATTTGCGCCAGCATCGCGACAAGGCGCGCCAAGAGGCTGGTGCTTATTTGAAGAACGCCATGTCGTGCGAGAAGACATTTGGGCTTTCGCCTGTCGTCTCGAAGCTGCCGGGGTACGGCGCACGCGAACGCCAGATTGCGCCTCCTCCAGTGGCCCCATTGCGGATTACCCCGGGGAGCGAGCGTCCCTCGTCGCCCTTGAAAACCGACTAAAGTCTCCCTGGCAGCGCGGGCATGCAACCGAGGGCGCGGTTTGCGACTTTAACCTCTGGGGCGGCGCACGTCGCCACGGTCGACACATTCTTCAGACGACTGGCTCGAAAAGGAAAGCTTAAGTACATGCGCAAGCTTTTGAAGACGAACCGTACATCGAATTCCCGACCTGGGACCAATCCGCGCCACGTCGCATTGGCGCGCCACACAGGCACCGCGCGTCGAGTGGAAACAGCGGACGAGGTCGGCATGGCGCGCGAAGGCACCGTGCCCCGCAAATCCTTACCGGAATCGCTTGACACGCCGACGGATCTGTCGAAGGAAGCCGTCGCGGCGCTCGCAAAATCCATCAACCGCCTCTTGGCTGATGCGTTTGCCCTTTATCTCAAGACCAAGAATTTTCATTGGCACATGAGCGGTCCGCATTTTCGCGATTACCATCTCCTCCTCGATGAGCACTCCGATCAGATCTTCGCCACCACCGATCCGCTCGCGGAGCGAGTGCGCAAGCTGGGTGCCAAAACCTTGCGCTCGATCGGCGACATCAGCCGCACGCAGCGCCTGAGCGACAACGACGCGGAGTTTGTGAGCCCGCGCGACATGCTGCTCGAGCTCATGCGCGACAACAAGGCGATGGCCCAGGCGATGCGCGAAACCCATGAACTTTGCGACGAGCACGAGGACGTGGCGACCGCGAGCATCCTCGAGGTCTTCATCGACGAGACGGAACGACGCACCTGGTTCCTTTTCGAGGCGAGCCGTGACGCCGACGACACGGGGCATTGAGCGGCGCGTCGGGCTATAATGCCGCGTCGAACGGGCGCAGCCTGATTATGCCCTCAATGGAAGGGGCGTATCGCGCGGGCTTTTCTCGTTCACCACCTGCGGATGCAATTCCTGGCGAGCACTGGCCAGCGCATCGGCGAGCTCGGTTTTGAAGCGCACCAGCGGGCGTCGCGCTCCATGCGTCAAGAGGATGCGCCGGACCGCGGGGCGCGCTCCCGCGACGTAAACGGTTGCCTTGTGTCGCCCGGCCTTGCGGGCGAAGCCCTCGATCGTGGCGGCGGCGGTCGAATCGATCACCGGGACGGCCGAGAAATCGATCACGTAGGCCTTGGGGTGCTCCCCGATTCGATCGAGCGCCGTGGCGACGCTCGCGGCGGCGCCGAAGAAGAAGGCACCGGAAATCCGATAGACGAGGATCTCCGGGTCGGTCGCGAGGGATACGTTGTAAGGTGTTCGGCCGCCTATATGCGCGTCGTCTGCCTTGTCGTCCTCGATGAGGGGTCGCTCGCTTTCGACCTCGACCGCTTGCGCCATCCGATGGAGGAAAAGAAATGCGCCGAGGCCAAAGCCAATGAGGATGCCCGTCGTGAGATCGCGGAACACCACGATAGTGAAAGTCGCGAGCAACACCAGCGCATCACCACGAGACGCCCGCACGAGAGTAGCGAAGGCGTTCTTCTCGGCCATGTTCCAGCAGACGACCGCGAGAACCGCGCCGAGGGCCGCAAGCGGGATGTAGCTCGCAAGCGGTGCAGCGATCACCATGAACAGAAGCACGAAAGCGGAGTGCAGGATGCCGGCGATTGGGCCGCGTGCGCCCGCGCGCACATTCGTGGCGGTGCGCGCGATCGTGCCTGTGACACAGATGCCACCAAAGGTCGCGGACGCCATGTTGGCGATGCCTTGGGCGACGAGCTCGGCATTCGACCGATGACGCCGACCCGACATGCTGTCGGCGACCACCGCCGATAACAGGCTCTCGATCGAGCCGAGAAGCGCGAAGGAGAAGGCGGCCGGCAGGACCTCGCTGATGGCGGCGAATGAGAATACGGGCAGATGCGGTGAAGGCAGGCTTCGCGGCAACTCCCCGAAACGCGTGCCAAGCGTTTCCAGGGGCAATGCGAATACAAAGGCAAGGAGCGACGCAAGGCCTGTCGCGATCAGAAAGGCCGGCCAATGTGGCCGCCATCGGCGAAGCGCCACAATGGTGCAGATCGTCACGAGCGAAATCGCGAACGTGGCGAGATTGATGCTTGGTAGCGCCGCCCCGAGCGCTTCGAGCTTGGCAATCAAGGGTCCCGGTTCTGCGCCGTTAAGCGTCAATCCGAGGAGCTCCTTGACTTGGCTCGCGAAGATGATGACCGCGATGCCCGAGGTGAAGCCGACCGTCACCGGGTACGGAATGTATTTGATGAAAACGCCGATTCGGAGAAATCCGATGGCGACGAGGATCATGCCGGCGAGAAAGGTCGCGAGGATCAGGCCCTCGACGCCATGTTGTTGAACCGTCGCCGCGACGAGCACGATGAAGGCGCCGGCGGGTCCGCCGATCTGAAAGCGGCTGCCACCGAGGGCCGAGACGATGAAGCCACCGACAATCGCCGTGTAAAGCCCGCGATCCGGCGTGACACCGGACGCGATCGCGATCGCCATCGAGAGCGGGAGCGCGACGATCGCGACCGTGAGGCCCGCGAGCGCGTCGGCGCGCAAATTGGCAAGCTCGTATCCCTCACGCAAAACGGTGACGAGCTTGGGCGTGTAGAGCGCGACGAATCCCGGGGCTCGGAGCGAAGCGCTGGCCACTTCAGCTCTTCTCACCCGCGCGGGGGCTCATGGATTCCGCGGCGCGCTTCCAGCGCACGCCGCGCCCACCCTCCTGACTGACCTTGTTCTCGCCGATGAGCTCGATGCCGGCCCCATCAAACGCCTCGACGACTTTCGTCAGCGTATCGATCACGCCGCGAACATTGCCGTCGCTCGCTTCCATGCGCTGAATGGTCGGAAGGGAAATCCCCGAGAGCTCGGCAAGCTCACGCTGATCGATGCCGAGTAAAGCTCGCGCGGCGCGCATTTGGGCGGCGGAGATCATGGTTCGGCTGGTTTTTGACGTTTCACAACTTAATAATGATGTTTCGCACGTCAAAATATCCGTGTTGGACATCACGGTCAACCGACGCATCAAGCCAAGCATCATGAACACCCGATCGCCGAGAAAAGCAGAGGCGGCGCTGCGTCCTGTTTGAGCGTGATCCGGCGGCGTTTGGTGTGGGCGTGACTGTGTTCCTGCTCCAAAAGGCAGGACGGAGCAGCCATGGTTAACGCTCCGTTAAACACACCGGCCCATTGATTGAAGATCGAATCGCCGCGACGGCTCGCGACGATTGGCATTTTCGATGCGGGAAGTGCGATGGGTCGGCATGTCGCGGTGCTCATGGGAGGCTGGTCGGTCGAACGGCCCGTCAGCCTGAATTCGGGCAACGCTTGCGCCGATGCGCTCGAAGCCGAAGGTTATCGCGTCACGCGTATCGATGTGCAGCGTGACATCGCCGAGCGGCTCGCGCGGCTAAAACCCGACGTGGTCTTCAACGCACTGCACGGACGCTTCGGTGAGGATGGCACGATCCAGGGTCTGTTGGAGATCTTGCGTATCCCGTACACGCATTCCGGCGTTCTCGCCTCCGCGCTCGCGATCAACAAGGTGAAGGCAAAGGTCGTGATGGCGGCGGCGGGCGTGCCGGTCGCCGTCGGCAAGGTGGTGTCGCGCTTTGAAGCGGCAAAGCGCCACTCGCTCGCCCCGCCCTATGTGCTCAAACCCACCAACGAGGGATCCTCGTTCGGCGTCGTGATCGTGCGCGAGGGCCGCGAGCACCCGCCCCAAGAGATCGCGCGCGATGATTGGCCCCATGACGAGTGGCTGCTCGCCGAGAGCTTCGTCCCCGGACGCGAGCTCACCTGCGGCGTCATGGGCGACAAGCCGATGGATGTCATCGACATCCGTCCGGCGACAGGGTTGTTTTACGACTACGACGCAAAATATGCCGAAGGCGGCTCGGTGCACGTGATTCCGGCCGAGCTTAAACCGAATATTTACCGAGACATTCAACAGTTCGCGTTAACCGCGCATCAAGCACTCGGCTGCCGGGGCGTGAGCCGTGCCGACTTTCGTTACGACGATAGGCCCCGAGGGTCGGGCGCCATCGTCTGCCTCGAGGTCAACACGCAACCCGGCATGACGCAGACGAGCCTGGTGCCGGACATGGCGGCTCACGCGGGCATGAGCTTTCGTGAGCTGGTCAGGTGGATGGTGGAGGACGCGTCCTGCGATCGATGAGCGCCCTGGCGGATCCCTTCACGAGTCCGTACGCTGCTCCGCGTGTCGTCCGTTCCGGCGCGCTTGGAGGAGGGGTTTTCGCGCGTCCGAAGACCAAGCTCTCGCCCCGCCACGGCACCCCCGCCATGGGTTCGACGGCATCGCGCGTTCCGCGCTTTACCGGCACTTTCCTTCTCGCGGCGCTGTTTCTCGCCGTCGGTTGCTTCGGCGTCTGGCGCGGCGGAGAGCTCGACGCTTTCCTTGTCCAAAACGGATCGATCCAGGAAGTGCTGGCGCGTGCCGCCGGCCTTGGAATCACCTCAGTCGAGGTCTCGGGCGTGTCGCGCCTCACGGCCGCGGAGGTCGTGGCGGCCGCCGGGATCGATGCCAAGAGCTCGCTCCTTTTTGCCGACGTCGAAGCCTTGCGCGAGCGGCTGAAGGCCAACCCGATGATCGCGGAAGCGAGCGTTCGCAAGCTCTATCCGAATGCGCTCACCATTTCCGTCACAGAGCGGCAGCCTTTCGCGCTTTGGCAGAAGGACGGAGAGGTCTCTCTCGTCGCGGTCGACGGCACCCCCATCGATGCGTTGCGCGACGAACGCTACGTCGATCTTCCCCTCGTGGTCGGCGAAGGCGCGAACACGAAAGTGAAGGAGTTTGCCGCGCTTCTTGATACGCAACCCGTGCTCAAGCCGCTCGTGCGTGCCGGAAACTGGATCAGCCGGCGTCATTGGGAGCTCGAGCTGAAGAGCGGCCTCATGGTGAAACTTCCCGAGGCGGATCCCGCCGCGGCGCTTTCCCGCTTTGCCGGGCTGATGCGTGATTACAAGCTCACCGAAAAGGCACTCATTCTCGTCGATCTTCGGCTGGCTGACCGCGTCATATTTCGCCTGACGCAGGAAGCGGGAGCCGAGCGCGACGAGGAGATGAAGAAGCGCTTGCCGCCCTTCAGGGGAGAGCCGGGATGAGCCTTCGTCACGGGCTCACGCCGCGCGTCAAGCCGGTCGGGCCGCGAAAGAGTTCCGTCGTCTCGGTTCTCGACATCGGCACGAATAAAGTCGTCTGCCTCGTCGCTCGTCTCGACCCGATGGAGGCGAACGCCTCTTTGCGCGGACGCACGCATATGGGTCAGATCCTGGGCATCGGCCACCAGCGCTCGCAGGGGCTCAAAGCCGGCGTGATCAACGACCTCGAGCTTGCCGAGGAAACCATCCGCCAGACGGTGCATGCGGCCGAGCGCATGGCCAAGGTGCAGGTGAAGTCGAGCATCGTGAACATTTCGGGGGGTCGCCTTTCCTCGGAAGCGCTCGAGGGCCGCGCCGACACGCGCGGGCGCCCCGTGAGCGATGCCGATGTGCGGCTTGCCTTGTCGCGCGCGAGCGCCAATGCGGCGCGCCCCGGCCGTGCCGTGATGCATGCCTTGCCGAGAACCTTTGCGCTCGACGACGTGAACGGCGTGCGCGATCCGCGCGGCATGGTCGGCGAGACGCTGGGCGTCGGGATGACGGTGGTGTCCGCCGACGTGACCTCGGTGCGCAATCTCATGCTCGCCGTCGAGCGCTGTCATATCGAGGTCGAAGGCGTGGTGGCATCCCCCTTCGCCTGCGGTCTGTCGACACTCGTCGACGACGAAGCCGAGATGGGTGCCGTCGTCGTCGATCTCGGCGCCGGCACGACGACCATCGGTGTCTTTGCCGGTGGCCGGCTGGTACATGCCGACGGTGTCGCGGTCGGAGGCAATCACGTGACGCTCGACGTGGCGCGCGGACTCTCGACAAGGCTTTCGGCGGCCGAGCGGCTCAAGACGCTCTACGGCTCCACCATCGCCACGGCTTCCGACGATCGCGAGACGATCGCAGTGCCGTCGGTCGAAGCGCATGAGCCGGCCGAGGAAGCTCATATCCCGCGCGCCCAGCTCGTGCGCATCATCAAGCCGCGTGTCGAGGAAATCCTCGAGCTCGTGCGGGACCGGTTGCGCAAGAACGGCCTCGCGCCGGAGGGCCGCCGCTATGTGTTCACCGGCGGAGGAAGCCAGCTCACGGGCCTCACCGACACCGCAAGCCGCATTCTTTCGAAGCAAGTTCGCATCGGCCGGCCGCTCGGCGTCAAAGGCTTGCCGGAGGCCGCCAAAGGCCCCGCTTTCGCCGCCGCTATCGGCCTTCTGATTTATCCGCAGATCGCCGATGTCGAGCATTTCGAGCCGCGCGGCGAGAGCGGCATGTTGGCCGCTGCCGGGGACGGCTACTTCGCCAGAGTGGGGCGCTGGATAAAGGAAAGCTTTTGAGGGCGCGCGGCGGGCACGGTCCGGAGCGCGAAGAGAGACTGGAACAGGCGTTCGGTGGGACGCGCAAAAGATGAGGCCATGGCGATGACGATCAATCTCAAAGCCCCGGACATCCGGGAACTGAAGCCCAGGATCACCGTGTTCGGCGTCGGCGGCGCCGGAGGCAATGCGGTCAACAACATGATCGAGAGCGGCCTGCAGGGGGTCGAGTTCGTCGTCATGAACACGGATGCCCAAGCCCTGTTGATGTCCAAGGCCGAACGGGTGATCCAGGCAGGCCTCGTGGTTACGCAGGGTCTCGGCGCCGGTTCCCATCCCGAGGTTGGGCGCGCCGCCGCCGAAGAGGTGATGGAGGAAATCCGCGATCATCTCGTCGGCGCGCATATGACCTTCGTCACCGCCGGCATGGGCGGAGGCACCGGCACCGGGGCCGCACCCATCGTCGCCAAGGTCGCGCGCGAGATGGGCATCCTCACTGTCGGCGTCGTGACCAAGCCCTTCCAATTCGAGGGGCAACGGCGCATGCGGGTCGCTGAGCAAGGCATCGCCGAGCTGCAGCAGAGCGTGGACACGCTGATCGTCATTCCAAACCAGAACCTGTTCCGCGTGGCGAACGAGAAGACCACCTTCGCGGACGCCTTCGCCATGGCCGATCAGGTGCTCTATTCGGGTGTCGCCTGCATCACCGATCTCATGGTGAAGGAGGGGCTGATCAATCTCGACTTCGCCGATGTGCGCGCCGTAATGCGTGAAATGGGCAAGGCGATGATGGGGACGGGCGAATCCTCCGGCGACAAGCGCGCCTTGCAGGCAGCCGAAGCCGCGATCGCCAATCCGCTTCTCGACGAGACCTCGATGAGGGGGGCGCGCGGCCTCCTGATCTCGATCTCGGGCGGCAACGATATGACACTTTACGAGGTGGACGAGGCGGCAACCCGCATTCGCGAGGAGGTGGATCAGGACGCCAACATCATCGTTGGAGCTACGTTCGATCAGGCGCTCGAAGGCGTGGTCCGCGTTTCGGTGGTGGCAACCGGCATCGATCAAATTGCCAATGTCATCGCGCAGACCGAAACAGTGTTGCCTCCATCGGCGGTGCAGCGCATCTCAGCCGCAACCGAGCGGTTGCGCCAAGAGGTACGGAGCACCGTCGCGGATCCCGCTTCCGTCACCGTGCCAGTGGTTCAATCCGCGCTCGCCGTCGAGGCGGAATTGCCATTCGCCGCCAATCTGGAAACCGTGGCCGCCTCGCGCTTCATCGAACCCCTTCCCGAAGATACGCGCCCCGGCCCCGAAATGGCGGAAGCCTTCATTCCCCCGCAACCCGAACGGCCGGTCGTGCGAGCTCCGCGCATGCCCCGCGTCGAGGATCTGCCGTTGCCGGGACAAAACCAGCTTCGCGCCGCGAAGGGCCTCGCACGTCCGGTGCAGCCAGTCGAGGCAAAACGCATGACGCTGCTGCAGCGTCTTGCCGCCGTCGGTCTTGGGCGACGGGAGGATGCGGAGGAGGAAGTTCCAGCCTCCTCGCCGGCGCAGGCCCAGCCTGCCGCGCAGCCTTCCGTGCCGCGGCAGATCGCGCCTCCGTCGCCGGCAGGATCCGCGGCAAGTCCTTCGGGGCGGCGAGTGCCGGCTCCTCCGGCGCCGCGCGCGCCGCACGGGCTCGATCAGCATGGCCGGCCCTTGCAGCAACGCACCTTCGAGGACGATCAGCTCGAGATCCCGGCCTTCTTGCGGCGTCAATCCAATTGAACGCCGCGAGGCGTTCATCGCCGTTCGGGTGCCTTCGCCAGGATCTTTCCCGTATTGACAGGGGGGCCCCCGAGCGAGCTTTTGTCTTGGTGAAGCACGGATATCGCTCACAAAAGCCAGTATTTTGCCCCCTTTAGCCGGCATTTCGAGGCTCGCGAGAATGTGCGTTGTTTTTCATCAACAGTTTGTAAACAAAAGATAAATGCCTGTAACAGACGGTAAGAAAGAGTGACTTGGCGCCCGCTCATGGCGCGTCTAAGGTCCGCAGTCGAGACATGATTTCGACTCGATGATGGCGAAGCGACGATCACGTCTGGGTTGAATGCTACCGCGATCCAAGCCCCGCCCTACCCGAAGCTGCAAGATCGGCGTTCTTCGTGACGGCTTCCTCAATACCGGCAAGGCATCCCCCTCGGATCCTCTCAAAGACCGGTTCGGACCAGAGATGACTTGATGCGATATGATGCTCAACACACGGTCGAGCGGCCGGTCACCGTTGAAGGGATCGGGGTTCACACCGGCAAATCTGCGACCGCGACGATTCGCCCGGCGGGCGCGGGCGTAGGCATCAAATTCATCCGCAGCGATCTCAATCCTGGCATTTCCGTTCCGGCACGCTACGATTCGGTATGCGCCACCGATCTGTGCACGGTGATCGGCGACGGGTCGGGCGCCAGCATCTCGACGGTGGAGCATCTCCTGTCTGCGCTCGCGGCGTTGGGCGTCGACAATGCGATCGTCGAGGTCGACGGTCCCGAGATGCCCATCATGGACGGCTCGGCTGCTGCCTTTGTCGAGGCGATCGAGGAGGCGGGTTTGCTCGAGCTGCCGGCACGCCGGCGCTACATCAAGGTCCTGCGCAAAGTACGAGTGGAGCACGGCTCCTCCTTCGCGGAACTCTCACCCAATGTCAGAGGCTTGAAGGTCGATGTCGAGGTCGATTTCGAAAGCTCGGTGATCGGGCGTCAGCGGACGCGCTTTGATCTGACGCGCGAGGCTTTTCGCCGTGAGCTGTCGAAGGCACGCACCTTTGGATTCGTCAAGGACGTCGAGCGCTTGTGGAAAGTCGGCATGGCGCTTGGCGCCTCGCTCGAAAATACCATCGCGATCGGCGACGAGCGCGTGCTGAACACCGAAGGACTACGCTACCGCGACGAATTCGCACGCCACAAAGCGCTCGACGCGATCGGCGACTTGACGCTCGCGGGCCTGCCGATCATCGGGTCCTTCCGCTCTTATCGGGGCGGGCACCGCTTGAACATCGGCGTGATCGAAGCTTTGTTCGCCGACAAATCCTCATACCGGGTCGTCGAGGCGGCGGTGCCGGCGATGAGCTCGCATCGGGGCGACTTTGTCCCAGCGGGCATTCCAGCGGCCGCTTTTGCGCCGGACATGAGCTGATTGCACGCTCGACGGCTTACCTCCTAATCGTTCCGACCATCTCAGCCGCAGGCATAAACCTCATTTGAAGATGAGGCTCGCGCGCGCGCCGCACATGTGCCTCTCGCCGCCGGCTTCGCCAATGGTGCGCGTTTGGGCGCGGATAGGAAAGCGGCCGCGCATCGGTTCGCCGCAATTGCGACATTCCGCGAGGCTTAAAGAATCAGGCCTCAACCTGTCTTTCATCTTTTTTGCTGAGTGAGGTGGAGGGTTCGGAACGGACGGCAAATCGCGTCCCTGCGCCCGACGAAACGCCCGGCGAAAGCGGGTGACGAAGGGCAGCGATTTGTGTAAAAGGCGCTCGGCGCGGGCACGGGGCAGAAGGTGGACAGACGAGCCATGCTCATCGAAAGGCAACGATTTTCCCGAAAAGGGCCGTCTGCGACGCGCGCCGCCCTGGTGCTCGCGGGTGCGATGGCGCTCGCAGGCTGCGACACGGTTGCCGATTCGATCGAGAATTTCAATCCGTTCAGCGACAAGAAGCCTTACAAGCCGGAGGTCGTGAACGACATTCCGCCCGATAAGCTCTACAATGACGGCCTCGGCCGCATGGCGAATTCCGACTATCCGGGCGCGTCGAAGAAATTTGCCCAGATCGACAAGCAGTACCCTTACACGGACATCGCGCGCAAAGGCCTTCTGATGACGGCCTATACGCAATACCAGGGCAAGCAATACGACGAAGCTGTGACCAGCGCGAAGCGCTATATCGAGCAAAACCCGAAGGGCGATGATGCGGCCTACGCGCAGTACCTCATGGCCATGTCCTACTACAATCAGATCACCGACGTTTCGCGCGACCAGGACCGCACTCAGAAAGCGGCGCAAGCCCTGCAACAACTCATCACCGATTATCCGAATTCCGAATACGCGTCCGACGCGCGCTACAAACTCCAGGTCGCGATGGACAATCTCGCCGGTGCGCAAATGTATGTCGGCCGCTACTATCTGGAAAAGCACCAATATCCCGCGGCCATCAATCGCTTCCGCCAGGTGATCGCCCACTACCAGACCACCAGGCACGTCGAAGAGGCGCTCGAACGGCTGACGGAGGCCTATTTCGCGCTCGGCGTCACCAATGAGGCGCAGACCGCCGCGGCCGTGCTCGGCCACAACTTCCCGGACAGTCCTTGGTACAAGGACGCCTATAAGCTCCTTCAGACAAACGGCCTCGAGCCGCGCGAGGACAAAGGCTCCTGGTTGAGCAGGGCCATGGATGGCTTCAAGAGCATCGCCGCCTTCTGAGCGAGTGCGGCCATGCTGGTTCGCCTGTCGGTTCGCGACATCGTCCTGATCGACAGGCTGGATATCGATTTCTCGGTCGGGCTTTCGGCGCTCACCGGCGAGACAGGTGCCGGAAAATCCATCCTGCTTGACGCGTTCGCCCTTGCGCTCGGCGCGCGAGGCGATGGCTCCCTCGTCCGGCACGGCGCGGAGCAGGGACAAGTGACCGCGGCGTTCGATCTTGCGCGCGACCACCCGGCGCTTCGCTTGGCGCAAGAGGCGGATATCGAAACGCGGGACGGCTTGATTTTGCGCCGGGTGCAATTTGCCGACGGACGCACTCGCGCCTTGATCAACGATCAGCCCGTGAGTGTGCAAACGCTTCGAGCGCTCGGCAACGCCATTGTCGAGATTCATGGCCAGCACGACGAACGCGCGTTGCTCGACGGGTCGGCGCATCGCGCACTTCTCGACGCCTTCGGCGTTCTTGCACCGAAGGTGGAGGCGACCGCGAAAGCCCATGCGGCGCTTCTCGCCGCCACGCTTGCCGCGCAAAGGGAGCGAGAGCTCGTGGGCAGGGCGAGGCGCGATGCCGATTATCTCAGGCACGCGCATGAAGAACTGTCCGGCCTCGCCCCCGAAAAAGGCGAGGAGGAAGCCCTCGGACGCCGCCGCACGATGATGCAGCAGGCCGAAAGGATCGCAGACGATCTCGCCGAGGCGCACGAGGCCGTGGCCGGGCAGAGTTCGCCTTCGCCTGCCTTGTCGGCCCTACTGCGGCGTCTCGAGCGCCGGTCCGATCACCTCAGCGAACTCATCGAACCGATTGCTCGCCCTTTGGGCCAAGCCCTCGATCAGCTCGAGGAGGCTCGCCTCGCACTCGAGGCGGCTCTCGCCGCGACTGCTTTCGATCAGGGCGAGCTCGATCGCATCGAGGAAAGGCTCTTTGCTCTGCGTGCGGCCTCGCGAAAATACGCGGTTCCGGTCGATCTGCTGCCTGAACAAGCGAGCGATTTCGCAGAAAAGCTCGCTGCCATCGACGCCGGAGAGGAGCGCCTCGCCGTGCTCGATCGCGAGGTCGCGGATTTGGCCGCGGCGTATGCAAAGGCGGCGGAGCAGCTTTCGGCCGGACGCATCGAGGCGGCCCGCAAGCTCGATCTTGCGGTTACCGCGGAGCTGGCGCCCCTCAAGCTCGAGCAGGCACGCTTCACGACAAAAATCGAAACCGACCGCGCCGCGCGGTCTCCTTCGGGTTTCGATCGTGTCGAATTTCATGTGCAGACCAATCCAGGCACACTTGCGGGTCCGCTCATGAGGGTGGCGTCGGGAGGCGAATTGTCCCGCTTTCTACTCGCCTTGAAGGTGGTCGCGGCCGATCGTGGCTCGGCGCCCACGCTGGTCTTCGACGAAATCGATGCCGGCGCGGGCGGTGCCGTTGCCGATGCCATCGGCCAGCGGCTCGCGCGGCTCGCCCAGCGCGTCCAGGTCATCGGCGTGACGCATGCCCCGCAGGTGGCGGCGCGCGCCGAGCGCCATTACCTCATCACCAAGGATTCCGTGGATGACGGGGCTCGTAGCGTGACGCGCGTCGAGCCACTCGATGCCGCAAGGCGGCGCGAGGAGATTGCCCGCATGCTTGCCGGAGAGACGATTACGCAAGAAGCGCGTGCCGCGGCCGAGCGCCTCCTCGGCGCGTCGACGACGCGGGGCCGCCGCGCTGCCAAGGCGCGAGCGGGGTGAGCGCTGCCATGGCGAAATCCGCGAGCGCTTCGCCTTTGCGCGCGAAACCCGTCGGCGAGCTTTCCGATGGTGACGCCCGCGTCGAGCATGCGGTGCTCGATGAGGAGATCGCCGAGCATGATCGGCGCTATCACCAGGAAGATCGGCCGGCGATTTCCGACGCGGATTACGACAAGCTGCGTCGCCGCTACGAGGAGATCGAGGCGCGCTTTCCAGCGCTCGTGGACGAGGAAAGCCGTTCGCGGCGCGTGGGCGCGTCACCCTCGGAAAAGTTTGCGAAGGTTCGCCATCGCGTGCCGATGCTCTCGCTTTCAAACGCTTTCACGGATGACGAAGTGCTCGAATTCCTGGCGCGGGTGCGCCGTTTCCTGGATCGCGACGCGGCGAGCATGCCGGCTTTCACGGCCGAACCGAAGATCGACGGGTTGTCCTGCGCCATACGCTACGAGCGAGGCGAGCTTACGCGTGCGGCCACACGCGGCGACGGCGAGGAAGGCGAGGACGTAACCGCGAATGTGCGCACCATTCGCGCCATTCCCGAGAGGCTCGAGGGCAAGAATGTGCCCGAGGTGCTCGAAGTGCGCGGCGAAGTTTATCTCCGCCATGACGATTTCGCCCGCATCAATGCCAGGCAGGCGGAGCAGGGAAGGCCCGTCTTTGCCAATCCTCGAAATGCCGCGGCGGGCTCCTTGCGCCAACTCGACCCGGCAGTGACCGCGCGTCGCCCTTTGCGATTCTTCGCCTATGCCTGGGGAGAGGTATCGGCTTTGCCAGCGGCAAGCCAAATGGGCGTGGTCGAGGCGTTCGCGCGCTTTGGTCTCCCAACGAACCCGCTGATCCGGCTTTGCCGCACGTCAGAGGAGATGCTTGCCCATTACCGCTTAATCGAGGCGCAACGCTCCTCCCTCGGCTACGACATCGACGGTGTGGTCTACAAAGTCGACGATCTCGCCTTGCAGCGGCGCCTCGGTTTCGTCTCGCGCTCGCCACGTTGGGCGCTCGCGCATAAATTCCCCGCAGAGAAGGCGACGACCCCTGTCGAGGCGATCGAAATTCAAGTTGGGCGCACTGGGGCGCTCACGCCGGTCGCGAAGCTTCGGCCGGTCACGGTCGGCGGCGTCGTCGTCTCGAACGCGACGCTTCACAATGAGGAGGAGATCCAGCGCAAGGATATCCGCATCGGTGACACAGTGACGGTGCAGCGCGCGGGCGATGTGATCCCCCAGGTGCTTGGCTTCATCGAGGCAATGCGTCCGCAGACGGCGTCGCCTTACGATTTTCCGAAGCTCTGTCCTGCCTGCGGCAGCCACGCGGTGCGAGAGATCAATCCGCGCACCGGCAGGGAAGACGCGGTTCGCCGGTGCACCGGCGGTCTCATTTGTCCGGCGCAGGCGGTCGAGCGTTTACGCCATTTCGTTTCGCGCAATGCCTTCGACATCGAAGGGCTCGGCGCGGAACGCATCGAGCTTTTCTATAAGGAAGGCTTGGTGGCACGTCCGCAAGACATCTTCACGCTCGAGGAACGCGACAAGCGCTCCACGCGCCGTCTGATGGAGCGAGAAGGTTTCGGCGAAACGAGCGCGCGCAATCTTTTCAACGCCATTGCCGCCCGGCGCGAGATCGCGCTCAACCGCTTCATGTACGCTCTCGGCATCCGACATGTGGGCGAAGCGACCGCGAAAGAGCTCGCGCGGCATTTCGGTTCGGTGAAAGCGCTCGAGGAGACCGCGGTCGCGGCGCAGGACCGCACCTGCGAGGCCTGGAGCGAGCTCACCTCGATCGAAGGCATTGGCGAAGTCGTTGCCGAAGCTCTGGTCGACTTCTTCGAGGAAGCGCACAACCGTGAGATCGTCAAGGAGCTCCTCGAGCAGGTGAGCGTCGTCTCGCCCGAGGCTGCGGCGGAAAACTCGGCGCTCAGCGGCAAGACGGTCGTTTTCACGGGTTCCCTGGAAAAGATCACGCGCGAGGAAGCAAAGGCGATGGCCGAGCGGCTCGGCGCCAAGGTCTCAGGCTCCGTGTCGAAGAAGACCGATCTCGTGGTCGCGGGAGCGAGCGCGGGTTCGAAGCTCGCCAAGGCACGCGAGCTCGGCATCGAGACCATCGATGAGGAGGCTTGGTTGAATCTCGCAAGGGGCGTGAAGAGTGAATAGTGAATGGCGAGTTCCAGAATGATCCGTTCTCTACTCACCGTTCACCGCTCACTCTTCACTTGATTCGAAATGCGCATCATCAACCACGAGGACGTGCTCACCGAGGGTCTCAAGGCGCTTCCGCGTCTCGACAAGCGCTGGCGAGCCGTCATCAAGGGCTGCGATCGGCCGCCCTTGCGACGGCGTGAAGGAGGCTTCGCTGGCCTGTGCGCCATCATCGTCTCCCAGCAATTGTCTGTGGCGAGCGCCAACGCGATCTGGGCCAAGTTCACCGCGCGCATCGCGCCCTTGACGCCGCACGCGATGCTCGCTGCGACTGACGAAGACCTTCGCCTTGCGGGCTTGTCCCGGCCGAAACAGCGCAGCTTGCGAGCGCTCGCGAAAGCACTCGTCGAGGGTTCGCTTGTGCTCGACACGCTCCACGGCGCGACGCCCGAAGAGGTGCACGCCGCCTTGACTATGGTGAGCGGCATCGGGCCTTGGACCGCGGATATCTATCTCATGGCGTGCATCGGCCACGCGGATGCCTTCGCGGCGGGCGACCTTGCCCTGCAGGAGGCGGCGCGCCATGCCTTCCGCCTCGAGCAGCGCCCGAGCGAGAAAGAGCTCGTGGAGCTCGCCGAAGCCTGGCGGCCGTGGCGCGGCGTCGCGGCGCGCGTCCTGTGGAGCTATTACCGTGCCGTGAAGAGGCGGGAAGGGATGACGTGAGTAGCGGCTAACGAGAGGAAGCCTATTCGCCACTATCTACTCGCCCATTTCCTTCTCACAGTTTTGTCCGCAACCTCCAAAGCTCGGGAAAGAGCACGGTGTCGAGCATTTTGCGCAGGTAGTCGACGCCCGCAGTCCCGCCCGTGCCGCGCTTGAATCCGATGATGCGCTCCACGGTGGTCACATGGCGGAACCGCCAAAGGCGAAAAGCGTCCTCGAGGTCGACCAACTCCTCGGCGAGCTCGTAAAGATCGAAATTCGCTTCCGGTTCCCGGTAAACCCGGGTCCAGGCCGCCTGCACGCTGTCGTTGGGCGCGAGCTTCTCGGTAAAATCGCGATGCAGGAGCGAGGCGTCGATCGGAAAGCCGCGACGTGCCAAAACGGCGATCGCTTCGTCGTAAAGGGAAGGCTCCGAAAGCACTTGTCGCAGCTCGTCGGCGACTGCAGGGTTTGTCGCATGGGGCGTGAGCATCGCCCGGTTCTTGTTGCCGAGACGAAACTCGATCTCGCGATATTGGAACGACTGAAAGCCAGATGAGGTGCCGAGGTAAGGGCGGAGCGCGGTGTATTCGCTCGGCGTCATCGTGGCGAGCACACTCCAGGCCTGAACGAGCTGTTCCATGATTCGCGAGACGCGTGCCAGCATCTTGAATACGGACGGAAGCTTGTCCGCGCGCAAGCCCTCGATCGCGCCCTTGAGCTCATGCAGCATGAGCTTCATCCAGAGCTCGCTCGTCTGATGCTGAATGATGAACAGCATCTCATTGCGGTCAGGCGAGAGCGGTTCTTGCGCATCGAGGATACGATCAAGCCGTAAATATTGGCCGTACGACATCGTGCTCGCGTCCGGGAGTGCATTCGCGCCCAGCGCGGCCCTGCCCTTTTGCCTCTCGTTCATGTCACCGCCTGACGCGCGGCGAGTGCCTTTTGGTTGAATGCGCCGCTTTCGAGGATATCGGCGATCGCGACCACCGCGTCATGGACGTCGACATAGCGCACATAGAGCGGCCCGAAACCGAACCGCATCACGTCGGGGGCGCGAAAATCACCGATCACGCCTCGCTCGATCAAAGCGCGCATCACGGCATAGCCGGCCTCGTGGGTGAGCGAGACGTGGTTGCCCCGTCGTTTTGCGTCGCGCAAGGTGGCAAGCCCGCACCCGAGCCGAGCCAGAAATTCGTCGTGAAGCTCGATCATCAGATCGCCGAGCGCGCGGCCCTTGCGTTCGACCTCGGCCATCGAGACGCCCTCGAAAGCGTCGAGAGCCTTCTCGAAGGCCGCCATCGAGAGTATCTGCGGTGTCGAGCAAAGCATGTGGCGGACGCCGTCGGCGCGCCGGTAGCCGTCATCGAACCGGAAGGGCTCGGCGTGGCCGAACCAGCCCGTGAGCGGCTGGTCGAGCGCGCCCAAATGTCGTTCGGCCACGAAAATGTGGGAGGGCGCGCCGGGTCCGCCATTCAGGAATTTATAGCCGCAGCCGACCGCGAAATCCGCTTTTGTCCCGTCGAGCTGCAGATCGACGGCGCCCGAGGAATGTGCGAGATCCCAGACGATGAGCGCGCCCTTCGCATGAACCGCTTGCGTTACGAGCGCCATGTCCTGAACCTCGGCGCTCCGGTAGTTCACATGCGAGAGGGTAACGACGCCCGTATCGGCATCGATCGCTTTCGCAACCTCGCCCGCCGGCACGAAGCGCGCCTCCTTTCCGAGAAGCCGCGCGACGCTGTCGACAATATGGTTGTCGGATGGAAAGTTGCCATGTTCCGCGAGGATCACTTTCCGATCCGGCCGCATCCGCGCCGCGGTGACGAGGAGCTTGAACAGATTGATCGAGATCGACTCCGTGACGATGACCTCATTAGGCTTCGCACCGAGAAGAGGCGCGAGCTTTGCGCCGACGCGCGCGGGCGACACATACCAGCCGGCTTCGTTCCATGAGCGGATGAGGCCTTCTCCCCATTCACGCTCGACGACGTTTACGACATGCTGGGCGACACCGCGCGGCAAGGCCCCGAGCGAATTGCCGTCGAGATAGATGACATTCTCGTCGAGCTTGAAGCGAGCACGGCAGGCGCGGAGCGGATCGGAAGCATCGAGCGCCTGGCAATCGTCGCGGGTGATCGGCATTTGAGAATCTCGTCTGGCCAGCCGAATGTTCGGCGGGGGAGGCAAAACATTTTTAAGCCTGAAGCCATGCGACGCAAGGGCGGCATAAGCTTGCCGAGGGCGCGCGAGCATATCGGCCTGGGCTCTCCGCTCGCGAGGGCTTGCGGGCAAACGCATCCTGGACGACAAGACCGGGTCAAGTCCCCGCGTCAAGGGAGGTCCCCGATGGCCGAAGAGCCCACAGCGAATGATGTGCCAACGAAAGCCGCAGCTCAGGGCCCTGACAAGAGTTTTGTTCTGCCGATGATCGAGCGGCGCCGGATCGAAGCCGAGATACTCAAGGAGGTCTACGATACCCTGAAGGAAAGCCATGGTGTCGAGACGGCGAAGACCACGATCGCCGAAGCGGTGCGCCGCTCCTCCAAGTCGCAGGCGAAGCGCTTTGCCGATGAGGCGCGCGCGCGAGAGGGCCGCACCTCAATGGCGAGCTTTTTGGCGCTTCGTCCGCTTTGGACGATGAATGGCGCGCTCGAGATCGAGATGGTCGAGGAGACGAACTCACGGCTCGCTTACAACGTCACGCGCTGCCGTTACGCGGAGATGTATCGCGCGATGGGGCTTGGCGAGATCGGCCACCTGCTTTCCTGCCAACGAGACGGCACATTCTGCGAAGGATATGACGAAAGGCTCAAGCTCACCCGCACCCAGACTCTCATGCAGGGGGCGAGCCATTGCGATTTTCGCTACGTCTACGAAAAGGGGGAAAAGGCCCCCGAGCGATAGCCGCTGATAGGCCGCTCGTTTTCCTGGAGCTTCCCTGCTCGGCGCTTCACGATCTCGGCACCACGACGTACTGTGAAACCATGAAGAACATCACAGTTTCACTTGACGATGCGATCTGTCGGCGGGTACGCATGATCGCGGCCGAACGGGACACTTCCGTCTCGGCGCTCGTGAGACGCTTTCTCGTGGAGCTCGGGTCCGAGGAGAGCGAAACCGAACGCTTGAACGGAAGGAGCATCTGCTTCGCGAAAGCATCACTCGATTCCGGGCTTCAGACCGGCTCTCTCGCGACGACATCCATGGTCGATGTGGATGAGAGCGCGACATTTCCTCGACACGAATATTCTTCTCTATTCCATCAGCAGCCATCCGGGCGAGGTTGCAAAACGCGATAGTGCCCGCCTGCTCCTGGATGCTTTTCGTATTGGGACAGCGCCATTATCGCCGCAGCCCCTGCGCTTGGATGCGGTGAGCTCTACTCGGAAGATATGAGCCATGGTCGAGAGATCGACGGTATTCTGATCATCAATCCATTTCGACCAAATTTCGTAAGCTGAGTGGTGTAGTCGTGGGCAGTTGCGTTCGCCCCGGCACCGGCGACACCCGAACGTAAAAAATATCAATGGCGCTCAAAAATTCGAATCGATGCCGCATCCCTTGACCGTGCAACGAGGCGTCCCGCAGCTCGCAAGGCTCAAAATCGCAAGAAGCGCGAACCCCGTGGCAGCGATCGCGCGCCACGGCCTTGAGCGAGAAGCCTTTGAGTGAGAAGCCGGGCAGGGCCTCGGATGCATAATGCGCGGTTCGCGCAACATGGGATAGCGCTTCATGGGATTGGCCTCGGCAGTCTTCTTCGCCAGCAAACGCTAGTGCTCTCTGTAATCGGGTGCGCTCACAACGACAAGCCAAGCACCGCGCATCGGGGCTCTCCGACACTCTCGCGCAAGAGAATCGCCCGCAGCGCTGGTTAACGGGGCGCAAGAGCAGGAGCTCGCGTTGCGCAGCATTTATCCTCTGGCGCGTTCCGTCGGGCGCGTTTTGAGAGGGCTGGGCGACACGGATTCTCATTCTCCACAACTCCCACGGTTCTACTTGAGCCGTTCAGCCATGCGTCATTGGCATTGAAAGAGGAACGAGAAGGGAGCATATGCACGTAATTAATCCTTGGACGCCCACATGTCGACACCGGCTACTCCCTCCTCATCCCCGTGCAGCGCTGCAGCGTTACGCATGGCGACGCGTCGCGTCTCGCAATTCTACGATGCCTATCTCGCGCCAGAAGGCCTCAAAATCTCGCAATATTCGGTGCTTGCGATCGCGGCGCGGCGTCGCGAAAAGCCGCCCACCGTGAATGAGCTTGCCGAGGAGCTCGGCATGGACCGCTCCACACTCGGCCACAATTTGCGTCCGCTCGAGCGAGACGGGCTCATCGCGCTCGAGAGCGATGCCGCCGACAGGCGCGTGAGGCGGGTCGTCGTCACCGAGCTCGGCCGCGACAAGAAGCGCGCCTGCCGCGAACTTTGGAGCCGCGCTCAATCCCGTTTCGAGGAGGCATTCGGCTCCTCGCGTACCGCCGAGCTCGGGAGCATGCTCACCGTCATCGCCCAAGAGCTCGACCTTCGCTCGATGCCGCTTTCCGTTTCGCACGAAAGGCCCGACCATGTTCGCTCATAGGGTTTCCGCGGCGCTTGCCAAACGTGGCATCCATTACGGCTGGGTGGTCGCGGGCGTGACCTTCATCATGCTTCTCACCACCGCCGGCGCGATGGGCCTGCCCGGCGCGCTCATCTTGCCGCTCAACGCCGAGTTCGGCTGGGGCACGGCGGCGATCTCCTCGGCGCTTGCGCTTCGCATCATGCTTTACGGCTTGATGGGGCCGTTCGCAGCCGCGCTCATGAACCGCTACGGCTTGCGCAATGTCGCGATCGCCTCGGCGCTCCTCATTTCGCTTGCGCTCGGCGGTGCCTCCATGATGCGCGAGTTCTGGCAGCTGATGGCGCTCTGGGGCGTTGTCGTGGGTCTGGCGACGGGGCTCACGGCGCTCGTTTTCGCCGCCACCGTCGCCAATCGCTGGTTCGTGAAGCGGCGGGGCCTTCTCGTCGGCCTGCTCTCGGCCAGCAGTGCCACGGGCCAGCTCGCCTTCTTGCCGCTCAGCGCTTGGATCGCGACGCATATGGGTTGGCGGATGGCACTCTTGCCCGCCGGCCTCGGCGTCCTGTTCGCCGCTTTACTTGCCATCTTGTTTCTCGCCGATCGGCCCTCCGATCTTGGGCTCGCGGCCTATGGCGAGGACGCGCCCGCGACACCGGCGCGCGCGAGCGCAGGCAACGCGGTGCATGCCGCTTTCGCGATGTTCTTCGAAGCCTCGCGCCAACCCGCATTCTGGGCGTTGTTTGCGACTTTCTTCATCTGCGGATTGTCGACGAACGGGCTCATTCAAACCCACTTCATCGCGTTCTGCAGCGATTTCGGCATGCCGGCCGTGGACTCGGCCTCGGTGCTCGCCATGATGGGAGCCTTCGATTTCATCGGCACAATCGCATCGGGCTACCTCTCCGACCGCTATGACTGCCGCTGGCTGCTCTTCTGGTATTATGGGCTGCGCGGGCTTTCGCTGCTTTGGCTGCCCTCCTCGACCTTCAGCATCTACGGCCTGTCGATCTTCGCCATGTTCTATGGGCTCGATTGGATCGCCACAGTGCCACCTACCGTGCGCATCGCCGCCGGTGTCTTCGGGCGCGAGAAGGGCGGCATCGCCTTCGGCTGGGTCTTCATGGGACATCAGCTCGGCGCGGCGGTCGCGGCCTTCGGTGCGGGGTTGTCGCGAAGCGAGCTCGCAACCTACCTGCCGGCCTTTTACGGCGCCGGAGCGGCCTGCCTTCTCGCGGCGCTCATCGCACTCTTGGCGAGGCCGAAAAAGTCAAATCTTACGGTGGATGGACAGCCGGTCCTCCAGCCGGCGTGAGCAATGGTTGAAGGGTGCGGGAGACTTTCATGCAACCGCTTTATCTCGAGGACCTCACCGTCGGCCAAAAGTTCATTTCGCGAACGCAGAAGGTCGATGCCGAGGCCATCAAGACCTATGCGCGCGAATTCGACCCGCAACCTTTTCATCTTGATGGGGAGGCAGCCAAGACGAGCCTGTTCGGCGGGCTTGCGGCGAGCGGTTGGCACACGGCAAGCCTCACCATGAGGCTCATCGTCGACAGCGTTCCGCTCGCGGGCGGCGTGATCGGCAGCGGGGGCGAGCTCTCCTGGCCTCGGCCGACGAGGCCAGGCGACACGCTGCGCGTCGTCACCGATGTGCTCGAGGTCATCCCTTCGCGTTCGCGCCCCGATCGGGGCATGATCGTCATGCGCTCGACGACTCTCAATCAGAATGACGAAGCGGTGCAGGTGTTCACGCCGAAGGTGGTGGTGCAACGGCGCCGAGTGGGCGCGTAATCGTCGCTAACTAAGCAGGGCGATGAAGCGTGTCGAGTGCTTCCCGTTGCGCGCCCAAAACGAGCCATTGCCCACCGTGACATTATTGTTTTATAACTACTGTAGTCACGATTGAGGACGCTCATCATGCGAGAAATCCAGCTTCGGGCCGCGAAGGCGGGCCTGTCTGTAGTTATTGACGAGGCGGTCCGCGGGAAACCGGCGATCATCACACGGCACGGCAAACGAGAAGCGGTTATCTTGAGCTTCAAGGATTGGGAGCGGTTATCGCAGGTGCCATCCTTTGGCCGCCTTTTGATGTCTGCGCCTCTAAGCGCAGAGGATCTGCCGAAGCGAAATCGCAAGCCGCTGCGCACGGCCAATCTTTAAAAGGCCAGTGTTCCTCGTCGACACTAACGTTATCTCGGTCACGGCACCGTCCCGCCCGGCGCCTGCTGAGCTGATTGGATGGATGGACGCGCAATCAGCATCGCTATTTTTATCCGCGGTAACGGTGGCGGAAATCGAAGATGGAATTGCCAAGACCCGGCGTGAAGGTGCGACGCGAAAGAGCCGGAATTTGGCAGCTTGGCTGCGAGCGTTGATTCATCTTTATGGCGACCGCATTCTACCTTTCGATACGCCAGCGGCGCGGATCGCCGGAGCTTTATCGGATCGGGCTCGTAGCCAAGGGCAAGCGCCCGGATTGAGCGATATCATCATTGCGGCAACAGCCAAGCACCACGGCTTGGTGGTCCTGTCGCGAAACACTCGCCATTTCGCACCTTTGGGCGTATCGGTGCTTGATCCCTATCATGTAATCCCGCCCGCATAGGGATGACGCTTTAAGGGAGTTCGGCGTGCCTGCGCTCACAGCACGAAGCGGCTCGCGTCGGAATTCTTGGCGAGATCGGCGACACGCTCGCGGACGTAACTCGCATCGATCGTGAAGGTCTCGCCCGCATGATCGGGCGCCGCGAACGAGATTTCGTCGAGGACGCGCTCGATAATCGTCTGCAGGCGTCTCGCCCCGATATTCTCGACCGCGGCGTTGACCTCGAAGGCCAAGCGCGCGATCGCAGCGATCGAATCTTCCGAAAAGTCGAGCTTCACCCCTTCGGTTGCCATCAGCGCGACGGATTGCTTGACGAGGCTTGCTTCGGTCTCCGTGAGAATGCGCACGAAATCGGCCTCTTCGAGCGGGGAGAGCTCCACGCGGATCGGCAGGCGCCCTTGCAGCTCGGGCAAAAGATCGGCCGGTTTGGACAAATGAAAGGCACCGGACGCAATGAAGAGGATGTGATCCGTCTTGACCGTTCCATGCTTGGTCGCGACCGTCGTGCCTTCGAGAAGCGGCAAGAGATCCCGTTGCACGCCTTCGCGGCTGATGTCGGCGCCCGCGCGTCCGTCGCGTGCGCAAATCTTGTCGATTTCGTCGAGGAACACGATGCCGTTGTTTTCAACCTCGCGCAGCGCTTCCTGCACCACCGCATCATTGTCGAGAAGCTTGTCGCTTTCGTCGGCGATCATCAAGCCGCGCCCTTCGCGCACCGGTACGCGGCGGGTCTTGCTGCGTTGCCCGAGCGCCTTGCCGAGCATATCGCCGATCGAGATCGCTCCGACCGAGGCGCCCGGCATTCCGGGCAGCTCGAACATCGGCATCCCGACCTGGCCGGCATTCACCTCGAGCTCGACCTCCTTGTCGTCGATCTCGCCATCGCGCAACTTGTTGCGGAAACTGTCGCGCGTCGCGGCGCTCGCGTTCTTGCCGACGAGCGCGTCGAGTAGGCGCTCCTCGGCCGCGAGCTCGGCCTTGGCGGTGACGTCGCGCCGCTTCTCCTCACGCACGAGCGAGATGCCGATCTCGACGAGATCGCGCACGATCTGCTCCACATCGCGACCCACATAGCCGACCTCGGTGAATTTCGTCGCCTCGATCTTGAGGAAGGGCGCATTGGCGAGCCGCGCGAGGCGGCGCGAAATTTCCGTTTTGCCGCAGCCCGTCGGGCCGATCATCAGGATGTTCTTCGGCAGCACCTCCTCGCGCATTGCGCCGGCAAGCTGCTGGCGTCGCCAACGATTGCGCAGAGCGATGGCGACGGCGCGTTTTGCCGCGCCCTGGCCCACGATGAAGCGGTCGAGCTCGGAGACGATTTCGCGCGGAGAGAACGTCGTCATCGAGGCCTCATGGGATTGGCTCCGTATCGTGAAATTTGCGGTAATCGACGGTCAACTCGCCGCCCTCGGAGCTGTCGAGGATATCGACATAGCGCTCATCGAAACGCAGATCGGCATGGTCATAGCCGCGCCGCGCTCGAATGACTTGCGCCGAACTCTCATCGAACCCCTCGATGATGACGACGAAGCTCGCGCTCAGCTGCGCCAAATCGGCAGAGGTGAGATTGAACAACGGGCTCTCTTTGTCGATGCGGTGGAAGATCGTCCAGCTCAGCGTGAAAACCGGGCTTTCCTTCCGCAGAAGAGGAAGCTCATAAAACGCCCTGAAGGGATGGCCGTCGTCATTAACAGCACGGATGATCCAGAGCTTGGCGGAAGCATTGCTGATCGTATTTTGCCGCTCATTCGCCATGCGGACCATCAAGGTGCGATGGCCTTGATGGTCCGCGATCACCATCTTTTCCGCGAAGAGCACGCGCGCTCTCGGGCGAGCGAAACGCGCGAAAATCAAACCGGTGAGGACGCCCGCATAAAACAGGCCCACGAACATCTCGAGGCTCGCCACGATGTGCCCGTAATGGGTCTGCGGGTGCAGATCGCCATAGCCGACCGTCGCGATGGTCTCGATGCTGAAATAGAGATCGTAGACGTAAGAGCCGTTCGGCACATTCGCGACAGGATCGTCGCCGACCCAATAGGCGAAAGCGAAGATCGCGTTGAGCAAGAGGAAGACAACCGCGGCGCCGAGGATGAAACGAGGCCAAGACGTCGTCATGCTGCGGTGGCTGAAATCGTCGAAGAGGCGCCGCTCGAGCCCTCGGGTAACCGCGTCACGATTGCCGACGCGCACCCTCCGGCGGGCCTCGTGCCGGCGCGTGCTCGGCTTTCGCGCTTTCAGCGGCTGCGCCATGACGAAGGAGCGCGAAGCTTCGCGACGCCCGTCAGCATGCGAGGCTCTCGATGACGAGATTGGCGTTTGTGTAGACGCAGATCTCAGCCGCGATGGCGAGCGATTTTCGCACGATCGCCTCGGCATCGGATTCGACGTCCATCAGGGCCCGGGCGGCCGCAAGCGCGTAATTTCCCCCTGAGCCGATGCCCATCACCTGGCCCTCGGGCTCGAGCACATCGCCGGTCCCGCTCAAAAGGAGCCCGACATCCCTGTCGGCAACGAGCATCATGGCCTCGAGCCTTCGCAAATAGCGGTCGGTGCGCCAATCCTTGGCGAGTTCGACGCAAGCGCGCATGAGCTGATTGGGATATTGCTCGAGCTTGCCTTCAAGGCGGTCGAAAAGCGTGAAGGCATCGGCGGTCGCGCCCGCGAACCCGCCGATCACCTGTCCCTTGCCGAGCCGACGGACTTTGCGGGCATTCGCCTTGATGACGGTTTGGCCAAGGCTCACCTGACCGTCGCCCCCGATCACGACGCGCGAAGCTTTGCGCACCATCAATATGGTGGTCGCACGAAGGCGCTTGCTCTCGGCGCGGTCTTTGTTTGTCATTTTACCTGTCGTCTCGATGAAGATGCTCGAACAGCCTTTTCGAAGAAGCTATTTCATGCGAGGACCTGGCTCAACCTGAGGACCCGCCGCTTCTCACGCACGCCGTGTGCGACTCAGTGAGCGAGCGTCACTGTCGATGCCTTACGCTGGATTTGCGGCCTGGATCGCTGTCCACAGACGAAGGGGCGTCGCCGGCATGTCGATCTCGCGAATGCCGAGCTCGGAGAGCGCATCGAGAACCGCGCTCATCACGACCGGCAGAGAGCCCGAACAGCCCGCCTCCCCGCAGCCCTTGGCACCCACCGCATTGGTCTTGGTCGGAACCGGGTGGTGAAGAATTTTGAACGTCGGCGTGTCCGCCGCGCGCGGCATGGCGTAATCCATGAAAGAGCCGGTGCGGAACTGGCCCTCGGCATCGTAAAGGGCGTCTTCCATCAGGGCCTGGCCCAAGCCTTGAACCGCGCCACCATGGATCTGGCCCTCGACGAGAAGCGGGTTCACCACGGTGCCGAAATCATTGACGCTGACATAACGATCGATGTGCGCCTCGCCCGTTTGCGGATCGATCTCGATCTCCGCGATGTGGCAACCATTCGGGAAAACACCCGGAATGGGCGTGCTCATTTCCGCATGATCGAGGCTCGCGGGCACATCGGCCGGAAGGTTCGTCGCCTTGCGCAGCCGGGAGACGAGATCGCTGATGCCGAGCGATCGGTCAGTGCCGATCACGGTGAAACGCCCTTTCGCGAATTCGATGTCTTCCACGCCGGTTTCAAGCAACGCCGCCGCTGCAAGCTTGCCTTTCTCGATCACCTTGTCGGTCGTGGAAATGATCGCCGTGCCCCCCGCCATGATCGAGCGCGAACCGCCCGTGCCGCCCCCGCCTGGAAGAAGATCGCTGTCGCTCTGGTCAAGGCGGATGCGTTCAAAAGGCACACCGAGCTTGTCGACGACGATCTGCGCGAATGCCGTCTGGTGACCCTGGCCGTGATCGTGCGTGCCGCTGAAGAGCGTCACGTCTCCATTTTCCTCAAAGCGGATGCTTCCGAGCTCGGTGCCCATGGCAGCCGTCATCTCGAGATAGGTCGAGATACCCCGGCCGCGAAGCTTGCCGCGCTTGCGGCTCTCTCGCTTGCGCGCCGCGAACCCCTTCCAATCGGCTGCTTCCAGGGCCTTGTCCATCAGGCGCTCGAAGTCGCCGCAATCGTAGGTCTGGCCGGAGGCGGCCGCGTAAGGAAAATCCTTCGGGCGGATGAAGTTGCGTCGGCGCAAGGTGACGCGATCGATTCCCGTCTCGGCCGCCGCGAGGTCGATGAGCCGCTCCATGAAATACACGCCTTCGGGCCGTCCGGCGCCGCGGTAAGCACCCACAGGAACGGTGTTGGTGAGCACGCAACGGGTAGACACTTCGATGCATTGCGTGCGGTAGGGACCGGCGACGTTCTTCACCCAGTTCAGGCTCGGGATTAGAGGCCCGAAGCGGGTGAGATAGGCCCCCATATCGCCGAATCCCGTCAGCCTCACCGCGAGGAAGCGGCCCCTCGCATCCAGCGCCAGCTCGCCCTGGACTTCCTGGGCGCGGCCGTGATGATCCGAGAGGAAGCTCCCCGATCGATCATTCGCCCACTTGACCGGACGGCCGAGAAGCCGCGCCGCATGAAGCATCGGCACATACTCAGGATAGACAGAGCCCTTCATGCCGAAAGAGCCGCCGACATTCTTGGAGACGATGCGCACCTTCTCCGGAGGGACGCGCAGAACTTCGTTGGCGAGCTGGGCGCGCATCCCCATCACGCCCTGCGTGCACACTGTGAGCGTCCAACGATCGGCCTTGGCGTCGTAAGACGCGATCGCGGCGCGCGGCTCCATGGCGTTCACCACGACGCGGTTGTGAACGAGGCGAAGCTTCGTCACATGGGCCGCCTTGGCGAAGGCCTGGGCCGTCTTTTCGCAATCGCCGTAGTGATAATCGAGCGCCACATTCTGTGCGACACCGTCGTGGAGACGAGGTGCGCCTTCGGCCACCGCCGCGTGCACGTCGACGACGGCCGCAAGCGGCTCGATGTCGATCTCGACGGCTTCCGCCGCATCGCGCGCCGCGTTCGGCGTTTCGGCAATCACGCAGGCGATCGGCTCGCCGACGAAGCGCACCCTTTCGAAGGCGAGGGCCGGACGGGGCGTCTTATGCAAGGGAGTGCCGTCCCGATTGGTGGCGGGCACACCGCAATCGAGCGTACCGTAACCTGCCTTTTGCAGGTCCTCGCCGGTCACGACCGCAAGGACACCCGGCATTGCTTTGGCCGTGTCGATATCGATCCGACGAATCACGCCGTGGGGATGGCGGCTCAGCGCCATCGCCGCATAGGCTTGGCCTGCGATATTGATGTCGTCAGTGTAGCAGCCCTCCCCGCGCAGGAGCACCGGGTCCTCGCCGCGCCGCACGGGCTGGCCCACACCGAATTTCATCGAGGCAAGCTGATCGGCGTCATGTACAGTCATCGGACAATCCTGTCGGCTCGAAAAAGGCAGCGTCTGCGTATCGTGGAGCATGAACCCGGCCTGCTGGGGCGGGCTATAAGGCATCGGGCCACACACTTCCACGGCGTGCCCCGACAGGCTTCCATGTCGAAAACGCAGAATGGTTTGTCACGGAAAGCGGGGCAAAGATTGCTAAGGCAGCTCGGGCGCGAGCCTCACGCCGCGGAGGGCCGCTTCAGCATGGTGAGAAACTTCATCTGCTCGCTGCGGTTTTCCTGAAATACCCCGGTGAACTGGGTGGTGACGGTCGAGGCGCCAGGCTTTTGCACGCCGCGCATGGTCATGCACAAATGTTCCGCCTCGAGCATGAGCGCGACGCCTCTGGGCTTCAGCGTTTCCTCGATCGCGCGCACGATCTCGGCGGACATCGTCTCTTGTGTCTGCAAGCGTCGCGCGAAGACATCGATCACGCGTGCGAGCTTCGACAAGCCGACGACCCCGCTGCTCGAATAATAACCCACATGCGCCTTGCCGAAGAAGGGGACCATGTGGTGCTCGCAATGCGAGAAGAATGGGATGTCCCTCACCACCACGAGATCGTCATAGCCACCGATCTCCTCAAAGACGCGCTCCAGCGCATGAGCCGCATCCTTGTTGTAGCCCTCGAAGAGCTGCTCATAGGCCTTCACGACACGACGGGGCGTCTCGACAAGGCCCTCGCGGGTGGGATCGTCACCGGCCCAGCGTATGAGGGTGCGCACAGCCGCCTCCGCCTCTTCGCGGGTTGGGCGGCGCAAAGCTGCAGTATCATTGTCCGCTTGCGGCGGGCGAATGGGCAAGGTCTTAACCGTGGAATCCATGCGGAGCCTTCCTGGTATCGGTGAAATTCTCATAGCGTGCCTCGCCCGTCTGGGCCAGCCCGACATGCGACGGTCGTTCCTGGGCGAGCCGGCGTCCCGGCCAGGCGGCGGACGCGGACACGCCGATTTGGCCAAACGTCACCCTTTTCGAGGCGGCACGGGGAGTTTAACCGGTGTTTCGCGACTTCTATATAGGAAGCGGGTCCGCGGTCACCAACCGAGCGCAACGCAGCGCGGAGCAATCTGACAGAGAAAGCCTGGTTTTCGATGTTGAACGACATTTACAACGCGAAAATCCTCTCATTTGCGGCTAATATTCCACGTTTGGGGCGGTTAAGCCGCCCGCAAGCGAGTGCGACCGCCCATTCGAAACTCTGCGGTTCGACCGTGACGGTGGACCTCTCGATGGAAGGCGACAAGGTTTCCGATTTCGCCCATGACGTGAAGGCTTGCGCGCTCGGGCAGGCCTCATCCTCAATCATGGCGCACAATGTGATCGGAGCCAGCGCGGAGGAATTGCGCGCACTGCGCGAGAGGATGCGAGCCATGCTCAAGGAGAAGGGACCCCCTCCCTCGGGAAAGTGGAAGGACCTCGAAATCCTGGAACCCGTACGCGATTACAAGGCGCGCCACGCTTCGACGCTTCTCACATTCGACGCCGTGGTCGAGGCGATCGGCAAGATCGAAGCGGACCGTCGAGCCGAGCCCGTGCGCTGATACAGGCCGCCTGAAATTCTCAGGCTTTGCTTTCCGCGATCGGTGTCGCCACGCCGAGCAAGGCCTCGCCCTTGTTAACGGACAGGCTCGTCAGTCGGTAAAGAATAAATCCGGCCTCTTGCGACGCGATGGTCGCGAGAACCTCGCCGAAAACGTTGCGAATCTCGCCCAACGACTCGCCCTTGGTCACGGGCTCGGAAAGCTCCTTGGCCGAGTACCACAAGCCGCTTACCGGGGCCTGCGGAACCCACATCCTCACGACTTGCGGTCGTTCTTGTGCGGCCGGTGCGACGGCACGCGAGATCATGCCGAGATGCTTCATCACGCGCTCGATGCCGGCCGTCATCTGCCCCACGGTTTTTTCGTCCCAAAGCCCATTGCCGCTCACCTCGGCGATAATACCCGGTATCCCGATTTTATGCGCTGCGTTGATCGTGTAGCCTTCCCCACCCGCGGCGACCGCGATGGAAAGGCCGAACGCTGAGGCGAGCGCGAGGGAAGCCTCGCTCCCGTTCGGAAAAAGCGAGAAGGGCACGAGAGATTCGTCGAGATCGCCGCCATGTAAATCGAGATAGGCGTCGACCTGCGGATAAATGTTCGCCACGAGCCAATGGGCGAGCCGCTCGCTTGTCGTCCCGTCGGCCTTTCCGGGAAATACGCGATTGAGGTTCTTCCCGTCCTGCGGCATCACGTAGATGCTGCGGCTGGTAAATCCCGCCATGTTGAGGATAGGCAAAACCACAAGCGTCCCTTTAAGTTTCTCGGGTGGCGTTCTCGATAAGCGGAGCGCGGCTTCGATGGAGCAGAATTCAGAGCCGTGCACGCCCGCCGTCACCAGCAGGCATGGCCCGGGCTGAGTTCCTTCGATCACTGCAAAAGGGATTTCGAGGTCGTCCGTCGCGCGCAGATGTCCCCGTTCGAGGCGCGGGTTGCCCGTACGAAAAGGCGGAAGAATCGTCATTTTGGGCCTCATATGCGTTTCGTCTTTTTCGGCTTCCAACGCGAACAGGAGCTTCGCTCGCAGGGTCGGATCAGAGGTGAAGCCGGGCGGCGATCAGGGTTAAACCGATCAGAGCCCACTCAGGCTGAAGGAGTAACTGAGCGTCATCCCGGCCCTAAACTGGTCAGGTGAACCGAGCTTCCTGACAAGCGGGCTTTTGGCGGCGTCGCCAACGAGGCGATCATAACCGCCATACGCCACGGCCGACCACTGCTTGGAAAAATCATAGGTCAGCGACGTCGACACACCGGCGGATTTAAACCCGCCGTCAGGCTTGAACGGAGTGACCGAGCCGTTCTGAAGGGCATCGGTTAGTGTGACCCCGAATTGCCTGCGCATATATTCCTGATCGCCAAGGCTCAGCCTCGGCCCGAGCGCGAAGGTGGCGGCTCCGAAATGTAAGAGGTAATCGGCGGCCGCATCGGCAACGAAACCATTTCCGGAGCCCAAGCCGTGGCGGATCTCGAGGCGAGCGCGAAATCTGTCCGGAATGGCCCAGAACTCGGCGAAAACTCCAGGCTGAATCGTCCAGGGAACATCGTGAATCCCGAATAGCCTGCGAGGATCGTCGTTGCGATAGCGCCCGAGTTCGTAGGCGCCCACCGGCCCGACGCTGAAGCCCCGGTTATCGTAAATGGAGAAGTCCAGACCGTCGTCCGGCGAGCTCCATTCTCGTGCGTCGGCGCGGGCTAGCGAAACGGAAGGGTAGGCGAGGAAGGTGAAGCTTTTGGCGCCCTCCCAGTCCGGCAAAAAGCCGCCATTCGCCTTGATCGTGGCGACCCACCCGCTCTCTTCAGAAGAGCTTTGCGGGCGCGGAGCCGGCGCCGAAATGCTGGCCTGCGCTGTGCCGAGATCATCCGCGAGTGCAGGGCTCGTACCAAAGCCGAAGAGAAACGCAAGCTGTGCGAAGCTTGCAGCGATGAGGGCCCCGATTTCGCGCGGCAAACAACCATCATCACACTCCGCGCCCCGAACAACTCCAGCCCGGGTCCGCAAAAACACGCCAGCGTCGCCCATGATGCCCTTTTAGGTAACCCTCATCGAGCAATCAACGTCTTTCGATTGCGAGCGGTTTCTACCACGGGGGCCGAAAGGGCGGACAATTAATGAGCAAGGTCTCGACGTTTTTGCGATCTCATCAGCGGTCGTCGAGGTCGGAGTGAGCTTGCATCGACACTTCCTCGCCACGTGCGCTGAGCGAGATCGTGCGGGTTGCCTTGCGCAGAAGCTTGCGCAACCGCCGTTCATCCTTCGCATCGAAACCGGCCAAGAGCTCGCGTTCCACGCGCGATCGGATCTCGGCGATGCGGTCGAGCTTGGCGCGACCCTTCGTCGTAAGCTTTGCCGCGACCCGCCGTTTGTCGCCGGCAACCGCAGATCGGCTCACGAGGCCCGCTTCGGCCAAGCGCGTAAGCGTCTTGGAGACGGTCGGCGCCCGCACACCGAGCCGATCGGCAATTTCGCCGACCTCCAGGCTTTTCTCGCCGCCAAGCGCAAGGAGCAGCACATCTTGCCCCGCAAACAGCCCTTCTTCCGCGAGCAGCGCCGCGGTTCGGGTGCGCATCATCCGAGCCGCCGTCGCGAGCGCAATGGAAACCGGAGCGTCGTCGTGGCCGGTGAGCACCGCATCATCGTCTTGGTTCTGCGTCGGGTTCGTGTCCGTCATCTTGATCTCCGAACGCTCCTGTTCAAAGGGCTTTCATCCCGCTCGCGGCCGGCAGTCGGCCACGTCGCCACCGCCCCCTCAACAACTCTGCCCCTCCCCCGATCTCATCCAATGAGCCCAGGCCCGCGGACCGGTCAACCCAAGCCAAATAGGGCAAGCGCGTTCACGAGCAAGTGTGTCGGCTAGCAAAACCGCCCCATGCACCTTCAGGCCAATACATGTTGCAAGGCGGTTTCCAGTCGCGAGGCGACCCCAAGCGCCATATCGTCCCGCCCGAATGGCGCGATGACCTGAACGCCGACGGGCAGCGCGCGAGCGTCCCGGCCTGCCGGTACGTTGACACATGGCACGCCCAGCAAGGTCCAAAGCCGATTGAATTTAGCGTCTCCGGTCGATTGCAGCCCTCGGGGGGCAGGGCCTGGCGCCGAAAAGGTGATCACGGCATCGACGTCCTTGAAAAAATCATGGGCCGCGACCCGGGCACGCTTACCGGCCCGGCGAGCCTCGTCGAACTCACCCGGCCCGATGCCTTCCGCGACGCTGAGTGCCTCCGTGAGCTTGGGCGGAATCAGCCCACGATGCGTTTCCCATTCCCAGGAAAGCGAGCGCAACGCTTCCCCATCCCCGATGATCGGATGGAGGCGCCACGCGGTCGCGAATTCGGGCGGGTCGTGGAGGTCAAGGACCTTGGCCCCGCCTTGCTCGAGAGCCTCGATCGCCCTTGCGAGCACCGTCTCACAAGGCGGATCGACCTCTCCGGCAAACGTTTGGCGCGTCACTCCGATGCGCGGCCGGTGCATCTCCGAGGAGATGCTGAAATCACGACCGGTAAGCGCCGCCAAGGCGAATGCCGCATCCGGTACGCTCGCGGCAAAAAGTCCGGCGGTGTCAAGCGAGATCGAATAGCATTTGATGCCGGTCGTGGGGAGAAGCCGAAAGGAAGGCTTGATCGCGGCGACACCGCAATACGAGGCCGGGCGGATCACAGATCCTCCGGTTTGCGTGCCGAAAGCGAGCGGCACCATCCCGGCTGCCACCGCGGCGGCCGATCCCGACGACGACCCGCCTGGCGTATGTGCGTGGTCGTGCGGATTGCGCGTCGCCGGCGGATCGCCTTGCGCGAAGGCGGTCGTGGCCGTCTTGCCGAGGATTGTGGCTCCGGCTTTGCGCGCCAGCATCACGAGGGCGGCATCAGCCTTGGGCCGCCACCCCGCATAGATCGGTGACCCCATCTCCGTGGGCAAATCGGCGGTGTCGATGATGTCCTTGGCGCCGATTGCGATCCCCTCGAGCGGGCCCGAACGGGCGCGTTCTCTCTGGCGCGCCGCGTCGCGATCGAGCGCCACAAAGGCGCGAATGTCTCGATCGCGTTCATCGATGGTGTCCAGGCTCCGCCTGATCGCAGCTTCGACAGTGGTCTCGCCCCGGCTCAAGCGAGCCCGCAACGCGATGGCCGATATCATGAGGGCATCTCCAGAAAGCGCATCCCGCGAAGCTTCACCGATGGGCGCCGACCGTTCGCGGGGACGCCTCGCAAATTAGGCAGCCATTAACCGTTACCCTTGGCAAACCGTCAACAGTTTCGGCCGCATTTATCTCAAAATCTAATTCCCTGGAGTTTGAGAATATGGTGGGCGCAGGGACATCGCAGCGTCGGGTCGTACTCGGCGCCGTAGGCCTAATCGTTCTTGCGCTTGCAAGCTGCGGCAGGGCGCCGCGCGAATCTCGACCGGCTTGGCGCGACGAGGCGGAGCGCGCCTGTCTGCGCTCCGGCGTGGTCCAGGAAAGCGCTTATGTGATGCGGGCTCCAGCGATCGACGGGCCCGGCGTTTGCGGCGCGCTTTCGCCTTTCCATGTTGCCGCACTGACGGATGGCAAGGTCGGTCTCACTCTCCCGGCCTCCCTCGCGGGGCGCGGCCACAAAGCCTACGCGGCGACGCTCACCTGCGAGATGGTGCCGGCGCTGGAAAGCTGGATGGCGGAGAGAGTTCAATCGGCCGCCGCCGCCGTTTATGGCCAGCCGATCGTCGAGATGCACACGCTCGGCTCCTACTCTTGCCGACGCATGAACAACGGCACGGGCACGAGCATGATATCCGAACATGCCTTCGCGGACGCGATCGACGTATCGGGCTTCACCCTCGCCGATGGGCGCGAGGTCATGGTGAGGACTGGCTGGCGCGGCGCGCCGGAAGACCAAGAGTTCCTGCGCAGCGTCTTCGTCGGCTCCTGTGAGATATTTCATACGGTGCTGGGGCCGGGCAGCGACGGCCATCACGAGGACCATTTCCATCTCGACCTGATGCGTCACGCTGGCGGCCACCACATTTGCCGTCCGGTGATTAAGTTCACGCCGCGCACCGCGGCGCCTCTCGAAGGACCGGTGCAAGCTCCGGTTCCTCCGGGCCAGTTGCAGCAAGAGCCGGAAGCCGACGACCCCTACGCGTTCGACGACACGACGCATTCGGCGCACGGCCTCGTCGCGTCGCGCGAGGCGCCGGTGGAGGAAGCTCCGCTTGCGGTCCCATTGCCGCCTCGCCCGGTGGTCGCCGCGGCCGCGCCGCGCCCGCAGCCGGTCTACCCCGCCCCCCTGCTTCCACCCCGTTCGGCACAGCCTTCGGGCCAAGACGAGCAGCCCCTCGTGGTGGCGCGCAAAGCCGATCGCCTCGATCGGGTGGGCGTGGCCGAACGAGCTCCACCTGGCAGAGCGCCCGGCGTCGGGGATCCCGCAGGCAGCGTGATCGCCAAGGATACGAGCCGCCTCGGCGCTGGCGATGGCGCGGCACAGCCGATGCGTTCGGCCTATGCGGCGCTTCCACTACGTCCGCCCGCGCCCATTCCGCTCCCTTCCCAGAACCCCCCGCCGCGCCCCCTCACGCAGAGCAGCCTTCCCCCCGGGTGGAACATCGGGCCGCAACCGCTCGCGCGAGGGCAGGCCAGCCGAAGCCTTCCCGCCCCCGCTGGAGCGGACGCGGATGCCGAGGAGTAGAAAGAAGCGCCCGACGCGCTTTCCGCACCCCCGACTTCGAGCTTTGGCTCATGCTCGGGGAAATCGATACCGCTTTTTGCAATCCTTTGGCTTGCGGCAATCGTTTTGAGCAGGCCGGCTTTTCGCTTAAAGCCGACCTGTTGCAGCTCCGAAATGATGGAATCCGATCGGATGGCGGTGACGATTTTTGGCAAGCTTGCCGATGGAACCGAGATCCGCGAAGCGCATCTCGCGACAGCATGCGGTTGCCAAGCGCGCATCCTGGAACTCGGTGCGACTTTGCGCGACCTTGTCGTGCCGCTCCCGGGTGGATTGTCGCAACGCGTCGTTCTCGGTTTCGAAACGTTGGAAACCTATGACGGACGCTCTCACCATGCTGGCGCGATCGTTGGCCGCTGCGCCAACCGCATCGCGCATGGTCGCTTCAGCCTCGATCGCGTCTCTTACCAGTTGCCGCTCAACGAAAAGGGCAGGCATTCCTTGCACAGCGGCCCTGACGGCTTCGACCGGCGCGCTTGGCGCATCGTGGAGTACGCCGACGATCATGTGACGCTTGCACTCTTCTCGCCCGCGGGCGACCAGGGCTTTCCAGGTGCCTTGAGCGTCTGGTGCCGCTACCAGCTTCGCGATCCGGCGACCCTCGCGCTCGAGCTCACGGCCACGACCGACGCCATGACCATCGTCAATCTCGCGCACCATCCTTATTTCAATCTCGACGGCGGCGAGGATGCGCGCGATCACGAGCTCATGATCGCGGCCGATTTCATCACCCCCTCGGATCGCGAGCTGATCCCCACGGGAGAGATCGTCCGTGTCGCCGGCACGCCTTATGATTTCCGCACCATGCGCCGTGTGCGTCAGGTGCCTTCGGAGGCCACCCAGGCCTTCGGCTATGACACGAATTTCGTGCTTCGCCGAAGCGGCCTCGCGGGCGGTGACGGTGAAGCGCTTGCCCATGCCTCGACACTTGCGAGCCCGATCACCGGCTTGGCACTCGAGCTTTGGACGAGCGCGCCGGGTCTTCAGTTTTTCGACTCCCACGATATGCATTTCACCGCCCCCGGCCTGGGCGGACGCCGATATGGGGAAGGGGCCGGCATCGCCCTCGAGGCGCAGCATTTTCCCGACAGCGCGAACCATCCGCATTTTCCGAGTACCGTCTTGCGCCCCGGCGAAATCTTGCGCCAATGCACGGAATATCGCTTTCGCCACACCGGACGCTGAGGAAGGACTTCGCCCGCATGCGCATCAAGGTGTTGAACCCAGATGAAATGACAGAGGCGCAGCGCAAGGTGGTCGCCGCCGCGGTCGCCGGCAAGCGCAAAACCGCGCCTCCGCCTCTCCTCGCCTGGTTGCCAAGCCCGGAAATGGCGCAGCGCGCCCAGCATCTCGGCGAATTCGTCCGCTATGAGACGTCGCTTGCTCCCCATCTTTCGGAACTCGCGATCCTCGTCACCGCACGCTTCTGGACCTCTCACTATGAATGGTTCGCCCATAGACGCGAGAGCCTGAAGGCCGGCATCGACCCGATTGTGATCGATGCCATCGCGAGGCGTCAAAGGCCTCGCCTGGAGGATCCGAAAGCACGCATCGTCTACGAGTTCAGCCGGGCCTTGCACGAGACGCATGGCGTCCCGCAACGGCTCTTCGATGAAGCGAAGAAAGTTCTCGGAGAGCAGGGGGTCGTGGAGCTCGTCGGAATCCTCGGCTACTATACGCTGATCTCGATGACGCTCAACGCGTTCGAGATCGGGCTCCCGGAAGGCGAGAAGTCCGAGCTCGAGAGTTGAGCCGAAGGGCGCCGGAGAGCTGGGACTTAAGCCTTTTGATTTAGAGTTTAGCGAGTTGCCATCCGGACCAACGCTAATTAGATTCGGATTCGCTTCACGGGTGAGCAGTCGCAAAACGTCGGCGTGCTCGAGCGTTTGATTCTGGATCTCCCAGGACAAGGATGGTCATGGCCGCCCTTACATCGCCCTCCTGGACGCGGCGCCTGCTTATCGGCTTCGGAGCCGGAGTCGTCACGGTTCTCACTTTTTTCCAACTCGGCTGGTTAATTCTTTATTGGCTTGGCGCCGTGTCCGACCCGCCGCCGGATATGACGCCAACGCGACCTTTCGGGGTACCGACGATTTTTTCCGGCGCTTTTTTCGGCGGTCTTTGGGGCGTCCTCTTTGCATTCCTCGAGCCGCTCTTTCCACGCGGCATCGGTTATTGGATCGTATCGCTCCTTTTCGGCGCGATCCTTCTCGACTTCGGATTATGGTTTGTCGTCGCGCCTCTGAAGGGGTTCTCGTTGGGCTTCGGTTTCGAGCCGCGCGATGTCGCAATCGCTATTTTTCTTCAAAGCATCTGGGGCATCGGCATGGGAATCCTTTATAGATTTTTCGTTCCATCATCGCCGCGCGGTTGACCAACGGCCCCCGCGGCTTCGCGAGGGTGCCAAACATGAAGATCACTGCCATCAAAGCGTACGGCGTCGAGCTCCCGGTTCGGGAAGGCCGCTATGCCTGGTCGAACGACAACAGCGTGTCGGTGTTCGATTCCACCGTGATTGAGGTCGAGACCGACGCCGGCATCACCGGTTATGGGGAGTGCTGTCCGCTCGGCTCCGCCTATCTGCCTGCCTACGCCCACGGCGTGCGCGCGGGCTTGCGTGAGATCGGGGACAAGCTGATAGGCCTCGATCCGCGAAGGCTCAGCCTTCTCGACCGCAAGCTCGATGCGGCGCTGCGCGGCCACGCCTACGTGAAGGCGCCCATCGACATCGCCTGCTGGGATGTGCTCGGCAAGGCCGCCGGCTTGCCGGCGCATCTGTTGCTCGGAGGAGGAGAAACCGAGCCCATCGACCTCTACCGCGCCATTTCTCAGGACGCTCCAGAAGCCATGGCGAAGCGGGTCTCAGGCTACCGCGCTGAAGGTTACACGAAATTCCAGCTCAAGGTCGGCGGCGATCCCGATGTGGATATCGAACGGATCGAGGCTTGCCGTGCGGTGCTCAAACGTGGCGAGATCCTCATCGCCGACGCCAACACCGGCTGGACAATGCATGAAGCGGCCCGCGTCGTGAACGCGGTGCGCGATCTCGACGTCTATATCGAGCAACCTTGCCGAGGCTACGAGGAATGCCTCGCGGTGCGCCGGCGCACGAACCTGCCTTTCGTTCTCGATGAAACCATCGCCGGGATCGAGATGCTGTTGCGTGCGCTGCGCGATGGGGCGATGGACGCGATCAACCTCAAGATTTCCAAGGTGGGAGGATTGACGAGGGCACGGCTCATCCGCGACCTCTGTCTCGCGAGCGGCATCGCCATGACGATCGAGGACAGCTGGGGCGGGGATATCACCACGGCCACGATCGCTCATCTCGCGGGCTCGACGCCAAGGGAGTTTCTCCTTTCGGCCACGGATTTCAATAGCTATGTGTCGCGCCAGGTTGCCGAAGGCGCGCCACGACGCTCGCAAGGAAGGATGACGCCGTCGGATCGGCCAGGCCTCGGAGTCGAGCCAATCATCAACGTGCTCGGCAAGCCGCTCGTGGAGATCGGCTCTTCAAAAGCCGGGCGTCCTGCCGCGGTGCCGCCGTCAAAAAAGAAGGCGTCCCGCAGGCTATAGTTCCGCTTCTCTCGCCTGCGAGGCCGCGCCGCGCTATATCGGCGGCAGCGGCTGACGCCGCGCTGCGCCAAAGCGGGTTCACGTGCACGTCAGTCACCTGCAATATCTGCCGATTGCGCCGCTCTTTTTCGCGCTTCTCGTCGGCGCCTTCGCGCTGCTTCTGGTCTTCATCCAGCTCGGCATCTTGCGCTACGCCTATACGCGCCTCGGCGTGAGCTCGGGCACCGCGCTCTTTCTTCTCTTTGCCTCGCTCTTCGGAAGCTACGTCAACATCCCGATCGCCCAGCTTCCCGCGCAAAACATCATGGCTGGACGGGAGGTGAGCTATTTCGGCATGCGCTACGTCGTTCCCGTCCTCGTGGATTGGCCGGGAACCGTGATCGCGGTGAATGTGGGCGGCGCGGTCATTCCCACCATCTTGTCGCTTTATCTCCTGGCCAAGAACGAGCTCTGGGGCGCCGGGTTGGTCGCTGTCGGATGCGTCACCTTGATCACCCATATGATGGCGAGCCCCGTCGCGGGAGTGGGCATCGCGGTGCCCATCCTCGGTCCGCCGGTCGCGGCGGCGATCACGGCGCTGATTATCTCCTGGCGTCATGCCGCCACACTCGCCTACGCGGGCGGAAGCCTCGGCACCTTGATTGGGGCTGATTTGCTCAACCTCTCGAACATCGAAGGGCTCGGCGCCCCCGTCGCTTCGATCGGCGGGGCGGGAACATTCGATGGCATTTTTCTCGCCGGCATCATCGCGGTGTTGATCGCAAGCCTCACGGGGGGCAGAAGCACCTGACGGCAGGGCGGGCCGCGGCGGCTTCAGAGCTCCCTTGCGCCCGGTTCCAAAGCTCGTCGCGATCGCTTGACCCAATCGACCGGCACGCAGTTGAATGTTCCGAGTGTGGGAAGTTCAGCTGTAGAGTGGATCAGTCGACGCCTTTGAAAGAAGAGCGGAAGAACTTCGTCGAAGAGCCTTGAAACGATTGTTTGGCCAACCCTCGAACAGCAGGAAACGCCATGGCCGAAATCTCCCCAGACCACTTCGTCGATTCGGTTCTTGGCTATCAGAAGACCGCAGCCCTCAAAGCTGCCTTGGCGCTCGACCTGTTCACGGCGATCTCGCAGGGGACGGGTGATCTCGAGCCGATCGCAAAGAGCATGGGCGCATCGGCACGTGGGCTGCGCATCCTTTGCGACTATCTCACCGTTCAGGGCTTCCTCGAGAAGGAGGAGGGTAGCTACAAGCTGACCGGCGCGACGCAGACCTTCTTGACGACGAATTCCCCGGCCTGGATGGGCAGCATCGTCGATTTCCTGGCTGCCCCTGAAATGACGTCGCTATGGCTCGAGGATCCCGTGTCCTTCGTCAAGAAGGGCGGCTCGACGGGACTCGCGAATATCGCGTCCGACAATCCGGTCTGGGTGAAATTTGCCGAAGCGATGGTACCCTTCGTGCGCCCCGTGGCGGCGGCCTTGGCCGCGAAGGTTGCCGCAGCACCTGCGCCGCCGCGCCGAGTGCTCGACATCGCGGCAGGACATGGGATTTTCGGCATCTCGGTCGCGCAAGCGGTGCCGCACGCCCAAATCACCGCCATCGATTGGCAGGCGGTTCTGGCCGTCGCGCAAAAGAACGCAAAGGCGGCCGGCATCGCCGAGCGTTATCATGCGATCTCCGGAAGCGCCTTCGAGCTCGAATGGGGCGAAGGCTTCGATCTCGTGCTGCTCACCAATTTTTTGCACCATTTCGATCGGAAGACCTGTGTCGCGCTCCTCGAGAAGGCGCGCCGGAGCCTCAATCGCGATGGGCAGGTGCTCGCGGTGGAACTCGTCCCGAACGAGGACCGCATCTCGCCACCTTTCCCGGCGAGTTTCGCCTTCATGATGCTCGGCTCGACGCCCAGCGGCGACGCCTACACGGCACGCGAGCTCGAAAAGATGGGCGACGAGGCTGGCTTTGAACGGGTCAGCGTCGAGTCCGTGCCGCCGACGCCGGAGAGCATTGTGAGTTTCGGGCCGGCATGAGCAAGCCGCAAGCCGCTCACAGGGCCGCAAGCGCGAGGTCGTCGCGATGGATCACCTCCGCCCGGGCGCCAGCGCCGAGGATCGATAAAATTTCTTCCGTGCTGCGCCCGAGGATGCGCCGTGCATCCTCGGCGTCATAGCCGACCAGGCCGCGCCCGACTTCCCGGCCACCAGGCCCGCGGATGAGCACGGCGTCGCCGCGCGCAAACTCTCCTTCGATGCGCTTCACTCCGGCGGCGAGCAGGCTCTTGCCGCTCTCGAGCGCCCGCACCGCGCCCGCGTCGATGACCAGAACCCCTTTCGGTTCGAGCGTTCCGGCGATGAAGGTCTTGCGTGCGGCGCGCGGCGTCGAGGTCGTCAAGAACCAAGTGCAAGGGCCGCGTTCGGCGATGCGCTTCAGCGGCTTGGTGTGGTAGCCATTGGCGATCACCATATGCATGCCGGCGCCCGTCGCGATGCGCGCCGCCTCGATTTTCGTGCGCATGCCGCCGCGCGCATATTCGGAGGTGGGCGAGCCGGCCATCTTCTCGATCCGCGGTGTCAAGCGTTCGACGATGTCGATGAGCTTCGCATCGGGGCGTTCCCGAGGCGAGGCCTCGTAGAGTCCATCGACGTCCGAGAGCAGGATCAGGCAATCCGCTCCGGCCATCGTTGCGACCCGAGCGGCGAGGCGGTCATTGTCGCCATAGCGGATTTCGGCAGTGGCGACGGTATCGTTCTCGTTGACGACAGGCACAGCGCCCAATTCGAGAAGCTTGGCGAGCGTCGCGCGCGCGTTGAGGTAGCGGCGGCGCTGTTCGGTGTCGCCCAGTGTCAACAGCACCTGGCCGGCCGTGATGCCTTCATGCGCCAGCGCCTCGGCCCACACCCCGGCCAGCGCGATCTGCCCGACGGCGGCGCAAGCCTGGCTTTCTTCGAGGCGCAAGGCACCCTTCGCGAGGCCGAGCACGGTACGCCCGAGTGCGATCGCACCCGACGAGACGACGATCACTTCGGCCCCCTTGGTCGTGAGCTCGCCGATATCTTCGGCAAGCGCTGCGAGCCAAGCACGGCGCAGCCTGCCCTTGTCGCGGTCGACGAGGAGCGCCGAGCCGACCTTGACGACGATGCGCCGAAAGCTCGCGAGAACGGGCGTGGCGGGCATGGGGTTCGATTGGCGCTCGCGCGCCTTGGAGTCAAGCGCGAGCCGGCGCGGCCGTTTCTTCGGCCCGGTCCTTGCGCGAAACCGGAATTTCGGCCGCGAGCGCGCGCAAGGCGTCCGTCACGCCGAATCTTGTGGCAGAGGAGAGGATGAGAGGCTCGCGCTTCGCTGCTCGTTTCAAGCGAGCGGCTTGCTGTCGAAGCGCTTTCTCATCGACCACGTCCGCCTTCGAGAGTGCGACGATTTCAGGCTTATCGGCAAGCCCAACGCCATAGGCCTCGAGCTCGCCGCGCACGATCTTGTAAGCTTCTCCGGCATGTGCCGAGGCGGCATCGACGAGGTGAAGGAGCACGCGGCAGCGCTCGACATGGCCGAGGAAGCGGTCGCCGAGGCCATGGCCTTCGTGAGCTCCTTCGATCAAACCCGGGATGTCGGCGAGCACGAATTCGCGCCCATCGATGCGCACCACGCCGAGTCCCGGGTGCAAGGTGGTGAAGGGATAATCGGCGATCTTCGGCTTCGCCGCGGTGACGACCGAGAGGAAGGTCGATTTTCCCGCGTTCGGCATGCCGACGAGACCGGCATCGGCGATGAGCTTCAGCCGAAGAATGATGGTCATCTCCTCACCCTTCTGGCCCGGATTGGCCCGACGTGGAGCTCGATTGGTCGAGGATTTGAAATAAGCGTTGCCGAACCCGCCGTTGCCGCCCCTTGCGACGCACGCGCTTTGGCCGGTCCGGGTGAGATCGGCGAGCAGTGTCTCGCCATCCTCGGCGAAGACTTGAGTGCCCGCCGGAACCTTGAGCACCGCGTCCGCGCCGTTGGCGCCATGGCGATTGCGGCCCATGCCGTGGCCGCCGGTCTTGGCCTTGAAATGCTGCTGATAGCGGTAGTCGATCAAGGTGTTGAGGCCATCGACGCAAGTGACGATCACATCGCCGCCCTTGCCGCCATCTCCTCCATCGGGGCCGCCGAACTCGATGAATTTCTCGCGCCGAAACGAGACGCACCCCGCCCCACCATCGCCGGAGCGGATGTAGACCTTGGCTTCATCAAGAAATTTCATGAGCAAGCTCTACCACATCGGCCCAGCGCTCTCACCTTCCGCCCATAGCTGGCGTCCCCTCGCGTTGTACGGCACATAGGGAACGCTAAATTCTCATTGAAGTGGCCTCTTCCAGGAGATACGGCGCGAGTATGCGGGCTATTCTGGTTCATGGAATGGGGCGGACACCCTTGTCGATGTTGCTGCTTGCCACGCGGCTTCGTGCCGCGGGCATCAAGCCTGCACTCTTTGCCTATTGCGCGGCATTCGAGGGCTGGGAGGGTTGCTGTGCCCGGTTGCGCCGCTTCAGCGAAAGATGCGCAGGCGACAGATTCGTCATGGTCGGCCACTCGCTCGGATGCGTGCTGATCCGCTCTGTCGCAGCCGAGCTCGAGCGCAAGCCTCGATCCTGCTTTTTCCTGGCGCCGCCGAGCTGTGCCTGCATCGCGGCGCGAAAATTCTCGTCTTATCGCTGGTACAGGTTGCTCACCGGTGAGATGGGGCAGCTCCTCGCCGACGAGGAGTTCATGCGATCGCTGCCGCCCTCGGATATTCCAACAAAAATTTACGCAGGCAATGCGGGTCCGCGTGGGCGCTTCTCACTGCATGGATTGGAAATGAATGATGGCGTGCTCGCGGTAGCGGAAACCCGGATGGGAACGGTTCCCATGCGAGTGGTGCCCTCGATTCACACGTTCATCATGAATTCAGCATGGGTGGCACGCGATATCGTCGAGGCAACAGCCCCTTGAGCGATGACTATTGCCTCACCACGTCCGCCGAGACGGCCTCGGCGCGGAACGCAGCGGCGATGAGTGCCCTCGTGTATTCCGTCTTCGGCGCCTCGAATATAGCTTGCGCGGTCCCTTCCTCCACGACCTTGCCGTCACGCATGACGATCACGAAGTTCGAGAGCGCGCGCACCACGCGCAAATCATGGCTGATGAAGACATAGGCGAGGTGACGCTTCGCTTGCAGCGCGCGCAAGAGATCCACGATCTGCGCTTGCACCGACATGTCGAGCGCCGAGGTCGGCTCATCGAGCAACACGAAGCTCGGATCGAGCGCCATGGCGCGCGCGATCGCGATGCGCTGGCGTTGCCCCCCGGAGAATTCGTGGGGATAGCGATCCATGGTGGCAGGATCGATGCCGACATCGCTCAGCGCTCGCGCCACCACGGTACGCCGCTCGGCATGCGGCATGTCCGGTTTTTGCACCGCAAGGCCTTCCTCGACGATCGAGAACACCGAAAGGCGCGGTGACAGCGAGCCGTAGGGGTCCTGAAAAACCACCTGCATGTCCTTGCGCATCGGCCTCAGCACTTTCGAGCGAAGCCCTTCGATGTTGCGCCCGAGGAACACGATACGCCCCTTCGACGAGACAAGCCTGAGCAAGGCCAAGCCGAGAGTGGTCTTGCCCGACCCGGATTCCCCCACGACGCCCACCGTTTCGCCGGCGCGCACCGCGAGTGAAACGCCGTCAACCGCCTTCACGTGATCGACCGTCCGTCGCAAAAGCCCTCTCTTGATCGGGAAATGGACTTTCACGTTCTCGCCGCGCATCACGACCGGTGCGTCCTTCGGCACCCTGCCGGCCTGCCCCTTTGGCTCGGCCGCGATGAGCATTCGGGTGTAGGGGTGCTGCGGACTGTCGAAAATCGTCGCGGTATCGCCTGCTTCCACGACACGGCCGCGCTGCATGACGCACACATGGTCCGCAATGCGTCGCACGATGTTGAGGTCGTGCGTGATGAAGAGGATCGCCATGCCGAGCCTCTCCTGCAAGTCCTTGAGGAGCGCGAGGATCTGAGCTTGCACCGTCACGTCGAGCGCGGTCGTCGGCTCGTCGGCGATGAGTAGCTTCGGTTCGTTGGCGAGCGCCATGGCGATCATGACGCGTTGGCGCTGGCCGCCGGAAAGCTGGTGCGGGAAAGCGCCGAGCCGGCTCCTGGCGTTACGAATGCCGACTTCCTCGAGAAGCGCCAGGGTGCGCTCGCGGGCTTTCCTGCCCTCGATACCTTTGTGCAGCGCCAGGATCTCGCCGATCTGGCGCTCGACCGTATGCAAAGGATTGAGCGAGGTCATCGGTTCCTGGAACACCATGGTGATGTCGTCACCACGCACTTCTCTAAGCTCGGCCTCGTTCGCTTTCAGGAGGTCGCGGCCATTGAACCAGATTTCCCCCGATGGATGGCGAGCCGGGGGATAATTGAGGAGGCGCGGGATCGAGAGCGCCGAGACGGATTTTCCCGAACCTGATTCGCCGACGATGGCGAGGGTCTTGCCGCGATCGAGCGAAAACGACACGTGGTCGACCGCGAGCGTCGTGTGCTCACCCTGACCGAAAGCGACGGAAAGATCGCGGACGCTTAGAAGCTCGCCCGTCATCGCGACTGCGAGTCCAATGTCGCGAAAAGCGCGTGCGAAGGTTCGATCACATCGAGGTCGCAGAGATCGCGCAGGCGACGGTCATAGGAAACGATGAGGCGACAGCGCGAAAGCTTGGCCGTCGCCACATGCACGGAGTCTGGGAGCCTCGCAGACGATCGTGCTCGGATTTGCGAAGATTCGATCAGGATGTCTCGCGTCACCGGCAGCAACTCGAAGATTAGATCATCGGTCAGAAGGTTGAGATAGGCGGTTACGAGGATGTCGTTGCCAAGCTTGATTGGACCGACCAGAACCTCACTCAAGGTTAGCTCGCTCGTCACAAGTTCAAGCCTGTCGCGCTCGGCGAACTCGATCAATCGCCCGGCCTCACCGGCGCCCGCATCAGTTCTTTCCATTCCACGTATCAGAACATTTGTGTCGAGATAGATTCGCAATGGGTCGACGGATGCTCGCGTCACAGCGCACCGCCATCCCTGACCCGTCGGACGTGATCAAGAATCTCCTGGACATCGCGAAAACGCGGGGGATAGGTCGCTTGATAACCTTCGATAATCTCCAGCGCGCGCGACTTCTTCTGACGAGCGGAAGTCTCGACCGAGGAAGTCTCTGGCTGGGAGGGTTCCGGCGTGATAGTCACGCATACCGCCGCTGTCGGGTCGAGCCCCTCCTGCAAATCCTTGGGCAGCTTGGCGACCGGGTAATGGTTGCGCACAATCGTGTTCATGCGTCACCTTTCGTGAACATCATATCATACCCGGTTTAAACACCCTTCCTCGGATCAAAAGCGTCGCGCACGGCCTCGCCGATGAAGATCAAGAGCGACAACATCGTCGCGATCACGATGAAGCCCGAGAGTCCGAGCCAGGGCGCCTGGAGATTGGACTTGCCCTGATTCAAGAGCTCTCCGAGCGAGGGCGAGCCTGGCGGCAGGCCGAAACCGAGGAAATCGAGCGAGGTCAACGTCGCGATCGAGCCGTTGAGGATGAACGGCAGAAAGGTAAGGGTCGCCACCATCGCATTCGGCAGCACATGCTTGCGCATGATCTTGAGGTCGCTCAAGCCGAGCGCTCGGGCCGCGCGGACATATTCGAAATTGCGCGCCCGCAGGAATTCGGCGCGCACTACACCCACGAGCGACACCCAGGAAAACAACAGGAGGATCGCCAGCAGGACAAAGAAGCTCGGTGTGATGAAGGACGAAACGATGATCAGGAGGTAAAGCTGCGGCACCGAGGTCCAGATATCGATGAATCGCTGGAAGAGCAGATCGGTCCAGCCGCCGAAATAGCCTTGCACGGCTCCGGCCGCGACGCCGATGATCGAGGAGAAGATTGTCAGAACAAGCCCAAACAGCACCGAGATGCGAAAGCCATAGATCAGGCGCGCGATCACATCGCGGCCCTGGTCGTCCGTGCCGAGCCAATTGTATTCAAGACCACTGCAGCCGCTCACGCCTTTGCGCTCGGCG
>JAFBAS010000166.1 GCA_019247605.1 Hyphomicrobiales bacterium
ATGAGGCCGCAAATCTTCGAGCCCGGGCCGAGCTCATGCAGCAGGTCACGGCTATCATCAAGGCCAACGGCTGGAAGCAAACAGAGGCGGCTGCCCATTGTGGCGTCACACAACCCAGGATGAATGATCTATTGCGCGGTCGTGTCTCCCGTTTCTCTCTCGATGCGCTGGTGACTATCGCCACAGCTTTGGGCCGGCGTGTGCGGATTGAGCTCGACGCGGCGTAGACCGTAGGTAGGCTCCAGAACTGACGTCGAGAATACGCACGCATTCCGCGAGGCACTTCAGCCAAACGAGCGTCAACTGCCGAGCATCCTGGTCCTCACCTTCAACAGATGAGCGCGGATCGCGTGCCCCGCCGCATCGGGATTGCGGTCGAGCACGGCGAGTGCGATTTTCCGGTGATCGCTCTGGTATTCCTGCCAGCGCGCCGCATCCGTGTGCCCTTGCTTCAGCTTGAGCCAAGGGCGTTCGTGGCGGATGGCGATGACGGCATCGAAGACCCCGATCGCCAGACGATTGTGGGTCGCGGCGACGAGCCGCTGGTGGAAGGTGCGGTCCCAATGCTCCCATTCCTCGAGCCCATTCGCTTTGTCGCCGGCCTCGACGCATTCCATGACGGCGCGGAGGTCGCGTTCCGAGCCATTCAACGTCATCGCTTCCGCGAGTCCAGGCTCGAAGGCGAGGCGAAATTCGAGAAGTTCGGCGGGGCTCGTGTCGAGAAGCGGCAGGTTGATCGACCCGCGTAATTCATCCGAAGGCGCGGTGACGACGGTGCCGTGCCCGACCTTGCGGACGATTTTTCCGACCCGGTGCAACTCCGCGAGCGCCGCGCGCACGACGCTGCGCGACGCGCCGAATTGAAGTGCGAGCTCGCGCTCCGTGGCCAGCCTCTCGCCCGGCCTGATGCGGCCCTGATCGATCTGGCGCTCGAGCACGGCATGCAGTTGATCGATCTGTCGCCGGGCGCGCGCACGCTGGCTGCGCGACGGGAGGATTGCACCGGGCGAGACTTCCATGGCCTTGCCGTCCTTGCCTTCCGCTTGACAGAATCGAGCCAAGCTGGACCAATATGGGAAATCGCAAGTCGGCGCAATGTAGCGGGCGTCGCGGGCAACGCAGAGAGAATTTGACCGTGCTCATGCTTGTGGGGCCAACCAATTTGTGCCAATTCTGGACCAACAAAGAAAAAGCGTTGAGCCCATTTGACAGGTGAGGATCAAGCGTTTGCGGAGTGTTCCGGCAGCTCAACCATCGACGATGGCGCGGGTCGCGACGAACGAGGGCGCGCGAGAGCAAGGCTCATCGACCCTGCATGCTGAAGTCCCACCCGCGCAAGCTCAAAGCAATATCGCCGTCGATTGCATAGGTTTGGCGAAGCGCTTCGCCGGCGGGTCGGTCGTCGCGCTCGACGGCGTATCGCTCACCATTCGGTCAAACGAATTTTTCACTCTGCTCGGGCCTTCCGGATGCGGCAAGACGACCTTGCTGCGTCTCATCGCCGGATTCGAGACGCAAGACGAGGGCTCGATCCTCGTGCAGGGCCAGAAGCTTGACGGGCTCCCACCGTTCCGGCGGCCGGTCAATACGGTTTTCCAGAGCTATGCGGTGTTCCCGCATATGTCGGTCGAGGATAACATCGCGTTCGGCTTGCGGATGCAGCGCCGGCCGCGCTCCGAGATCGCATCCCGTGTCAAGGAGATGCTGGCGCTGGTGCGCCTAGGTGGCTTGGAGAAGCGCAAGCCCGCCCAGCTTTCCGGCGGACAACAGCAGCGCGTCGCACTCGCTCGCGCCTTAGCGACCGAGCCGCGCGTGCTCCTCCTCGACGAGCCGCTCTCGGCGCTCGACCAAAAGCTGCGCGCGGGAATGCAGCTCGAGCTCAAGCGGCTGCAGAACGAGGTCGGCATCACTTTCATCTTCGTCACCCACGATCAGCACGAGGCGTTGACGATGTCGGACCGCATTGCCGTGATGAACGCCGGCAGGATCCTCCAGCTCGGCACGCCAGAAGAGATTTACGAGCGGCCGACCGCCCGCTTCGTCGCCGACTTCATCGGCGACACGAATCTCATCGAGGCGCGACGCGTCTCACCCGGCCGATTTCGCATCCTCTCCGGTGTGGAGGTCGAGGCCGATGAGGCGGGGACGATTGGCGACGATGTGACGCTCGCCGTGAGACCCGAGCGCGTCATCCTCGGAGCACCCGGGCAAGGACCGCTCGCCGGCGCGGTCGACCAGATCGTCTACGAAGGGACGGACACCACCTACCATGTAAGGCTCGCGCCTGGCGTGCGCTTTCGCGTTTGCGAGCAAAATCGCGGTGGGGCTCGCCCACGCTTTCGCCAAGGCGACGCGGTGAGCCTCAGCTTGCCGGCGGATGCGGTGCGGGTGCTCGTCGAATGAGCATTCTCACATGAGCAATGTCAGGCAAAGGGCCGGGCTTCTCACGCCCGCGATGGCCGTGATCGGGGTGCTGCTCGTGCTCCCGCTTGGCCTCATGGCGTTCGTCTCGACGCTCGAGCGCGGTCGCGATGGCGGCGTCATCTGGAGCCGGCATACGCTCGACGCCTATGTGCAATTCCTGTTCGAGCGGGATCTCATGGATAATCTCGTGTTGAACACGGACTACCTTCAGATTTTCGCCCGGTCGATCGGGCTTGCCACGACGACCGCGGTGCTCACCCTGGTGATCGCCTTTCCGATCGCGCTCTGGATGGCATTCCAGCCGCCGCAGCGACGCACCTTCCTGCTCTTCGTCGTCACCGTGCCGTTCTGGACGAATCTCCTGGTGCGCAACTACGCCTGGATCCTGCTCTTGCGAAATGGCGGCGTCTTCGATCGCCTGGCGCAGTCGACTGGCCTCACCCATGAGCCGTTGAACGTGCTCTATTCGCCCCTCGCGACGGGCATCGGCCTCGTCTACTCCTTCCTGCCCTTCATGATCCTACCGATCTATGTGAGCCTGGAGAAGCTGGATCGGCGGCTGATCGAGGCCGCGTTCGATCTCGGCGCCAATCGCTGGCACGCGCTGACGCGGATCATTTTGCCGCTTTCGATGCCGGGCATCGTCGGTGGTTTTATCCTCGTCTTCGTACCTTGCCTTGGGGCGTTCGTGACGCCGGCCCTTCTCGGCGGTGGCAAATCGCTGATGATCGGAAGCTTGATCCAGCAGCAATTCGGGCAATCGCGCAACTGGCCCTTCGGCGCGGCGCTCGCCTTCGTCCTCTTGGCCCTCATCGTGTTCGCTCTTGTGCTGCATGGCCTGCGCTATCGGCGGCTTGCGGGGCGCCTCACATGACGCGCGCGGGCGACCTCTGGCGCTTTCCGGGCACGCGCGCGGCCGCGTTCGCGGTGCTCGCCTATCTCTACCTCCCGATCATCGTGCTCGTCGTCCTTTCCTTCAACGCCAGCGATTCCTCCCTCGCCCGCTGGGAGGGATTCTCGACGCATTGGTACGCGGTCGCGGCGGCCGACGGCAACATGGTCCACTCGATCGAGATCTCGCTGACCGTCGCTTGCATCGCGACCATGATCGGCACCGTCGTCGCGACGCTTGCGGCGCTCGCCACATCGCGCACGCGCTTTCGCGGCCAGATCGCGGTCGAGGCTTTCCTCGCGCTGCCGCTCGTCGTTCCCGACATCGTGGCGGCCATCGCCATCCTGCTTTTCTTCGTGATGGTCGGCATCGGGCTTGGAGTCTCGAGCCTCGTCCTGGCGCACACCGTCTTCACCATCCCGATCGCCTATCTGCCGATTCGGGCTCGTCTCGAAGGGCTCGACCCTGCGCTCGCCGAAGCAGCGGCCGACCTTTACGCCAGCCCCTGGCAAAGCCTGAGGCGGATCATCCTTCCCTTGATCTGGCCCGGCATCCTCTCGGGCGCGATGCTCGCCTTCATCGGCTCTCTCGGCGACGTGGTCGTCAGCTACTTCATCTCCGGTCCCGGCTCGACGACACTGCCGGTCTACGTCTTCAGCATGGTGCGCATGGGAGTCACGCCGACCGTGAACGCCGTCTCGACCTTGCTGATTGCCGCCTCAGCCTCGTTGCTGACGCTGTCCTACCTGCTCGGCCGCCGTTTCAATTGACGGCCTTGCGCAACAAAGGGAGCCTGCCCATGGAACGCCTGACGAAACCGATCCTCCTTTGCGCCTGCTTCGCGCTGTTGTCCGTTGGCGCAAGCCCCGCGCACGCGCAATCGAAGGAGCTCCTGCTCTTCAACTGGTCGAACTACATGCCGCCGGACCTCCTCAAGCGCTTCGAGGCCGAGACCGGCATCAAGGTGACGCTCGACACCTATGATTCCAACGAGACGATGCTCGCGAAGCTTCAGGCCGGCGGCGCCGGATACGACGTGGTCGTGCCGACCGGGCCGACCGTGCAAGTGATGGTCCGCGACGGTCTCTTGATGAAGATCGACGCGAGCACGATGTCGAATTTCAAGAACGTGCGCGCACCCTTCGACAAGCCGACCTTCGATCCCGAGCGTGCCTACACCGTGCCCTATATGTGGGGCTCGACGGGCCTTGCTTACGATACGGCCAAGGTTCCCGGAGTGAAGCTCGACGAAAGCTGGAAGGAGCTCTTCGAGCCACGCCAGCCCTTCGTCGGGCAGATCGGCATGCTGAAGGATCAAAACGAGGTTCTCGGCGCCGCGGCTTTCTACCTCGGCTACGATTATTGCTTCGAAAAGCCTGAGGAGGGCCAAAAGATCCTCGAACTCCTCGAGAAGCAAAAGCCGGCCGTGAAGGTCTACAATTCCGAAGGCACGGTCGATCGGGTCGGCGGCGGCGACGTGGCGATGGAGCTCATGTGGAACGGCTCCTTCCACCGCGCCCATAAGAAGCTCGCGACGGTCGCCTACATCTATCCCCGCGAAGGCCTGGCGCTGTGGGGCGACAATCTCGCAATTCCGAAGGGCGCCAAGAACATCGAGAACGCGAAGCTCTTCCTCAATTGGATGATGGAGCCGAAGAACGCTGCCGAAGCCACAAACTTCCTCGGCTACAACAACGCCATCAAAGGCTCGGAACAGTTTCTCGATGCCTCGTTGCGCGACGATCCGGCGGTGAACACGCCGGAAGAGGACGCCGCGCGCTTCCGACCGATGCGCGATTGTCCCAAGGCGTCAGTGGATCTCAAGGACAAGATCTGGACGCGGCTTTTGCGTTGATCGATGTCGGCTGAGGACTACCCCGACACTTTCTATGCGCGCACGCTCCGAGAGCGGCGCGCATACCCTTCTCTCGAGGAAGATCTCGACATCGAGACCCTCGTCATCGGCGGAGGTCTCGCGGGTTGTGCCACGGCGCTCGATCTCGCCGAGCACGGCCATAGCGTGGCGCTCGTCGAGGCGCGGCGGATCGGATGGGGCGCTTCGGGCCGCAATGGCGGCTTCGTCTCGGATGGTTTTCCGGGTGGCTATCCGGCTCTCGTCGATCGCGTCGGCCTCGAGCGAGCGCGCGAGCTGCATAAGCTCGCACGCCTCGGAAATTTGCTGCTTCGCGAACGCATCGAGCGCTACAACATCGCTTGTGGGCCGGTCCAGGACGGGGCACTGCGCTGCAATATGGCGGGGCAAAGCAAGAGCCTCGCCGAGTTTTGCGATTTCATGGCGAGGAATTTCGACGCCCACTACACCCATTGGCGGCGCGAGCGCGTAAACGAGGCGCTTTCGACGGATCGATATGCGGACGCGCTTTTCAACCCTCATACTTATGCGGTGCAGCCCCTGGACTTGACCTGTGGGCTCGCGCGGGCCTGCAGCGACAAAGGCGCAACGCTTTTCGAGGACACACCGGTCATCTCGCTCACCTCGTATGGCGATCGCAAGGAGGTGCGAACCGCAAGAGGCCGCATCCGCGCCGACCGCCTCGTCATCACATGCGGCGGATACGTGAACGGCCTTCAGAAGACGATCTCGGACGCGACCGTGCCGATCGCGACCTTCGTCATGGTGACCGAGCCCCTCGGCGAGAGGCTGAAGAAAGCGATCCGCGTGCCTTACGCCATCTCCGACATCAAGGTCGCCACCAATTACTACCGTCCTCTCGCGGACACGCGCCTGCTTTGGGGCGGCCGCGTGCTTGCCTGGGAGCGGTCCCCCGCCGACGTTGCGCGCTTGCTCAAGCGCGACATGGTGTCTTTCTATCCCGACCTATCCGAGGCGCGCATCGAGGTCGCCTGGGGGGGCATGATGCCGTTCACCCGTCACAAGCTTCCCGTGATCGGCGAGATCGAACCCGGCATATGGTTTGCAACGGGCTTCGGCGGCCTTGGCCTCGCGCTCACCACGACCGCCGGCCGCCTGATCAGCGGCGCGATCCGGGAGGCTGATTGCACCTGGCGCCTTTTCGCAGAATTCGGCCTACCTTACGCCGGGGGAAAACTCGGCAAAATCCCTGCCCAGCTCGTCTATTGGCGCCATCAGCTCGGAGCGAAGTTCGGCTTTTCCCAAAGCGCCTGAGGCTGGCCGCTTCGTCGTAGAGGAACGAGCTCGATCGCGAGCTCAGCCGGGCCATCTCCAATCGGCGATGGCCGGCATGTCCTTTCCATAAGCACGAACATATTCGCGATGCTCGACCAGAGTGTCGGAGAAAAGCTTTCGCACATGCGCGACCGCCGACCCGAGGGAAGGCACGCGGTCGATGACATTCATGGCGAGGTGAAACCGGTCGAGCCGGTTGAGCACGACCATGTCGAAAGGCGTGGTCGTCGTCCCTTCCTCCATGTAGCCGTGCACATGCAGGTTGTCGTGGTTCTTTCTTTTGTAAGTGAGGCGGTGAATGAGTTGCGGGTAGCCATGAAAAGCGAAAATGACGGGGCGTTTCGAGGTGAATAACCCGTCGAAAGCTTCATCGGTGAGGCCGTGCGGATGCTCCTCATTCCTTTGCAAGGCCATGAGGTCGACCACATTGACCATGCGAATCTTCAAGGTGGGCACGTGCTCGCGAAAAAGACTGATCGCCGCAAGCGCCTCGAGCGTCGGAACGTCGCCGGCGGACGCGATCACCACATCCGGATCGCCGTCACCGTCGTTCGAAGCAAAATCCCAAATCCCGATCCCTGCGGCACAATGCGAGATCGCCTGCTCCATGGTGAGCCATTGCGGCGCTGGCTGTTTGCCGGCCACGATGACGTTGATCCGATCATAGGTGCGGAGGCAATGGTCGGTTACGCAGAGAAGCGTATTGGCGTCGGGCGGCAAATAGATGCGCGCGATGTCGGACTTCTTGTTGGCCACATGATCGATGAAACCCGGGTCCTGGTGGCTGAAACCGTTATGATCTTGCCGCCAGACATGCGAGGTGAGGAGATAATTGAGTGAGGCGATCGGCCGCCGCCACTGGAGGCTTTGGGAAACCTTGAGCCATTTGGCGTGCTGATTGACCATCGAATCCACGATGTGGATGAAGGCTTCATAACACGCGAAGAAGCCATGGCGCCCGGTGAGAAGGTAGCCTTCGAGCCAGCCTTGGCAAAGATGCTCGCTCAACACCTCCATCACGCGCCCCTCGGGCGTAAGATGAACGTCCTCGGGCAGGATTTCTTCCATCCATACCCGGTCGGTCGCTTCAAAAACGGCGTCCAGCCTGTTCGATGTTGTCTCGTCCGGTCCCATGAGCCTGAAATTGTTCGGGTTGAGGCGAATGAGGTCGCGCAAATATTGTCCCATGACACGCGTGGCTTCCGCGCATGGCTTGCCTGGGTGGTCCAACTTGGTCGCATAATCACGGAAATCCGGTAGGCGAAGGTCGCGTTTGAGCACGCCGCCATTGGCGTGCGGATTCGAGCCCATGCGCCTTGTTCCTTTGGGCGCGAGCTCTTGCAGTTGCGGCACGAGCGTACCTTCCGTGTCGAACAGTTCTTCGGGCCGATAGCTGCGCATCCAGGCTTCGAGCATGGCGAGGTGAGCTGGCTTCTCCGCAAAATCAGTGAGCGGAACCTGATGGGCACGCCAAAAACCTTCCGTCTTGAGCCCGTCCACCTCTTTCGGCCCCGTCCACCCCTTCGGGCTTCTCAGCACGATCAGCGGCCAATGTGGGACACCGGGCCTTGCGGTGTGGTTTCGCGCCGAATGCTGAATTGCGCGGATGTCGCCAAGCGCGCTGTCGAGCACCGATGCCATTTGCCGATGCATCGAAGCGGGCTCGTGACCTTCGACAAAGAAGGGAACGTAGCCGAGGCCGCCGAAAAAGTGTCTCAGCTTCTCGTCCCCGAGCCGACCCAGAACCGTCGGGTTGGCGATCTTGTAGCCATTGAGGTGCAAGATCGGCAAAACGGCGCCGTCCCGGAGCGGGTTGAGAAATGTGTTCGAGTGCCAGGAAGCCGCAAGTGCTCCCGTCTCGGCCTCTCCGTCCCCGATCACGCACGCAACGATGAGGTCGGGGTTATCGAACGCCGCACCGAATGCGTGGAGAAGCGCATATCCGAGCTCGCCACCTTCGTGAATGGAACCAGGCGTTTCGGGAGAGGCATGGCTTGGAATTCCACCCGGAAATGAGAATTGCCGAAACAGACGCCGCATGCCGACTTCGTCGCGACTCACATCCGGATAAATCTCCGAGTAGCTGCCCTCGAGATAGGTGTTCGCCACCATGCCGGGTCCACCATGGCCCGGGCCGCATATGAAGATCATGTCGAGATCGTCGCGCCGGATGACGCGATCGAGATGGGCGTAGATGAAGTTGAGCCCGGGGGTCGTTCCCCAATGGCCAAGCAAACGGGGCTTGATGTGCTCGAGCCGAAGGGGCTCCCGCAGAAGCGGATTGGCCATGAGGTAAAGTTGTCCAACCGAGAGGTAATTCGCCGCGCGCCACCACGCGTCGATGAGCCTCAGCTCCTCGGACAGGGCGGCTTCGGCTCTCGGGTCCTTCATGAGCCTGGTCGTCATTTCGTCCTCCGTCGGCGAACACAGCAAAACACAGCATGCACGACAACGATCCCGGCGCGGCAACAGTTTCGAACCCGCCCCACGCCTGTGCCAATCCAGGTTCCTGATCATCACCGATCGGGGGCGACGAAGTACCTTTATGGTGACACGACATCACGGCGCGAAGAATGTCGAACTCCGCAGCCATGTTGAAAACGGCCGCGGGCCCCCAGCTTGACCGGGAAAAAAACGCGCCAAGCTCAGCGAGCAGGAATTTTCTCACGATATCGGAGTGACAGATGCGCGCCATGGTACTGCATGCTCCGCGAAGCGCACTCCGTCTCGAGGAGCTTGCCGACCCCGCGCCGGGGAGCGGCGAGATCCGCGTGCGGGTCGAAGCTTGCGCGGTGTGCCGGACGGATCTTCATGTGGTGATGGGGAGCTGCCCAATCCCAAATTGCCGATCATTCCCGGCCAGGAGATCGTCGGCAGGATCGATGCTATAGGCGCGCAGGTGAGCGGACATGAGCTCGGCAGGCGCGTGGGCATTCCCTGGCTCGGCCATAGCTGTGGCCATTGCCTCTACTGCCTTACCGGGCACGAAAATCTCTGTGATCAGCCTCAGTTCACCGCCTACACGCGCGATGGCGGTTTCGCCACGCATGTCGTGGCCGATGCCAGATTTGCTTTCGACCTCGCAGGGTTCAAGGGATCGGGACGCGCGGTCGAAACCAGCGCCATCGCAGTCATCCTGAAAAGAGTTTTGTGGGATTCGACAAGAGCTCCTCGAGGCGATCGATAAACGGGAGCTGGCTCGCAAGGATCTTGACCCGGGCACAACGGATGCAAAACCATGCCGCGCAATCGACCTCGGGAAAGCTTTGCGTCCTCCCGCTCCTGGGTGGCCATTCGATCTCGAAGCTGTTGCTCTTCACGTTCTCGACATCAACGTCGCCCTCGAGGGCGAAGGCCTCGACCCATTTGCCGCCGCGCTGGCGAAGCCCCCCGAGGGGCTGCAGCACGCCGGTGGGAGCCACACCCAATTCTTCGAGGAATTCGCGGCGGGCGGCGGCTTCGGCATCCTCGCGCGGGTCGTGCTCTCCCTTCGGGATCGACCAGGCACCGGCGTCCTTCTTCTTCCAGAAGGGTCCGCCCGGGTGCACGAGGAGCACCTGCACCTCGCCGGCCTTCAGCCGATACATCAACACGCCAGCGCTCGCATTGGCCATGCCGCGTTCCGTCTGATTCGATCACGTCTCGCCGTCCAGTTGGGCATCATATCATCGACCACGATGCGGTTGCGGCCGATGCGTCGATGCGATGCCAGGTGAGCGAACCCTCTTCGATATCGGCTTGTCGGCGCAAATAAGCTGGGTCCGCATCGGAGGCGTCACCGTGGCGATTGTGAACGCGATCCACCCTCAAATCGAGCGGAGCTTCAAGCCAGAACCCGGCAAAGCGGCAGGAGAGATCGCGGGCGATTTTTTCGATGCCCTCCGTTCTGCGGGGGACGCATGAACCGGCGGCCCTGAAAGGCGCCCCATTTGACAAAAACGCCAGATCACAAGCTAAAGCGCGAGCCCGGGTGGCACATTTCACCAGGCACCGCTCACGCGGCGAGATCCAGGCTCGAGCCGCTCAAATGCAGCTTGCGCGCAGCGAAGCTCAAGATATGAGGTGCGGCACACGAAAACGAAAAGACACGATTCGCGTACCCGGGCCTGAGTTTTCGGATGAGGCCCGAACCTCTCCTTGGAGCTTCTCCCCGCATGGCCACCATCCCCACCATCAAGATCAGGGTGCGCCGCACGGGCGAAACCTCTCATCGAGGCACACTCAGCATCGGCGAATGGGAAACGCCTTGCGTCGTCGGGGAGGGAGGCCTCATCGCGGCCTCGCACAGGCGGGAAGGCGACAAGTGCACGCCGATCGGCGTTTTCCCGTTGCGCTACGGGCTTTTCGATGCGCGCGCCTTTCCTGACTTTCCGCGTGATCTCGCCTTCCCCTTCGTGCCCGCCTCAGAGGCCATGATCTGGGAGGAGGACGGGCCGAACTACAACCGGCTGGTTTTCGTCACCGGCGAGGAGAGGCTCGATGAGCGCTTGACGCGAAATCGCGCCGAGCCGCTCTTCGACCTCATCGTGCCGATCGGCTTCAACGATGCGGTGGTGGAGGCGGGACGCGGCAGCGCGCTCTTTATCCACGCCGCCCGCGCCGACATGCGGGGCACCGCCGGCTGCGTCGCTGTCCCACGCGAGCACATCCTCGAGCTCGCGCGGCGTCTCGTGCCGGGCATGATGATCGACATCGATCATGACGCGCCTGAGGAGGTCGCGATCGCGCGCATCTCGGTCGATGTGCCCATGGAGATCGTGCGGTTCGCGGGATTCGAGCCCGGTCCGAAGCTCATCGTCACGGGGGCGGTTCACGGCAATGAGACTTGCGGACCGGAAGCGATCATACGCGTCATTCGCGAATGCCGGGAGAGCAGGCTGGTGATCCGGCGCGGTGCAGTGACCTTCGTGCCGATCGTGAACCACAAGGCATACCTTCAAGGCACGCGGGAAGGGGATCGCAACCTCAACCGGGACCTGCGCCCCTACGTCTTGCCGGAATGTCACGAGGACCGGGTCGCCAATATCCTCTGCCCCTTGCTTGCCGAGCACGACGTTCTGCTCGATATCCACTCCTTTCGCTCGGGGCATGAGCCGTTCGTCTTCGTCGGCCCCTCCGACAATGACGGGCAGATCGAGCCCTTCTCGCAGGCGAAGGCTGAAGGGGAGCTCGCGGCCAGGCTCGGCCCCTCGCTCATCATGCATGGATGGCTCACCGCGCATGCTCGCGCGCAGCAGGAAAGAGCGCGGCAAGGGGGCGCAAACGTGTCTTTCTCCAAAGGTGTTGGCACAACCGAATACATGCGTTTTCGTGGAGGCTATGGCGTCACGGTGGAATGCGGCCAACATCGTGACCCCAACGCTGTGCAAGTCGCTTATCGCGCCATTCGCAACGCGCTCGCGCATCTCGAGCTCATCGCCGCGCCAAAGCCGAAGGTGAGCCAGGAGCGCGCCATCAAGATCGTCGATGCGGTCTGGTGCTTTGCCGAGGGCGACCGCCTCGAAAAGCCCTGGACGACCGGTGATGCGGTAGCTGTGGGCGAGGTCATCGCGCGGCGCGCCGATGGACAAGCTTTGACCGCGCCGCGCGACGGTTTTGTCATCTTCCCCAATCCGGAGCCCAAGCCTTTCGTCGAGCTGTACTACTTCGGTGAGGCCAGCGAGCGGTTCGAAAGACGCGCCAAGGAAGGCTTCTCACGAAATTAGGATTGTCATCTCGATTTCGAGGCCACGTCCACATGCGCGAAATCGCTAGCTGCTTCTCGCGGGGGAATTGCTGTGCTCAGCGAACGGTCTGGTAGCCGCCCTTTACGCCCCTTGGCGAGAGCACGAATTGGCCGACGCTGATTTCGCGCGAGCGGAAGCCGCCCGCGCAGCACAGAAGATAGTACTCCCACATTCGGCAGAAGCGTTCGCCGTCCTCGCCTCTTTGGCTCATCAGCGCCGAGACTTCGCTACGGTTCTTCTGGAATTTCTCGTTCCAGGCCATCAGGGTCTTGTCGTAATCGGGCCCGAAATTGTGCACGTCCTCGACGACGAAAAGCCCGTGCACGGCTGTTCCGACCTGGCCGACCGTCGGCAAGGCGCCATTCGGAAAAATGTATTTGTTGATCCACGGATCGAGGGGCGAGGGCTCGTTCGCCCAGATGGTGTGAAGCAGGAAGAGCCCACCCTCGCGGAGGAGCCTGCGCGCGGTCTCGAAGTAGACGCGGTAGTTCTTCGGACCGACATGCTCGAACATGCCCATCGAGACGATGTGGTCGAAGGGGCCGTCGCTGCAATCGCGGTAATCCTCGAGCCTCGGCTCGACCGAAAGGCCGGCATAGCGCTTGCGGCCATATTCGACCTGTTCCTTCGAAATCGTGACGCCGGTGCAGCACGCCCCGTAGCGCTCGGCCGCAAATCCCATGAAGGCGCCCCAACCGCAGCCGATGTCGAGCACGCGCTCGTCCGACAACAACCCGATCTTGCGACAAATGAGGTCGAGCTTCGCGTCCTGGCACTCATCTAGGTTTCGCGCCTCCTTCCAATAGCCGCAACTTCCGGTGAGCCGCTGGTCGAACGTCGCCTCGAACACCTCGACCGGAAGGTCGTAATGGACCTTCGCCACCTCGCGAGCGCGTTGCCGCGTCTGCCGGTTCTGCAACTTCGACATGGCGACGAGGAGCGCGAAATTCACGGACAGGGGCAGGCGCGCGCTCAAGCGCGCACTCACCACACGCGTGAAGAATTCGTCGAGCCGCTCGCAAGAGAACCAACCATCCATATAGGCTTCGCCAAGGCCGAGCGAGCCCTTCGCAAGAACGCGCCCGTAGAGAGCATCGTTGTGAACCTTGATGTCCCAGGGCTTATGCCCATCGACCTCGATATGCGCGAGCGAAAGGAGATCTCGCACCACGGACTGGGGGTTCATGACTCAAAGCCTCACTCAAGAAGGTTGTGCCTCAAGGCGCCCTCGAGTCGCGGGAAAGCCCAGGCGGAGAAAAGCGGTCCTGATCGGCCACAGCACGATCGTTTGCGTGTCCGATCTTCCCATTTATATCGCGGTGCCGGCGGCGTTCAATGAGGAGGGCGTCCGCAATTAGAGGGCTCGAGTTGCGCCTCCCTCACGAGACGAGTTCGACGCGTCCATCCTTGAGCTTATACGTCGCGCCCACGATGCGCAGCTTTCGATCGCTCACCTGCGGTTTGATGATCGGGCCCGCGCCTTTGAGCTTTTCTACGTTCAGGATGACGTTTTGCCGGATGGCGTCCGCGAGCGCGTCGCCCCCCTTGCCCTCGCTTGCCTTCACGGCCGGCGCGATGGCCTCGACGAGCGAAGGCAGATGGCCGGGCAAGGTCTTGTTGTCCTTCAACGATTTGATGGTTGCGTCGACCGCACCGCAAGCCTCGTGACCGAGCACCATGATCAGCGGAGTGTTGAGGACAGACACGGCGTATTCGAGGCTCGCGATCATATCATCATTGGCGAAATTCCCGGCGACCCGGCACACGAAGAGATCGCCGCGGGCCGTGTCGAAGGCGTATTCGGGAGCGATGCGCGAATCGGCGCAGCTCAAGATCGCCGCATACGGGTTCTGCCCTTTCGTGAGCGGCTCGCGCTCATGGCGAAAATCGTGGCGCTTCGCCACGCCTTCGACGTAGCGGGCGTTTCCGGCCATCAACAGCTTCAGCGCCTCGTCGGGCGAGACCACGTTCTGCGGCTTTGGGGGTGCCTTCTTGCTTTTGGCGAAGGCGCTCGAGGCTGCGGCCTGGAGCGCAAGGCCTGAGCCGACGAGCGCCAAACCCGCGCCTGCACCTCCGACGGTTTTGAAAAAACCGCGTCTCGAGGCGAGACGTGCGGCGTTCTCAGCATCGCAAACAAGGCACATGAGTTGCTCCCTTTGCTATCGCCGTTGGAATGTCCACCCGCCTGCTGGCCGACGCAAGATGCCTGCGCGCCTTCACGCTAAGCTTCGCGACGCGTATAGGCTCGCACGCGCGCGCAACAGGAGATCGTGATGACGGTTCGTGCCCTCGTTTTCGACGCTTACGGGACCCTTTACGACGTGCAGTCGGTGCGAAGCCTGGCAGTGCAGTATTGCGGGGAAAAAGGCGAGCTCATCACCCAGCTCTGGCGGCTGAAGCAGCTCGAATACACCTGGCTTTGTGCCTTGATGAGAACTGAGGCCGATTTCTGGGATGTTACGCGCGCCTCCCTCGAATTTGCGCTCGAGGCGGCGGGAATCGCGGCCGAGCCGGCGCCTTTCGAGAGCCTAATGGCGAAATATCTCGATCTCGACCTTTATCCCGAAGCGCGCGCCGCGCTCGATGCTCTTGCCGGACGAAAGCTCGCGATCCTCTCGAACGGAAGCCAAGAGATGCTCGACGCTCTGGTCGGGGCCTCCGGCGTCGCTTCCGTTTTCGCGGATGTGATCAGCGTCGAACGGGCAAAGACTTTCAAGCCCGATCCGAGATGTTACGCTCTCGTCGAACCTGCGCTCGGCATCGCCAAAGAGGAAGTGCTCTTCGTTTCCTCGAACGGCTTCGATGTCGCCGGTGCCAAGCAATTCGGCTTTAAGGTCGCTTGGATCGAGCGAGGTGGCCCGCTTGGACCGCCCTCCTCGGTGGGCCCAGCCGAGATCTACCGGCTTTTGCGTGGCCGCGCCGAGAAGCTCGGGCGCGTCGCCGACTTCCGCATCCATGCTCTCACCGACTTGCCGGAGGTGGTCGAGAATTCGCGATGAGGCACTCCGCGCTTTTTCCGGTGCGGAAGCGTGGTCTTGCCATTTCAGGCCGCGGTCGGATGGTAGAATTTAGAGTCCCTGACATTAGCTTGCTATGCTTGTGCTCAGCGTCTAATTGCGCGGGTAGAAAAAAGGCTAGCAAAAGGGGACCGACCATGAAGATCAGGATTGCGGCGATGGCTATGCTCGCGCTGCCTCTCGCAGGCTGCGTCACAGGCGCGCAGCGGGAAGCCTCTTCGATTCGCGTGCAAGCCGCAATGGCAGCCGATACTTACAATCAATGCCTCCTCGAAGTTGCCACCGACCCGCAATTTGCCGGCCTCGCCCGCTACATGCCTCTGGACGGGAGCCCGATCACTATCGAGCAAAAGGCGAACCAGGCGCTGGCCACGCCGGAGCAAGGCAAGGCCATTCTCGCGTGGCGCTCCAGAGTTACACCTTGTCGGGAGGCCGTGGACACGGCCGCACAGGGTTACGCCCCGGACTTCGTACCCGCCCTCTTGCGCGCCCAAAATGCGTCCGATGTGGTCTGGGTAAAGCTTGCCCAGCGAGAGGTGAGCTGGGGCTCAGCGCTCCAAGAGATTGCCAGCATTCAAGCCACGAGCCGCGAAAGGCGCCAGCAGGTCGCTCGCCAGATCGAGTCGGATTTGCAACGTCGCCATCAGGCAGAGCTCGCGCAGCAGCAGGCGGTCGTCAACACGATCGCGACGGCCGCCATCGTGGCGAGCGCCGCGAGCGACCGGCGCCGCGAGCGGCGTCGCGACCGTTTCTACTATCCCGGCTACTACTTCTACGACGACTTCGACGACCGTTTCTGGTGGTGAGGCGGGCGAGCGCTCGGGTGCGCATCGAGGGATGGTCACAAGGAATATCGCCTTTCTTGCCCTGCTCTCGATGCTTCTTTGCGATGATGTGGGCCTTGCGGCCAGGGCCGAAAGTCACAGGCACCAGGAGCCGCGCACTGCGATCGCGTGGCCGGATGGTTGCGCTTACTACCCGATCGATGACGCGGCGCCGAATGCGCACGGGCTCGAGCGCGAGTGCGCCGCGGCGCTCTCTTCCATAACGGATTGGCCGAAATCACCAGAGGAATGTGACTACGACTACGGCAAGGATTTCTTCCTCGGGCCGGCGCGTGTGCCGAGCCCTCGCTTTTTACCGCTGAGTCCCGGGAAATTCTTGATCGAGATGGATTGCGGCGGCGGCGCCTATAATCCGCTGAAGGCCTATCTCTTTTATCGCGAGACGAAATCCTTGACAGCCGGCAAGCTTTTGCGGTTCCCCTATTATCCTTTTGGCAGCTCGAGTGCTCCTGAGCATGTGCCGCCGCTCATTTGGAAGACGGTAATTTCGGCTCGGGCCTTCAACCGTCGGCGAGGCGAGCTCAATGTTTTCGCCAAATTCCGTGGCTTGGGCGATTGCGGCACTTTCGCCCGTTATGTCTTTCCAGGTGACGAGCCGGTATTGCGGGAGTTTCGCGTCAAGACGGCGTGTGACAATCGTTTTCCCTATGCGGTTCGCGGGCACGACCCTCGAAGTCCCAAGGGATGGCGAAAAATAGGGGAATAATCACTCTGACGCGCACTCAAAATTCACGGTATGTTGCCATATGAAAATACGTGCTCTAAGTCAAAACAAAGCCTCGGAAACACACTGTTTTCCGAGGCTTAAGCTGGTTGCGGGGGTAGGATTTGAACCTACGACCTTCAGGTTATGAGCCTGACGAGCTACCGGACTGCTCCACCCCGCGCCAATTCTGCGAAGATCGTGACCGCTAGATAAGCGCTTTGGCGCCAATGTAAAGCGCTCTGCCGCGAATTTCTGGCCTTCAGCGTGACTTGGATCTTCATCAGAGCTCGGCCGGTCCAGGGCATGCATCGGGGATGGTCGGGAATTCTTCTTCAAGCGGCCGCAGGGTCGCGAGCACGGCGATCAGCGATTTTCGCGCGGCGGGCTCGATGATCAGCCTCTCGCCCTCTTTGCGCACGATGGCGTGTTCGCCCGGAAGATCGAATTCGCGCGGAGCGCGCACGGCCTGATTGCGGCCCATCCTGAACAACTTGACGCGACGGCCACTGGACATCGGCGAACCTCGTAGGTCGCGGTGCGTTGCCCGCCACCCTCGCCCAATTATCACCCCGTCTTTAGCACACGGCCCGCGACGGCGTCGAGCTTGGCGAGGAGCGCCGGATCGCGCGCTTCCGGGCTCGTCAAGATCGCCCCGTCGAGTGCCCGATGCGAGCCCACCGGGCATATGTCCCGTTCGGCAGGGAAATCGGCCGCAAGGCGCGCGACGAGGCGCTTCGCCTTTTCCGTGTTGGCATGCATGATCTTGATGACGGAGGCGACGTCCACTGCATCGTGGCCGGGATGCCAGCAGTCGAAATCCGTCACCATGGCAATGGTCGCGTAGGTGATTTCAGCTTCACGTGCGAGTTTCGCCTCCGGCATGTTGGTCATGCCGATCACGTCATAACCCAAATTCTTGTAGGTGATGGATTCCGCATAGCTCGAAAATTGCGGCCCCTCCATGCACACGTACGTGCCGCCGCGCCTGATCTCGATTTGTGTGGCTTTGGCGGCCGCCTCGATGCGGTCCTGCAAGCGCGGCCCGACCGGATGGGCCATCGAGACATGGGCGACGACGCCTTTGCCGAAGAAAGAGCTCTCGCGTTTCACCGTGCGGTCGACGAATTGGTCGACGAGAACGAAGAGGCCGGGCGGCAGCTCCTCCTTGAAGGAGCCGCAAGCGGAGAGCGAAACGAGATCGGTGACGCCGGAGCGCTTCAGCGCGTCGATATTGGCGCGATAATTAATGTCGGAGGGTGACAAGCGATGTCCCCTTCCGTGGCGCGGGAGGAAGACGAGCTCCGTCGCGCCCAAGCGCCCGAAGACGAGAGTATCCGACGGTTCCCCCCAAAGGCTTTCGATACGCTCCTCGCGGCGATTGGTGAGACCCGGCAGATCATAGACGCCCGAACCTCCGATGATGCCCAAAATCGCCTTGGCCATGCGTTTCTCCCGAACGTGCGACGACGCTGCTTCCCATCGTCGCGTCATGATTGGAAGGGTCGTGCCGAGCGCTTCGCCAAACGGTCGCTTCAAAGAGCTTACGCCTCAACGGAGCTTGAGGTTTGGCGACACATGAAGGCCCGCAACCCGGATGCCGGCTTCTCATTTTTGAGGAGCCCTGGCTTGAGTCCCGGGCCGAATGGTTCAGGCGTGAGCCTCGGCCCACACCTTTTTCTTGACGAAAAAGGCGAGGCCCGCGGCGACGAGGAGAAAGATCATCACCTCGAGGCCGATCCGCTTGCGCTCGTCCAGCTTCGGCTCTGCCACCCACATCAGGAAGGCCGCGACATCGCGCGAATATTGCTGCACCGTTTCGGGCACCACGGGCTTGCCGTCGGGCCCCTTCGGATATTCGACGACGCCGTCCTGAAGAGGCGGGGGCATGGCGATGATGCCGTTGCCGGCCGCGAATACCTCATTGAAGTTCTGCCCCGGCTCGATCTTGAAGCCTGCCGGCGGCTTTGTGTAGCCCTGAAGGAGGGCCGAGATGTAGTCTGGCCCTTGCGTCTGGTATTGCGTGAGCATGCTCCAGAGCGCGTAACCGATATCGGCCGGAAACCAGTCGTAGGGCTCGTAAGAGCGCGCCTTCGCCAGCACGGACATGTCCGGGGGGACGCCGCCCCCATTGGCGAGCTTCGCCATCTGCACATTGGGGAAGGGTTTCGGAAACGGATCGGCCGGGCGGCCGGGGCGCTTGAACATCTTGCCGTTGTCGTCCGGGCCGTCCGTCACCTTGAACTCTGCGGCAAGCGCCTGGACCTGGCCTTCCGTGAACTCAGGGCCGCCTGGATCGGTGAGATTGCGGAAATGCATGTCCTCCATGGAATGGCAGTTCGAGCAAATCTCACGATAGATCTTGTAGCCGCGCTGGAGCTGGGCCGTGTCGTAGATGCCGAAGGGGCCAGCAAAGCTCCAGGATTGGCGCTCCGGTATCTTCGGCACGAAGGTCGCGCCTTCCTCTTGCGCGACAGCCCCGAAGCTTGCCGCGCAACCCAGCACCGCCGCCGCGGCCAACCCCAATCGAAGCCGTTTCATCGTTCTCGTTTCCGTGCCTGCGGAGCGCAAGAATTTCGCCATCGCGGTCATCCCTTCCGCTCGGGCGCCGCGTGGGCGCCAGCCGGCATCGCGGTCGCGCCGCTGCCGAGCACCGATTCGCTGATCGAGTTGGGCAAGGGATCAGGCGTCTCGATGAGCCCAAGTAGCGGGAGAATGACGAGGAAGTGAACGTAGTAGTACGCGGTGAGGATTTGCCCGACGAAGATGCGGCCAGGCGTCACTTCCTTGGCGCCGATATAGCCAAGGCCGATGCAGACCAGGATGAGTACCCAGAAGAATGGGCGATAGAGCGGCCGAAATCTCGCCGAGCGAACTTTCGACGTGTCGAGCCAAGGCACGAGCGCAAGCATCAAGATGGCGCCGAACATCGCCATCACGCCGGCAAGCTTCGCCGGAATGAAGAAGATGTCGGGCATCGAGCGCAAAATCGCGTAGAAGGGCAGGAAATACCATTCAGGGACGATATGGGGCGGCGTCTGAAGCGGGTTCGCCGGGATGTAATTGTCCGCGTCCCCCAGGATGTTCGGCTCGTAGAACACGAACCAGCAATAGACGAGCAGGAAGACGACGAGGCCGAGCGTGTCCTTCACGGTCGCATAGGGCGTGAAGGGCACCGTATCCTTCGAGGACTTCACGTCGATGCCGGTCGGGTTGTTCTGGCCCGCGACATGGAGCGCCCAGACATGGAGCGCGACGACGCCGGCGATCACGAACGGCAACAGGTAGTGGAGCGAATAGAAGCGGTTGAGCGTCGGATTGCCCACAGCGTAGCCGCCCCACAGATAGGTGACGATGGTGTCGCCTACGATCGGAATCGCGGAGAACAGATTGGTGATCACCGTGGCGCCCCAGAAGCTCATTTGTCCCCAGGGCAGCACATACCCCATGAAGGCCGTCGCCATCATCAAGAGCAGGATGATGATGCCGAGGAGCCACAGAAGCTCGCGCGGCGCCTTATAGGAGCCGTAGTATAGGCCGCGCGCGGTGTGGATATACGCGGCGGCGAAAAACATCGAAGCGCCGTTCAGATGCAGATAGCGCAACAGCCACCCG
>JAFBAS010000171.1 GCA_019247605.1 Hyphomicrobiales bacterium
CGGTTGATGATCTCGAGGCTCTGCTCCATGACCTTGCCGCGCTTGGTGAAATCGACCCCGAGACTATCGAACTCGCGCTTGTACCACCCGACCGCGGCCCCCACGACGAGACGCCCGTTGGAGATGTGGTCGATCGTCGCCAGCTCCTTGGCGAGCACGACGGGATTGCGCATCGGCATGACGAGGATGCCGGTCCCGACTTTGATCTTGGAAGTCCTGGCCGCGACCGCGGTGAGGATGGTGAGAGCCTCGTGGATCGGAAAATTGGGATCGACGCCGAGAAGCAGGTGGTCCCAGGCCCAGAGCGATTCGTAACCGAGCTCTTCCATGCGCACGCCATAGTCGATCAACCCCTTGGCGCTCGGCATCTCCGGATATTTGGTGAAATTCCGCATCGCGATGCCGAATTCGGTTTGCTTCTTCTTGGCCATCATGGGGTCCTTGTTTCGGCGCGGTGGGCGCGACGCCTCAGGCGGTGTAAAGGGCTTTGGGGTCGAGCTCGCGCAGCACGGCGAGCTCCTCGTCGCGGGGCGGTGCCGTGGTCTCGATCTTGTCGTCGAATTCGAGCGTGAAGCCCGTATTCTCCTGCACCTGTTCGCGAGTGACGCCGTGGTGCAGGCCGAGCACCTTCATCTGGCGCGTGTCCTCGTCGAAACCCATGATCGCGAGATCGGTGACGACGCGCCACAAGCCCCCTTGCGGCAAACCGCAATTCGCCCGCGACCGGCCGCCCTTCAGCCATCCCGGCGAAGTGACGAAATCGACGTCCGCGACGAAGCGGCGCTTCTCGTGCTTCATCGCCACGATCATGTTGGTGAGCGAAGAAATGTCGTTGCCTCCGCCGGTTCCCGGCAGGCGGATCTTCGGGTTCTCGGCGTCGCCGATGAAGGAGGAATTGAGATTGCCGAAGCGGTCGATCTGCGCGCCGCCCATGAAACCGATATCCACATAACCGCGCTGCAAGAGGAGCAGCACGTCGGTGATCGGCAACACCATGTTGGAACGCCGCGTGCAGCGCTGCTCGTTGGTGGAGGGGGGCAACTCGCCCGGCACGATGAAGGGGCCGATCGTACCGCCCTCGAAAAGTATGGTCAGTTGCGGCGCGAAAAGCCGCTGGGCCAGCGTCGCCGCGAGGAGCGGGACACCGATGCCGGCGAAGACGATCTGACCGTTCGTCATCAGGCGCGAGGCCATCACGGCCAGGAGCTCCGACGTGGTGAAGTTCGATGCAGGTTTGGTGTGCCTAGTCATTGTGCACGCTCCGTCCGCGGCGGCTGGCGTCGAGCAGGGCTTCCATGCCGAGCTTCGCGAGGTAATCGGGCCAACTCTTTGGCCCGTAGTAGAACTCGTCGAGATAGCGCTGCGGGCCCTTCACGGGATCTTGCGAGCTGATCTTGGCGTAATGGTCGAGATGCTCGAAAAAGGGCTCGTAGAGTCCGTAGCACTCATGGGGCGCGCAACCGAAGGGCGCCTCGACCACCGCATCCACGGTGAAGAAGGGGATGCGCGTGCGATCGGGCGTGCGCCGGATCTGATCATTGCTCACGATTCGCTCGGTCGTGAGGATGACCTTGTTTGCCGCCATCGCCATGTCGATATCCATGAACTGCAGCCCGTCGAGCTGCGCGTTGCCGTAGGCGTCGCAACGCTGCACGTGGATGAGCGCGACATCCGGGTTGAGCGCCGGCAAGAGGACGATCTTCTCGCCGGTGAAGGGGCAATCCATCACCTTGATCTCGTCGCCCACGCGCTTGCCCACATCCGAGCCGAGCATTGTTCGCGACGGCATGAACGGAATGCCCATCGCGCCCGCCCGGTAGCGAAGCCCGATCGACATGTGACTCCATTCCTCGAACTTCGCGAGCTTGTTCTCCGTGTGATGGCGCATCACCTTGGAGACGCCCCAGACGATCCCCTGGGTGAACCAGCTCGTGATGACGTGCTGGGAAACTCCCGAGGCGAAGAAGAGGTCACCTTCCGTCGAGGTGATCGAGCGTGAGATCACGAGATCGCGCTTACGCGCCCTGATCAGCGCCCAGATCATGGCGAGCGGCGTACGCGAAACGGTGCAGCCGCCGATGGCGACGTGATTGCCGTCGTGGACGAGCTTTGCCGCGTCCTCGAGCGTCATCACCTTTTCGCGCAAGCCCCGATCGCGCGTGAGCGTTTCGTGGCGCAGCGCCGAATAGGATTTGACGAGCGGCTCGATGCTCATATGCGTAACTTTCTCCTTCACGCCCGGATGCGGTCGCGTCCGGCCTCCATGCCGCTGTCGCGGTTGAAGGCGGTGATCATCTCGTCCCACTGCGGCACGAGGTCTTGCAAGCGACGCCAGAAGGCTTGATGCTTTCGCCGGTCGAAATCGGCAAGCGCGATGCCCTGCTGCTCCACCCAGGTGAAGTAGCCGAGGTTGAAGATCCGCTCGCATTCCTGATGCGTGGCTTCCAACACATTCTCCGTGTCGGCTCCGAGGAGATGCGCGCCCACGAGCTCGGCCGCCGTTTCGCTCGAAAGCTCTCCGGAGTTGTGGCGTCGTTCGAGATAGCGACGCACTTCGCTCCCGTAGAGCTCCGCCCCGTCCGTTGCGACCGTCATGATCACGCTGTCCGAGCCCAGCCGGTAGCGTTTGGCGAACTTGATCGCGCCGAGCACATTGGCGATGCTCGAAAGACCGAACATCGCGAGCTTGGCGAGCAGGTCTTCCGAAATGCCGAGCCGGCGGGCGAGATAGGCCTTGCCGATCTCGGTGTTGAACACCGCATTCAAGCCGTCCGTCGCCTGATCGGAGACGCCGATCACCAGGTCCGTGTTCATGACGTTGTGGATCAAGGGTACATGCTTGTCGCCGATTCCCTGGATGTTGTGCTCGCCATAGCCGTTCTTGAGCAGGGTCGGGCATTCGACGGCTTCTACAACCGCGATCTTGGCCCCGTACTTCTCCTTGAGATAGTCGCCCGCCGCAAGCGTGCCGGCAGAGCCGCTGGCCGAGACGAACCCCGCGAGCCGCAAGCCGTTGGCGCCCGAGGCGAGCGACTCGAACATGGACCCGAGCGCGGGGCCGGTGCAGCGCCAATGAGCGAGGTAATTGCCGAACTCGCTGAATTGGTTGACGATGTCGTTTTCCGGATCTCGCGCGAGCTCGGCGCAACGATCGTAGATCTCCTTGACATTCGCCTCGCTGCCGGGCGTGCGGATAATGTCCGCGGGAGTGCTCACCCATTTGGAGAGCCAATCGAAGCGTTCTTGGCTCATGCCGGCCGGCAGCACGGCGACGGCGCGGCAACCGAGGATGCGCGAGATGGCGACGCCGCCCCGGCAATAGTTCCCGGTCGACGGCCACACGGCACGCTGCTTCGCCGGATCGAAACGCCCGCTCACGAGGCGCGGTGCGAGGCAGGCATACGCCGCGAGCACCTTGTGTGCCCGGATCATCGGGAAGAGCGTGCCGAGTGCCACCACGATGCGGGCGGAAACACCGGTGAGCGCTTCCGGCAATTCGACATATAGGGGAACCGAGACCTGCCCCTTCCGACGCATGTCGTTGAACCAATTCACCCGGTAGAGATTGTAAGGGTGCGGCCCATCGGGCGCCACGTCGATGAGGCCCGCCCGAATGGCGACGGGCGCCGTTTGCGGCGCGGCGATTTCCGCAAAGGTCGGCAGGCGCACGCGATTCTCACCGAGAAGCTGCAAGGCTTGCCGGCGCACCGCAGCATCCTCGACGCGAACCGGAAAATCGAAAGGAGTCACCGGCATCTTATGCCTCACCCCCGGGTGGAAGGATGATCGAACATTCAGCTTGTTATCCTATTCTTAGTACCAATTTTCCCGCCGGATCAACAGCTAACTGCGAAGGCCGGTCCCGAAGACGGACGTCCCGCCCCGTTCCTCGGCGAAAACCGCGCTCGCTTCTGCGAGCGGGAGCACCTTGCGCATCGACGATGACGCCGTTCGCGATGATGCAAGCCTGCGCTCCCGCGTCGGCTCGCCGTAATCAGTCGTGCGCTGACGCGGCTCTCGCCCAGCGGCGCGGATCAGGCCTTCGATGTCGCGCGCACTGATCTCCTGCCCGTGCGCGGCGCCGGCCGCGCGCGTGATCGATTCATTCATAAGCACCCCGCCGAAATCATTGGCGCCCGCCGAAAGGCACAGCATGGCACCCTGTGGTCCCATTTTCACCCAGGAGGTCTGGATGTTGGTGATCAGCGGATCGAGCACGAGCCGTGCCAGGGCATGCATCAGCATGGCTTCGCGAAAGGTCGGCCCCTTGCGCGAGCGTCCCTTGAGGTAGATCGGCGCTTCCATATGAACGAACGGCAAGGGAACGAATTCGGTGAAGCCGCCCGTCCTCCCCTGCAACTCGCGCACACGCAAGAGATGGCGCGCCCAATGGCGGTAGCCGTCCACATGGCCGAACATGATCGTGGCAGTGCTTTTGAGGCCCACGTCATGGGCAGCTTCCATGACCTCGAGCCATTGGGCCGTCGTGATCTTGTCGGGACAGAGAATGGCCCGGACCTCGTCGTCGAGAATTTCCGCCGCGGTTCCCGGCAGGCTCGCGAGCCCTGCCGCTTTGAGGCGCGAAAGATAGGGCCGCAGCGCAAGCCCCAAGCTCTGCGCGCCATGCCAGACTTCGAGCGGGGAGAAGGCATGAACATGCATGTCGGGCGCGGCGGACTTCACGGCCTCGACGATCGAAAGGTAGGTCTTGCCGGTGTAGCCTGGACGGATACCTCCTTGCAGGCACACTTCCGTCGCGCCACGCGCCCAGGCCTCATCCACACGCCCGGCAATCTCGGCAAGGTCAAGATCGTAGGGCTTGTCGCGATGGCCGAAATTGTGCCTTCCCTTGGAGAACGCACAAAACTTGCATCCGTAAGTGCAAATGTTCGTGTAATTGATGTTGCGATTGACGACATAGCTCACGCAATCGCCCACACGTGTCTTCCGCAAGCGATCGGCTGCCCGGCAGACGGCGGTGAAATCCTCGCCCCTTGCGTCGAACAAAGCTGCGATCTCGGCCTCGTTCGGCGCCAAACCGCTCGCCATCCGAGCAAGGCTTTGCGAGACGGAGGGACAGACCCGCTCAACTTCGGCCCGCAAGCGCGCGACGCCGGCCTCGGGCAAATATTCCGTGCCTCCCGGCGACCAGCGATCCTCGCGCGCGAGGCCTTCCCCATCGCTGAGGCGCAGCACCGGGGTCTGCAATTGCGGCGCGACCCAGCGCTGCGGATCGGCGACAAAAGCGGGGTAGAGCGCAAGGCGCTCGACGAGAACGCGCCCTGCCCTTTCGGTCGCTTGCGCGAGCACCTGTAACTGCGGCCAGGGCGCTTCGGGATTGACGTGATCGGGTGTGACGGGGGAAACCCCGCCCCAATCGTTGATACCGGCGCGGATGAGAGATTCGAGGCCGTCAGGGCGTAGATTGGGCGGTGCCTGGATGTTCATCGCTGGTCCGAAGACGAGGCGTGCCGCCGCGACCGTCCAGACCTGCTCTTCGAGCGAAGGCTCGGGCGCGCCTTCCATGCGCGTGCCCGGCTTGGCGCGGAAATTCTGGATGATCACTTCCTGGATGTGACCGTGGCGGTCGTTGAGTTCGCGGATCGCAAGAAGCGCCTCGATGCGCTCGACACGCGTCTCGCCGATGCCGATCAGGATACCGGTGGTGAAGGGAACGCCCGCACGGCCGGCTGCCTCGATTGTGGCAAGCCGGGCGGCCGGTTGCTTATCGGGAGAGCCGAAATGGGGACCGCCGCGCCGCGAGAGCCGCTCGGAGGCGGTTTCGAGCATGATACCTTGGGAGGCCGAAACGCAGCGCAACCGGCTTGTCCAGGCCTCGTCCATGAGGCCGGGATTGAGATGCGGGAGCAATCCCGTTTTCTCGAGGACGAGTGAGGCCGAAGATTCAAGATAGCCGAGCGTCGTTTCGTGACCGAGCCTGGCGAGCGCCTGGCGCGCGGAGGCGTAACGACGTTCGGGCTTGTCGCCGAGCGTGAACAGCGCCTCTTTGACGCCGTGTTCCGCGCCTCGCCGTGCGATGTCGAGAACCGCTTCGGGAGTCAGAAAGGCGGCTTCTCCGCGTCGCGGCGCGTGCGCGAAGGTGCAGTAATGGCAGACATCCGCACAAAGCTGTGTGAGCGGTATGAAGACCTTCTTTGAAAACGTGACGTGATTGCCATGGCGCGCAAGGCATAAGGCCTCGGCGATCGCCGCCATGCGATCGGCTTGCGCGCAGTTCGCGAGCGCGACTGCCTGGTCGCGATCGAGTCTTTCGCCGTTCTCGGCAGCGTCGAGCACCTTGCCGGGATCGATACCGCTCATCATGGCTCACTCACTCCTGTCACCCTCTCCGGCGCTGCTCTCATCCTCGGACGTGCCTTGAGGCGAGATGCGCGATCGCGCAGCGCCGCAGGCAGGAATGCATAGCGCACAGAGCCACGCATCACCATCATGAGCGCGGCGAGGTCGGCCGGTTCGTCAATGTCCTTGCCCAAACCTTTCAGGCGCATCACCTGCGCCTGGAGGCCGCGGCTGGCGGCCTGCCGGCAGTGCATGGCAAAGCTGTCTTGCCCGAAATTCGGCGCGAGCGCCTCCGGCGGCGAGAGCAGAAGGGCGTTCGTGCCATCGCTTGCTTGCGCGGGTACGATCACCGCAAATTCGCCCTCCGATCGATAAGGTACACTCACGATTTGGCCGATCTCGGCCGGTGTCGCGAGCGGCACGTCTGCCGGAATGAACAGGACGCGCTTGGCGCCCTCGCGACGCGCGTGGACCGCTCCAAGACGCAGCGCGCCATTCAGTCCCGCGGGATGGTCCTCCGGAATAATACGGGCACCCTCGCGTTCACCGTTGAGTGCCACCAATCGATCTGCCGTGACGACGAGAATGGAGCCGATCGCGGGCGTGGCGCGCAAAATCGCGAGCACGTCCTCGAACATCGTGAGCACGAGCCGGCGGCGGGCGGAAGGCGCAAGGACGCCCGCCAGACGTGTCTTGGCGCGAGTGAGGCTCTTGACGGGCACCACCGCCCACACCGGCACGTCGTTCGCGCTACGCATCTCGTGCTTTTGCCCGTCTTGCATCACCGCCCGCGCGAAGCTTATCGCACATCGCCAGGCACGCCTCGGCCAAGGCGATCTTGTCGGCGGACGTCTTCATCAACGTCTTGGTGACGAGCGTCGGCAGGCCGAGGCTGGGCTCGTAGCGCGCATCCTCCTCGTCGAGAACGAAGCCCTTGATCAACCCCGAATAGTGCCGCGCGATGGTCGCGGCGTCGGCCGCAAGACCGAGCTCCCCCATGATCTTGGCCGTCGGGCCTTTCACCGCCTTGCCTGCGATGATCGGGCTCACGGCGATCACCGGCGCTCGGCATTTCCGGAGCGCTTCGGCTATTCCCGGCACCGCAAGCACGGGGTCGATACTGAGATAAGGATTCGACGGACAGATGATGACACCGGCGAGCGTAGGCGCCGCGAGCGCGTCCAAGGCCATGGACGAGGCACGCGCTTTCGTCGCCCCTTCGAAGCGGATGCCGCGAACGCGGGGACGACACTGCTCCCGCACGAAATATTCCTGAAACGCCAACACCCCGTTGTCGGTATCCACGAGCGTTCGCAGGGGATCATCGCTCATCGGAAGCACCCGGGGCTTGATACCGAGACAGGCTCGAAATTTCGCGCAAATCTCGTTGAGCGTCTCGCCGGCGCGAAGCCTTCGCGTGCGATCAACATGCATGGCGAGATCGCCATCCCCGAGCCTGAACCATTCAGGGCCTCCGAGCGCCTCGATCGCACGCATGAAGTTCCAGCTCTCATCGCGACGCCCCCAGCCGGTCTCTTCGTTGACGAGACCCGCAAGCGTGTAGAGCGTCGTGTCGATGTCGGGTGACACGTGCAGGCCGAGATGCTCGAAATCGTCGCCGGTGTTGACGACAATGGTGAGCCGAGATCCGAGGAGGTGGGAAAGGCCGAGCGAAAGCTTGGACCCGCCCACCCCTCCGGAAAGCGCCACATAAGTGGCGCCGGCATCATCTCGACATGCTGTCGCGGCACTCACCGGAACATGTCCTCGCTCTTGGGCCGAACGAGCGCCGATGCCGGTCGCTCTTCGGCTTTCCATTCAAGGCCGCGAACCAGGGCCGCGGGACGTCCTTCGGCGGCCTCGCCCATGACGAGCACAGCGGCGGCCGCGACCGCGTCGGCAAAGCCGACCTCGGTCGCTTCGAGCCGGCGGCCTGAAAGATCGGCTTCGCCGCGGCGGTCCCACAAGGATGGGACACCCGCCGCGCCGATCGCCAATCCGACGGTGCCGAGCCTGAAGGCGCGGCCGACGCTGTCCGAGATGATAACGCCGATCGCGGCATCAAAATGCCTGTCGAGCCTCGCCTTGAGCGCTTCGGCGCTCGCCTGCGCATCTTCCGGAAGAAGGAGCACGCGCTTGCCGTGATCGGCTTCGCTCAAATTGGACTGGTCGATGCCGGCATTGGCCATGACCAGGCCGTCATGCGTCTCGACGATGATGAGGCCTTGCCTAGCACGGAGAACCTGGGCTGATTGGCGCAGGATCGCTTCGACGAGGCGCGGGTCTTTCCCAGTCTTGCCGGAAAGCTCGACCGCGCGCTCCGAGGGCTCGAGCGTGGCAAGGTCGAGGAAACGCCCTTGCGCCTTGGACACGATTTTTTGCGCCACGACCAAAATGTCGAAGTCGCAGGGCTCGAGTTCGGCCCTTTCGAGCGCTTCGATCAAGAGGGACGCAAGATCGTGTCCCGGCCTCACGAGAGGGATATCTTCAAGGGCGCTGATCGTGACCGGCAAGCTGCAATCCCTTGTCTCGGTTCATCCCGCCAAATGGGTGGCAATCGTTCGCGCCGGACTCGCAAGCGAGGGCGTACACCCTGCCGGGAAACCCGACCGCCTCAAGCTTCGGCGATCCCCGTGATGCGAATCCCCGCGCCATCCACCTTATAGGATCGATTGATGCCGATCAGCACCGAGGTGAGCGCCTCCGCGGCCGTCGAATTGGCAAGCGGTCCCGCATGGAGCGCCCGCAATCCGATGGCTTTGGCAAGGCCGATCACCGTCTCACGTTCTTTCGGGTCATCGCCAAAGATCAGCACGTCGCAATCGATCGCAGCGCCGCTTTTCAGCTTATGCGCGGCGACGTTGTGGAAACCCGCCACGACACGTGCTCCGGCTCCGAGGCGCTTCTGTGTCGCGACGGCGGCCGAATCTTCCGACGGCAGCTGCACGCGCGCGACCTTGGGCGGCACGAGCGGCACGGTGGTGTCGACGACGAGCTTGCCTTCGACATGCGGCTTTATCGCCTCGATGATCTGCGGCTGCGTGGCCCAAGGCACGGCGATAAAGACGATATCGCCTGCCGTCGCGGCCGCCTCGTTTGAAGCGCCCATGGGCCGCGGCGATCCGGCGCTCGTAATGATGCCACGCGCGAACTCCTCGCCCTTCTCGGCGGTTCTCGACCCGATCACCACCGGAAACCCGGCCTTGGCAAAACATTGGGCAAGGCCCGAGCCGAGCGCTCCGGTTCCCCCGATGATGGCGAGCTTGGGTTTCGCGCTGCTCATGTTCGCGCCGATCAAAGCTTCATTTCGGTGAGGGGCACGATCTTCACGCCAGCGGCCTCGAGCGCCTTGCGTACGGCACCAGCGACCGCGACGCCAGTCGCCTCGTCGCCATGGACGCAGAATGTGTCGATATCGACTTTCACGCGCTTGCCCGTCATCGAAAGAACCTCGCCCTCCTGCACCATGCGCATTGTGTTTTCGATCGCCGCCTTGGGGTCTTTGAGCACGGTTCCAGGGATGGAACGTGACGCGAGGTTGCCGTCGTCGTCATATTTTCGATCGATGAAACCTTCCCGCGCGAGGCGCAGACCGAGCTTCTCGGCGGCTTTCTGCATTTGCGAGCCATAGAGCGCGACGTAGACGATGTTCTTGTCGACGGTCTTGATGGCCCGGCCGATCGCCATCGCGTAATCGGCATCGTCCGCCGCCATATTGTTCAAGGCGCCATGTGGCTTGAGGTGGGTGACCTCGAGGCCCGCATAGCACGCCATCGCCTGCAGCGCGCCGATCTGGTAGGCGACCATGTATTCGAGGTCGCTCGCCTTCATCTGTATGCGACGCCGGCCGAAACCCCAAAGATCGTTGAAGCCGGGGTGCACGCCGATGCTTACCCCCTCCTCCTTCGCCAGCATGCAAAGCCGGTGCATGGTGTTGGGGTCGCCGGCATGAAAGCCGCACGCGACGCTCGCCGATTTGATGATCTTCATCAGCTGCGCGTCGTTGCCGATGTCATAGGCGCCCCACCCCTCCGCGATGTCGGCATTCAGATTGATCATCTTCGTCATGGGCGAGCTCCGTGGAACCATGCCGCTCTGGCGCCGCGGCAAAGCCGTTCTCATCAAAGTGGTTCTATTATTAGAACAAGCATACAATTCGGCAGGAAACAAGACTCTCGACCGCGCGGGCGCGCGCGCCCGCCGGTCCAATCCTGTAGTATATGGGACCCGGCGCATCAGCCCATTCTCGCAGGTCGGAAACTGTGCCGCAAAGCATGAACAATGGATGCGGTTTGAGCGTGTTCACCTTGCCGCGAATCATCGTAACCTTGCCCCCGTCAGAGACTGCGACCTTGGCGCTTCATCTTCGACGGTTGAACGCCGCTTGTGGTCGGGATCACGCCTCGGAAATTTAAAACCGTATTGTCCTCACGACCATCCGATCAACGATAGGCTCTCAAGGTAGCAGGGGCGAGGAATGGTGAACGGCACGAGAAAAGTGGGGCGGCAAGCTGCCAGCAGTCGTTTGCCGCGATATCTACAAGTCGCCTCCGTTCTGAGGCGGCGAATTCAAGATGGCATCTGGCTCGTGGGCGATAAGATTGCGACCCTCGAGCAGTTGGAGGGCGAATTCGACGTGGCTCGCGTAACCGTGCGCCAGGCGATCGAGCTTTTGCAAGTGGAAGGACTGCTGAAATCCCATCAGGGAAGAGGCACTTTCGTCACCAAACCGCTGAAAAATGAGCGCTGGCTTCATCTTGCCACCGATTGGGCGAGCCTGATCGCGCCGATCCGGGAAAATGTCCTCGAGCTTCTCCCTGTCGGGGACGCGCCGGCCGCGCCGTTGATCGGCGAAGGAGAGGGCAAGCTTGCTCCGTCATACACCTATTTGCGCAGCGTGCAGAAGCGCGGCAGCGAGCCTTATGCATTGGCACGGGTGCATATCGCAAGGGAGATCTATGCGCGGGCACCGAAGCGCTTCGCCGCCCATCCGGCGCTTGCCGTCCTCGCCGAGATGAAAGGCGTCCCCATCGCGCATGCGCATCAAAGCTTGTCGATCAGCGCGGCCGATGTCGAAACCGCCCGGCATCTCGACATCGCCATCAGCGCCCCGACGGCGGAAGCGCGTTGCGTCGTCACCGATGCGAGAGACGTGGTGATTTATCTGAGCGAGCTGACCTATCCCGGCGACGTGGTGCGGCTCAATATCGAGCTTATCGATCGGCGGCGACGCTGAGGCGGCAACCTCGCCAGGGCCGCGCACGACGTGCTTGCCTTTGTCCAGCCGGTATGGCTAGCATCCACTTGTCCTATTCATAGAACCAGTTGAGAGTCGCTTGGCGTCGCAAGTCACGGGGCAGGGAATAGGCGCAAGCCTGATCCGCAAGGAAGACGACCGCTTCATGCGCGGGCGGGGAGGGTTTGTCGGCGACATCAGGCCAGCCGGCACGCTCGACGTCGCCTTTTTGCGCAGCAGCTTCGCGCATGCGAAGCTCAGAGGCATCCATATCCCTTCGTCGATCCGTTCCCGCGTCTTCATCGCCGAAGACCTCGGGGGCGTGATGCCTATACGCGCCGACACGGCGCTGCCTGGATTCAAATCGTCCGTCCAGCCGATCCTGGCGACCGGCAAGGTACGTCATGTGGGCGAGCTCGTGGCGATGTGCGTCGCGCCGACGCGCGCCGAGGCCGAGGACATTGCGGCGCAGATTGAGGTGGACTACGAGGAGCTGCCTGCCGTCCACGACATGCTCGCGGCCCGAGACCCCGGCGCTGCGCTCGTGCACGAGCATTGGAGTGACAACCTTTATCTCACGACAGAGATCGACGTGAATTTCGAGGCCGCCAAGGCAAAGGCCAAAGCCTCGGTGAGGCGAGAGCTGCGCACCGCTCGCCAGGTGATGAGCCCGATCGAAGGCCGTGGTCTCATCGCCGAGTGGAACAATCGCCTCGGCCAGCTCATCGTGACGAGCTCGACGCAGCAATCCCACATCGTGCGTACCGGCATCGCCGAATGCCTCGGTTTGGACGAGGGCAAGGTGCGCGTGATCGCCCCCGATGTGGGCGGGGGCTTCGGCTACAAAGGCATCCTCCTGCCCGAAGAGGTCGCGCTGTCATGGGGCACGCGCAAGCTCAACCGGCCGCTTCGCTGGCTGGAGGACCGGCGCGAGAATCTCACGGCCGGGGCCGATTGTCGCGAACATCATTACGTGCTCACCGCCTATGCGGACGATGAGGGACGCCTGCTCGCGCTCGATTGCGTCGCAACCGTGGATGCGGGCGCCTATTCCGCCTATCCGTTCTCGGCCTGCCTCGAAGCAGGCCAGATCGGGAGCATCCTGCCCGGCCTTTACGACTTTGGGCATTACCGCTGCCGCACCTACTCCGTCGCGACGAACAAGCCGCCCATCCTGCCCTATCGCGGTGTGGCGCGGACTGGGGTTTGTTTCGCCCTCGAGGTCACGCTCGATGCGCTCGCAAGGGAGCTCAAACAAGAACCGAGCCAATTGCGTTTCAAAAGCATGGTGCGCCCCGAGCAAATGCCCTTCGACAACATCGCGAAGCGGCATTTCGACAGCGGCGACTATCCCGAGGCGCTGCGTCGCTGCCTTGCGGCCGTGGACCTCGACGCGGTGCGCGAAAGACAAAGGCGGGGCGAACGGGACGGACGCCTCGTTGGCCTCGGCATTGCGATGTATTCCGAACAAGCGGGTCACGGGACGAGCGTCTATGCTAGCTGGGGAATTCCATTTGTCCCAGGCTTCGAGCAATGCCATGCGCGCTTCACGCCCGATGGCGGATTGGAACTTCGCGTCGGCTCGCACAGTCACGGGCAAGGGCATGAAACGACGCTGTCGCAAGTCGCTCACGAACTCCTCGGCGTTCCCCATGAGCAAATCAAGCTGGTGCACGGTGACACCGCCGAGACGCCCTATTCCACCGGCACCTGGGGCTCTCGGTGCATGATTGTGGCGGGCGGTGCGGTCGCCGAGGCCTGCGATCAGCTGGCGATCCGCGTGAAGCGCATCGGCGCGAGCCTGCTCCAGGCGAAGCCGGAGGATGTCCGTCTTGAAGCCGGCGAGGTCGTGGCTAATTCCGGGCGGATCTCCGTCGCCGAGATCGCACGCACTTGGTACCGCCGTCCGCAAGAGCTGCCGGTCCATGTCGACCCGTCGGGCCTCGAGGTCACGGCCGGCTACAAGGCAAAGCGGGACACGGGCACGTTCAGCTATGCGGCGCACGCCGCGGTGGTCGCCGTCGACCCGGCAACCGGCGAAGTCGAGATCCTCGATTATGTCGTCGTGGAGGATGGCGGCGTTCTCGTGAACCCGATGATCGTCGACGGTCAGATTTATGGGGGCGCCGCACAGGGAATCGGAACCGCTCTCTATGAAGAGATGGCGTTCGATGGACGGGGTCAGCCGCTCGGGTCGACGCTTGCCGATTACCTGCTTCCCGGTCCCACCGAAGTTCCCGACATCCGCGTGTTCCACATGGAGACGCCCTCCCCTTACACGCGCTTTGGCCAGAAGGGCATCGGCGAAGGCGGTGCCATCGCGCCCCCCGCCGCGATCACCAATGCGGTGAATGACGCGCTCAAGGGCTTAGGCTGCGAGCTTCTCGATTTGCCGGTGACGCCGCGTCGCATCGTGGAGACCGTCGCGAAGGCCTGCCGCGAGAAGAGCGCTCGATGAAGCCGGTCGCCTTCGACTACGAGAGGCCGCGCACCCTTGCCGAGGCCGTGCGGCTGCTTTCCACGAATGCGGACGCCAAGATATTGGCGGGCGGACAGACGCTCGGGCCCATGCTCAATCTTCGCCTCGTGCAACCTACCCTCATCATCGACATCACGCGCATTGCGGAACTCACGCGCGTCGAAGAGGACGGCGAGGCCGTCACGCTCGGCGCCTGCGTGACGCACGCGTCGATCGAGGACCAGAAAATCGTCGATCCTTCGAATGGTTTTCTGGCCGAGGTGGCGCACGGCATCGCCTATCGGGCGGTGCGCACGCGGGGCACGATCGGGGGCAGCCTCGCGCATGCCGACCCCGCCGCCGATTGGCTCTCTTGCCTTATGGCGCTCGGTGCCGAGGTGCTTCTCACCGGTGCGCGTGGCAAGCGGCGGATCGGCGTTGCCGACTTCATGCGCGGCGCATTGGATACGGAGCTCGAGCCCGATGAGATCATGGACGGCGTTCGCATCCCGAAGCTTTCGAAAAAAGCCCGCGCCGGCTTTGCCAAGATTTGCCGAAAATCCGGAGAATTCGCTGATGCGATCGGCGCCGTCCTTCATGATCCGGAGCGAGGCGTGCTCCGCCTCGTCGCTGGCGCGACGCAAGGTCGACCGATCATCATCGATCCTGCGACCTGCCCCATAGACATGAACTTTCCTCCTCCCCTCGGGCCCGTCCGCAAAAAACTCGAACAATCGGGGCTTGCCGCGGATGTCTATGAGCTGAATATTCACATGGCCGCGATCGCACGAGCCCTCGACAAGGCGCACGCGCAGTGACGGCGATCACCCTCACGGTCAACGGCCAATCGGTCAATGCGCAAGTCACGCCGCGCACTCATCTCGCCGATTTCCTGCGCGAGCACCTTCTCTTGACCGGCACCCATATCGGGTGCGAGCACGGCATATGCGGGGCGTGCACCGTCGAGATCAACGGCGAAATTGCCCGCTCCTGCATCACTTACGCGGTCGCCTGCGACGGCGCCGAAGTGCGCACAATCGAAGGCTTCGACGACGACGATTTGATGGCCCGCTTGCGTCAGGCCTTCAGCGAAGCCCACGCCCTTCAATGCGGCTATTGCACGCCGGGTATGATGATCGCGGCCCGTGATCTCATAAGGCGAAAAGGGGGCTTGACCGGCGCTCAAATCCGCACCGAGATGAGCGGCAACCTGTGCCGCTGCACCGGGTATGTCGGCATCGTCCGCGCGATCGAGCGCGTCATGCTCGCACGCCCGACGCTTTCTCTCCCGACGGCGTCACCTCGCAAGCCGCAACTCGGCCCGGCGCCGGGGCCGCAGCCCTCGGGAAGTACAGCCGCTGAGACCAAAGCCCAATCGGCCACCGTTCGCCTCAAAGACGCGTCGGCTGGTGCAAAAACCGGGACCACACCTCGCCTCAGCGCCGGATCGGCGAAAAAGCGCCGCCGCATCAAAGTAGAGACGGGAAGCGTCGAGGCTTCCGGCGGAGCCACCAGACTCACTCAAGCGTTCGTACTCGAGCACCCGCGTGTAGAGGTCTGGCGGCTCATGGCGGACGCCGAAGCCGTCGCGCGCTGCATCCCCGGGATGCACCTCGACGGCCCGCTGGTGGACGGCCGCGCGGCAGGAAGGATGGAGATCGCGCTCGGCCCGATCAAGGCGAGCTTTGCCGGAGAAGGTCTGGTCGTGAGCTTTCCGAACGAGTTCCGACAGGTGATCACGGGCGCAGGGGGTGACCGCAAAAGCGGCTCGAGCGCGTCAGGCGAGGTCGCTTACAGGCTTCGTGAGGAGGTGGGCCCCGCAGGTGAGGATCTGACGCGCGTCGAGGTCGAGCTCAGCTATTCGCTCACGGGCCCGCTTGCCCAATTCAGTCGCTCGAATCTCGTGCGCGATCTCGTCTCGCGGGTAGGAGAGAACTTCGCGCAGAACCTCGATGCGAGGCTCTCGATGCCCGATGGAGCCGAGATCGCGCCCGCCCGCCTGGGCGCGGCATCACTGATGTGGCGCGTTGCCGTGGACCGTATCCGTGCCGGCGTGTCGAAGATCCTAGGTCGGCCGCCGTCTTGAGCGGCGGCGCGGTTTTGCGCGCCTTTCGTTCAATACGCCGCGTCTTCCCTTACGATGAACTGGTTTTCGTCACGGCCCGGTTCGACGACCTTGCGGTAAAGATGCCAGGTCGCATGACCAAGGATCGGCATCACGACAGCAAGCCCAATGAACAAAGGGATCGTGCCGAGCACCAGCAACGCCGCGACGATGAACCCCCACAGCGCCATCATCACGGGATTGGCGAGCACGGCGCGAACGGAGGTGTGAATGGCGACCGCCGCACCCACGTCGCGGTCGATGAGCAACGGAAACGACACAGCGCTGATGCTCAAGACGAGCGCCGCAAAGACGAAGCCGATTGCGTTTCCAAGGATGATCAGCGCCCATCCATGCGCGGTCGTGAACAGTTCCTCGGAAAACTGTGCATAGGATTGCGGAGGATCAGGTCCGAACAGCGAGACATAGAGCGCTTGCGCCGTCGCAAGCCAGCACAGGAAGATCACCATCAGCAACAGACCGAGCGCCAGGATCGAAGGCAGTGCCGGCGAGCTCAACACATCGAAAGCATGGCGCCAGGAGATGTCCATCCCGAGCTCCCGTCGGCGGCTCAATTCATAAAGGCCGATCGCGGCGAAAGGCCCGATGAGCGCGAAACCGGAGGCGAGCGGGTAGAGCAGGAAGAGCGCGTTGGTGGCCGCAAGACACGCCCCGACGATTGGATAGATGAGGCAGAGGAAAACGAGGTGCGACGGCATCGTCCAGAAATCGTCGAGACCTCTCGTCAAGGCGCTTTTGATGTCGGCAACCTCGATTTTGCGGATCGTAGGCCGCATCCAAGTGCCGCTCGCGCCGGCAATCACATGCAAACTAGCCATTTCCGTCCTCCCGAAGCGCATCTGTCCGAACGCGGGGCCGCAGCCCGGGTGATGGCGATACGAGAGCGAGGCGGCTGGTCACCCGGAGCCGCATCCAGATGACTATACGCTTGCCCATCAGTTTTGTCGCCGAGGTCGACCCTCCCAGATCGCAGGTTTCATAAGTCGTGCCGCCTGGGACGAAGATCGATCCTGCGAAAAGCCTGGCATTCGCAAGAACTTCCGTGTTTTCCGGCAGGATTCGACGACGATTTCACAATACCGCTAGGCACCCGAACCTTTCCTCGAATGCCCTTTCGCGGGACGAACCCGCCAATGCGACGATATTGGCCTTGCGAATTCCGCAAAATCGAGGCCGGCCTCTTCCGCCAAGCCCTACTCGCGCGTTTGTCGAATATATGCGCCTAACGACGGTCATCGCGCCGTTCGCAAAATAATCCGTTGCCGGGCAACAAATTGGGGAACTTAGCCGCGCCGTCTGCGTATCGAGGACCGGATCAATCCACGATGGAGGTCGGTCATGAGCCTTCTACTCATCCTTCTCCTGATCATTCTCTTGTTTGGGAGCGTCGGGACCTATCCGCGATGGGGCTACAGCTCGGGTTGGGGCTATGGCCCGTCGGGTCTTCTCGGACTTGTACTCGTGATCGTCTTGATCATGGCCCTTCTCGGGCACTCACCAGTGTGAGAGCAAATTTGGGCCCGCCCGACCCGAGAGGGCTTCAAGTGGCTGAGGCGACGCTTGCACGGGATCGTGGAAGGGTTCGATCCGCCAAAAAGCCCGCGGCCAAGGAAGCCAACGCGAAGCAACCCAGGGCCATGCAAGCCGAGGCCAACGAAGCCGAGGCCAAGCAACCCGAGTCCCCCAAGCTTTTCCAGATCCTCGGTCCTGGCCTCATCACCGGCGCCTCGGATGATGACCCGAGCGGAATTGCGACCTATTCCCAAACCGGCGCGCAATACGGGTACCAACTCGGCTGGATCCTTCTTTTCACCTGGCCTCTCATGTGTGCCATCCAGGAGATCAGCGCGCGTGTTGGGCGCGTGACGGGAAAAGGACTCGCAGGCGTCATTCGCCAACATTATGCAAGGCCCATTCTCTACGCCTTGGTATCGCTCCTCCTCATCGCGAACACGATCAATATCGGAGCTGACCTCGGCGCCATGGGTGCGGCGGTAAATCTGCTCATCGGCGGATCGCGCTTGCTCTATGTCGGCATGTTCGCAGTCGTCTCGGTTCTGCTCGAAATATTCGTGCGCTACTCGCGCTATGTATCGGTCCTCAAATGGCTGACGCTGTCGCTATTTGCTTATGTCGGGACGGCTTTCGTGGTTCATGTGCCATGGGGCAATGTTGCTCACGGCTTGTTCATTCCAACCATCTCGCTCGACATTGGCTCGCTGACTGTCGTGGTGGCGGTGCTTGGAACGACGATCAGCCCCTATCTTTTCTTCTGGCAGGCTTCCGAGGAGGTGGAGGAAATCGGGGAATGTGAGGGCGCAAGGCCGCTGAAGCACGCTCCTAGGCAAGCCGAGCCCGAGTTCAGGCGCATCAGGCTCGACACCTATCTCGGCATGGCGCTTTCCAATGCGGTCGCGCTGTTCATCGTCATCACCACCGCCGCGACCCTCAACGCCAATGGCATCACCGATATCCAAACCTCCGCTCAAGCCGCCGAGGCGCTTCGCCCCATCGCGGGCCAGCTGGTTTTCCTCATCTTCGCGCTTGGCATAGTCGGAACGGGATTGCTTGCCCTGCCTGTGCTCGCAGGCTCCGCCGCTTACGCGGTCGGTGAATCCTTCGGTTGGCGTGTCGGTCTCGGGCGCCGACCCGGCGGGGCGCCCGAGTTTTACCTCACCATCGCGGTCGCGACGGGTATCGGCGCGCTCCTCAACTTCATCGACCTCGATCCTTTCAAGGCGCTCTTTTGGAGCGCGGTGATCAACGGCGTCGTCGCCGCCCCCTTGATGGTACTGATCATGCATCTTGCCAGTCGGCGAGCCAGCATGGGCCGTTTCACTCTTCCCCTTCCGCTCAAGGTCGTGGGCTGGGTCGCGACCGCCGTGATGGCCGCGGCCGCGGTCGGCATGCTGGCCACCATGGGCACGGCTTGAGCCAAGCGCGCCCGCACGCGAAAAACCCGAGCTGATGGGCGATGACGCGTCGAATTCGCGCATTCGGATGCTTGCGGCCGATTATGCTATAGCACGTCGGACGATCGCAAATGAGCGGCCGCGCAATGAGCGCCTTCAAGGAGAACATCGATGAGCGAGGGCGACAATTTGCCGTTTCGCCGAAAGCTGTCGCGCCGGCATATCCTGGCGACGGGTTCGTTGGTCGCCGGCGGAATGTTGATCGCGGGCGACGAGGCCCTTGCGCAACAAGCTTTGCCGCCAACACCGGCGTGCGGCGATCATGGCGAACCGACGCTTGCCGAGACCGAAGGG
>JAFBAS010000173.1 GCA_019247605.1 Hyphomicrobiales bacterium
TGCGAAGCTTCGTTTTCGACAAGGGGACGATCGGAAATGCGAGCTTCCTTGCCATCCCCTACAACGGCGCGCACAAGGAAGGCGCGCTCCTTCTCTGCGACTTCCTCTTGTCACCCGAAGCGCAGTTGAAGAAGCAGGATCCCGCCGGTTACGGCGGTTTCACGGTGCTTGCCATGCGCAAGCTCGACGAGGTCGATCGCGCGCGCTTCGAGGCGCTCCCGCGCGGCATCGCGACGCTCTCGACCGAGGAGCTTGGGCCGGTCTTGCCGGAGCCCCACCCGTCCTGGATGACGCGCATCGTTGCCACTTGGCAACGCCGCTACGAAGTGCGGTAGGGCGGGTTGGGAAAAACTTAGATTTCCGCGGCGCGCGTGCCATTCTCCGTTGAAAACGGCTTGGAAGATCAGGCGTATTTGTAAACGAGCTGGGTCATCATGCCGGCCGCCATGTGCCACAGATTATGGCAATGGAAGAGCCAGCGTCCGACATTGTCCGCATCGAACGCGATCGTGACCGTGCCGAGCGCCGGCACGAGCACCGTGTCGCGCACGGCGCCGGCCATCGGCTTGTCCTCGAGCCCGATGACCTGGAAGCAGTGGCCATGCAAATGCATGGCGTGCGCCATCAGCGAATCGTTGCGCAGCTCCATGATCACCCGTTGGCCGTGTTGCACGCGGATGTCCTTGCGGTCCACCCATGTGCGTTCGTTCATCGTCCAGGTGAAAGGCTTCATCCGCCCCGCGAGCGAGATCTCACGCCTGGTGTTCGGCTTCCTGGCGGCCAACGGGGTCACGGCCTCGAGCTTTTCCTCGAGCGAAAGATCGATCGGGAGCGCCTTCTCTTTCGCGAGCTTGTCGATTTTGGCAACGCCGGCTCCGGGCGAGGCGAGGACGATCCCGGTGAGCTCGCGCTCTCCCTCGCGCTGCGCGAGGACGGGCACGGCGGTGCCCGCCGGCACCTCGAGGAGAATGTCGAGCCTTTGTCCTTGCGCCAAGGGGAAACGCGAACCGCTGACCGGCTTCACCGGATTGCCGTCCGCCGCGATCACCTCGCCTCGCCTCGCGCCGAGGCCGATCCAAAAGGAGGTGCCGCTCGCGCCGTTAATGAGACGAAGCCTCACCCGGCCGCCTCTCTCCGTGCGCACCACAAGAGGATCGTCGAGCGTGCGGTCATTCGCGAGATAGGCGTCGTAGTCGATGTCGTTGAGAACGACGTCGCCGCACAAAGCGAGCGAGGCCGGGTTCGAGGGCGAGCGGTTCGTGAGCGACGCCTGGGCGGGACGGGAGACTTTCTCGGGCGCCGCGCGCTCATGCGACATGACGCCGTCACCGGTGAGAGAGCGCAAAAGCTCGCTCGGTTCCTTGAAGCTGAAATCGTGAAGAAAGACCGTCACCTCTTGCGCGTCGAGCGCCAAATCCTCAGCGGTGCGAATGATCATCGGAGCCGCAAGAAGCGCCTGTTCCTGCAAGCCGAAATGCGAATGCATCCAATGCGTGCCGGGGCGCGTTGCAAAATCGTACACATGGCTTTCGCCATTCTCGATCGGCCCCTCGTAACCGGTCTCGACGACGCCATCCTGGTCCGTGGGGGGCGTCTGTCCGTGCCAATGGACAATGGTCGGCTCGCCGCTTCGGTTGACGAGCTCGAAGAGGAAGCGCTGGTCGGCCTCGAGAATGAGCTCCGAGGATTTGTTCGGCCCTGCGATGCCGAAGACTGAAGCCGCCTTTCCGTTCACCTCGATCGTGCGGCGCTCGACGACGAGCTGGGGCACGGTGCAAGGACCCGCTGACGTGTCGAGCGCAGCCTGCGCCGCAGGAGAGTGCGGGTCGGCGAATTGGCCAAAGCCGAGACGCGGGGTGAGGAAGCCCGCGGCACCGACCGCCGCTGCCGAGGAGAGAAGACCGCGTCTTGAAAGAAAGCCCGACATCAGCCTTTCCTGCGAAACTCCAGACGCCGTCGCGATTTCCGGCCGGCGCCCGCATAGGCTCGTGGGCTTGGCCGAAGGGTGACTTGAGGTCGTCATATAACCGGTTTGCGACCAGCACAGAAGATGAAAAGCCACTTTCATCGGACAGGGGACGCGGTCTCACGACCGCTGATGGGGGTAGAAACTTGCCGCGACCACGCCTGAGCCCTTAAGCTTACATGGACTCTAACAATGGGCTTGCGTGATCTTTCGGCTGGGACCGCCCTTGATGCTCGCCGTGCTGGTGCTGCCGGTGCTGGCGGGCCTGTCGGCAACCTTGCTGCCGGCCTTCGGCTATTGGCCCGCCCTCGGCGGGACGCATTTCACCCTTGAGCCTTGGCGCTTGCTCCTCGCGCTGCCTTCATTGCGGCGCTCGATCGGCGTCAGCCTCTTCGTCGGCTTTACCACGACGGCGCTTTCGCTTGGCGTGGTCACTCTCTTGGTGGCCGCCTTTCTCTCGACGCGCAGCTTTGCTCTTGTGAGGCGGCTCTTGTCGCCGCTCTTGAGCGTGCCTTATGTAGCCCTCGCTTTCGGCCTCGCTTTCGTCATGGCGCCTTCAGGGTTGATCTTTCGCCTGTTTTCACCCTGGGCGACGGGCCTCGAACGCCCGCCCGATCTTTTGATCATCAACGACCCTTTCGGCCTTTCGCTGGCCGGGGGCTTGGTGTTGAAGGAAATCCCGTTCCTTTTCCTCATGACCCTTGCTGCCTTGCCACAAGTGGACGCGGCGCGAGCGTTCACGAGCGCCCGCACGCTCGGTTATCGGCGGGTCGCGGCCTTTGCCAAAGTCGTCATGCCCCGGCTCTATCCGCATCTGCGCTTCCCGGTGCTCGCCGTGCTCGCCTACGGCCTCTCCGTGGTCGATGCCGCGCTCGTGCTCGGCCCGAGCACCCCTCCGACGCTTGCCGTTCAGGTGTTGCGTCTCGCCCAAGATCCAGATCTCGCTCTGCATTTCGAGGAGAGCGCGGCAGCGGTGCTGCAGCTTGGTCTGGTGATCTCGGCCATCGGGGTCTGGCTCGTGCTCGAGCGCTTCGCGGCCCTCCTGTGGCGCCAATGGGTCGTGATGGGCGCACGCCATTGTGGCGAAGCCTGGGTCCGCGTCATGGCGCCCCTTTTTGCAATCGTGCTCGCAGGGCTCGTCGCGCTTGCATTCTCATCTCTTATGCTTTGGTCCGTGGCCGCGAGCTGGCGCTTTCCCGAAGTCTGGCCGCGAGCTCTCACCCTGGAAACCTGGCGTCGCGAGCTTGCCGGCGCGCTGCCGCTGCTTTGCCGAACGCTTCTTCTTGGCGTGGGCGTCGCCGCAACCGCCCTCGTGATCACCATCTTGTGTCTCGAGAACGAGGTGCGTCGCGGCGTGCCTCGCGCGTCCACGCTCAACCTCATTTATATACCTCTGCTCGTGCCGCAGGTCGCCTTTCTCACGGGCACGGCAAGCCTCATGATCGCCATGCATTTGGACGGTAACGCTATCGGCGTTGGCCTTGCGCATCTCGTCTTCGTGCTCCCTTACGTCTTCATGTCGCTCTCGGCGCCTTGGCGCGCTTACGACCCTCGCTACCGCGCCACGGCCTTGCTGCTGGGCGCCAGTCCCTGGCGGGCATTTTGGGCGGTGCGCCTGCCGATGCTGAGCCGAGCCATCCTGATTGCAGGAGCGCTCGGCTTCGCCATCAGCGTCAGCCAATATCTCGCGACACTCCTCGTCGGCGGGGGACGCTTCACCACGGTGACGACCGAAGCGGTCGGGCTCGCGGCGGGGGCCGACCGGCGTGTGATTGGCGTCTTTGCGCTCATCCAGGCGATTTTGCCTTTCCTCGGCTTCGCCGTGGCGCTCCTCGTACCCGGGCTCTTATTTCGCAATCGACGCGGCTTGCGCGACGCATGAGGAAGGCGCGGGAGTAAATTGAAATGGCTGTGCTCTCTTCGCCGAGCTCAAGTGAAAATATGAGCGAGCCGCTTTTCTCCAATAAACCTCCTGACCAAGGGCTCACGCTCGACCGGCTCGCGGTGTTGTTGAACGGACGGGCGCTTTTCCGTCTTTCCTTCTCTGCGGAGCCTGGCGAGATCGTCACCGTGATGGGGCCGAGCGGATCAGGCAAATCGAGCCTGCTCGCCGCCATTTGCGGCACGCTCGATCCTGTCTTCGAGATCGCCGGTCATATACTTCTCGAAGGTTGCCGCATTGAGGCAAAGCCGCCGGAGCTTCGTCGCGTCGGCATCCTGTTCCAAGACGATCTTTTGTTTCCCCATCTGTCGGTCGCAGGCAATCTCGCTTTCGGCCTACCGGCCGAAGTAAAGGGCAAAGCGGCGCGACGCGCACGCGTCGAACGGGCGCTTTCCGCAGCCGATCTCGAAGGCTTTGCCGATCGCGATCCCGCCACGCTTTCGGGTGGGCAGCGCGCCCGGGTGTCGCTCTTGCGCGTGCTTCTTTCCGAGCCGCGCGCCTTGCTCCTCGACGAGCCGTTCTCGAAGCTCGACACCGCGCTTCGAGCCCGTTTTCGCGCCTTCGTGTTCCAGGAAGTGCGAAAGCGCGCTTTGCCCGCGCTGCTTGCGACGCATGATTATGCGGACGCGAAAGCGGCGGGCGGGCGTGTGATCGTGCTCGAGCCGCCAAGTATCCCCTAGACACTCACGCAAGGCGGCTCTGAGAACATCATGACGCCGCGCAGCTCGCGGCGTCGCAACCTCGTTGGGGCTTCAAAAGGTCGGCAGGTTCGGCAGGGGCTTGTGAAACCATTTCTCGTGAATCGCGGCGAGCTCGCCATTGTTCTTCACGAAGTAGACGAAAGTGTTCACCCATTGATGCAGGTTCCACTGATCCTTGCGCATGGTGATCCCGTTCGGCTGTTGCAGCAGAATGAATTTGCGCTCGATGCCGGGACCGGGATTCTTCGCGTAGAATTCGTCGCCGGTGAGGCCGGTCTCGGCAATCGCGTCGACCTGCCCGGTGAGCAAGGCCTGATAGGTTGATGGATCGTCGTCGAAGCGCGCCATCTTCACGTCATTGCCGAAGGTCGAGGTCAAGATCACGTCCTGCACCGTGCCGCGTGGTACTCCCACGCGCAGGCCCTTCAGATCCGCGATCGATTTGATGGCCTTGTCCTTCGGGCCGAACACCACGTTCTCGATGGCGCTGTAGGGAATCGAGAAGAGCACCTGCTTGGCGCGCTCCGGCGTGACGCCGAATGTCGCGACGATGAGATCGACCTTGTTGGTCACCAGGAAAGGAATGCGGTTGGGCGAGGTGAGCTGAACGAGGTTGACCTTCACGCCCAGGTATTTGCCGAGGAGTTTTGCGACCTCGATGTCATAACCGTCGGGTTCCTGCTGAGCGTTGAGGATGCCATAGGGCGGCAGGTCGACGAGGACGCCCACGTTGATCGAACCTCGGCTGATGATCTCGTCGACAGTCTGGGCTTTCGCCGGCGCGAAGATGACGCCAAGCGCCAAGGCCAGCGCGGCCCCGCCGATGGCCGCGACATAACTCCAGATCCGCATGCGTTCCTCCTCGATGCGCGAACACTCGATCGCATGAAGCGCTAGCGCTTGTAGGCGAGGGCGAGCCGGCGCTCCAAACGGCTCGCGAAAATCGTCAAGGGCCAGCACATCACGAAATACACGAGCGCCACAAGCCCGAAGATCAGGAAAGGCCGAAAGGTGGCATTGTTGAGCTGCTGGCCGGCGCGCGTGAGCTCGACGAAGCCGATGATTGCGGCAAGCGAGGTGCTCTTGATCAGATTGACGAGAAAGCCCACCGTCGGCGGAATGGCGGTGCGCAAGGCCTGGGGTGCGACGACGCGCAACATGCGCTGGCCGTAATGCAGCCCGAGTGCGCGGGCCGCCTCGATTTGCCCATTCGGCACCGCCTGGATCGAGCCACGCCAGATTTCGCCGAGGAACGCGCCCGCGTTGAGGCTCAAGCCCAGAATGACCGAGAGCCAGGCGCCGAGCGGAACCCCGACCATGTCGCCGCCGAAAAAGACGAGGAAAAGCTGCAAGAGCAGCGGCGTTCCTTGAAACACGCGGATGAAACCGATGGCGAACCATCGCGCCGGACGCAGCTCGGAAACGCGCATGAGCGCGATGATGAGGCCGACAATACCGCCGCCGGCAAAGGCGATGAGCGACAAGAGCACCGTCCAACGCGCCGCGAGCAGAAGGTAGATGAGATCCCCGACGTTGAAGCTGCGCATCAGCGGGCGTTCCGTTTTCCGAAAGCGGCGCGCTCGAGCGTTGCGAAGACGCTGGAGAACAGGAGCGACAAGGCGAAATATATCGCTGCCGCAACGATGAAAGCCTCGAAGGCGCGAAAAGTACGGCCTTGAATGTCGAGCGCGGCCGAGGTGAGCTCGTCTGCCGAAATGGCCGAGCAGACGCTGGAATTGAGCATCAACAGGATGAACTGGCTGCCGAGCGGCGGGACGATGATCCGCAACGCTTGCGGCAACACGACGAGGCGAAAGGCTTGCAGGCGATGCAGGCCGAGCGCGAGCGCCCCTTCGACCTGTCCGTGTCCGATGTTCTCGATGCCGGCACGCACGATCTCGATCGTGTAGGCCGAGCCGTTGAGGATGAGAGCGATGAGCGCGCCCTCATCCGCGTCGAGACGAACGCCAACCGTGGGCAGACCGAAGAAGATCATGAAGATCTGCACGAGAAATGGCGTGTTGCGGATGATCTCCACATAGGCGGCGACGAGAAGCCGCAAGGGCTTTGGCCCCGAGGTGCGGGCGAGCGCGCCCAGAACCGCAATGACGAGGCTTGCCACCATGGCGAGCGCGGAAAGGCGAAGCGTCATCAACGCGCCCGAGAGGAATTCCTCGCGCGCATTCCACATATCGCCGAAATGGAAAACGTAATTCATGCGCGGCGCGTCCTGAGAGGTCGCATCCGCGAGATTTGCCCCATTACGTTCATCCAGGCCCCTTTTCGCGCCTCGACGGTGGACCGGCGGGGTATTCGTGTCAACGCGTTGAGCGTGCCATGGGCGCGCCGATCAGGCCGGGTCGGTCGATCGCCTTGTCATTTTGCCTTCGCGCCTTCTAGAAAGAAAAAGAAGACAGTGGAGGTCCGCCCTGTGAACGTCAGGCAAAAGAAGCTTCACCTCTCGCTTTCCGCGGCGACGCCGGAGGAAGCGGGGCTTTCGCCAGAGAGGCTCGCAAGGATCAGCGCAGTGATGCGCCAAGAGGTGGAGACAAGCCATGTGCCGGGCGTGAGCATGCTGATCTCGCGAGGAGGCAAGGTCGCCTATTGCGAAAATATCGGGCTTGCGCGGCCCGGCGGTCCCCCTATGCGCGCGGATACCATTTGCCGCATCTATTCGATGACCAAGCCGATCGTCTCGGTCGCGATCATGATGCTCGTCGAGGAGGGGCGATTTTTCATCACCGACCCGCTCGCCAAGTTTATTCCGGAGTTCGCCAATCCCAAGGTGGGAATCGAGAAGAGCGGCAAGCTCGAGCTTGTGCCGGCACAACGCGAGATCACTATCCAGGACTTGTTGCGGCACACCTCGGGCCTCACTTATGCGTTCACCGGCTCGTCGCTCGTGCAGCAGCTTTATGCCGAGGCGCCCTTGCGTGCGCCGGGCATCGACAATGCGGGCCATGTCGCAGCGCTCGCGAAGCTCCCTCTCCTCAATCAGCCGGGCACCCATTGGGATTACAGCCATTCGACCGACGTCCTCGGACGAATCGTCGAGATCGTCTCGGGAGAGACGCTCGGCACCTTCCTGGCCACGCGCATTCTCGGGCCGCTCGGGATGCGTGACACCGGCTTCTTTGCGCCGCCCCAGAACCATGAGCGTCTTGCCGAGCCTTTCGTGACCGATCCCGATACCGGGGCGGCCGTGACATTGATCGAGACGCGTAGCGCACCGAGTTTCGAATCAGGAGGCGGCGGGCTCGTCTCCACTGTCGACGATTATGCCCGCTTCATCCACATGCTCTACCATGGCGGCACGCTTGACGGCGTTCGCATACTCGGCCGCAAGACGCTTGCCTTCATGACGAGTGATCATCTCGGCCGTGACGTGGTGATCGGCTCCGATCTTTTGCCGCCAGGCCATGGTTTCGGCCTCGGCTTCGCAGTGAGGCTCGAGAATGGCATGGCGGGGACGCCGGGTACGGTCGGGGAGTTCTTTTGGGGCGGGATCGCCGGCACCGCGTTCTGGATCGCGCCCGCCGAAGAGCTGGTCGCGCTGATGCTGATTCAGGCCCCAGGCCAGCGCGTCTATTTCCGCCAACTCTTCCGCAATCTGGTCCACGCCGCTTTGGTCTAGTGAGCAGCAAGTGGCGGGCAGCGTTGCGAGCTGAAGCAATTCTCCGCCCGCTATTCACATTCGTCCTCACTTTCTCCTCTCATCCGCTCACCCCCTTCAACTTGCCTCACTTGGCGCAAGGGGCTAACGCGACGCCATGGTCATGGCAGGCGCCTTGCGCGCAAGGACGTCCAGAAGCGCAGAGGGGATCGTCGATCGCGACGTATTTCTCGCGCATTTGCGCGAGCGGCTCGTGGAAGGCCGCACGGAGGCCGAACGCATCCTGATCGACCGCATCGATGGGCGCGGCTCGGCCGCCCATCTTTGCTCCGTGATGGATGTGCTGATCGAGAGCGCTTACGAATTCGCGACGGGCGAGCTTTATCCCGCCGACAATCCATCGACCTCCGAACGCATGGCGATCGTGGCGACGGGCGGCTATGGGCGGGGCCTTTTGGCGCCCGGCTCCGACATCGATCTGTTGTTTATCCTCCCCTACAAGGCGGCGCCCTGGTGCGAGAGCGTGATCGAGGCGATCCTCTACTTCCTCTGGGACCTGCGGCTGAAGGTCGGGCATGCCACCCGCACGGTCGAGGAATGTCTGCGCTCGGCGAAGGCCGACATGACCATTCGCACCGCACTTCTCGAGGCGCGCTTCATCTTGGGCGAGCGTGAGCTCTTCGATGGTTTCCAGCGCCGCTTCGAGAACGAGATCGTGGCGGGAAGCGCCGGCGACTTCGTCGCGGCAAAGCTCGTCGAGCGCGATCAGCGGCTGAAACGCTCGGGCAATGGCTCGCGCTACCTCGTCGAGCCCAACGTCAAGGAGAGCAAGGGAGGCTTGCGCGACCTCAATACGCTCTTCTGGATCGGCAAATACGCCTATCGCGTCAAGGAGGCCAAGGATCTCGTGGATGCCGGGCTCTTCTCGCCTGAGGAATTCGCCTTGTTTTCGCGTTGCGAGGAATTCTTATGGCGCATTCGTTGCCACATGCATTTCATCGCGGGACGAGCCGAGGAGCGACTGTCATTCGACATGCAGCGCCTCGTGGCCGAGCGGCTCAAGGTGGTGAGCCGGCAGGGCCTCTCCGGGATCGAGCGCTTCATGAAGCGTTACTTCCTCATTGCCAAGGATGTGGGTGACCTCACCGCGATCGTGTGCGCCGCCATGGAAGCGCGCGAGACCATGCCGCGCCCGCTGCTCGACCGCTTCCTCGGCCGCTTCCGCCGCAAGCGGACCAGCACGCTCGAAACGCCAGGATTTGCCGTCTGGAATGGGCGTTTGACGCTCTCCTCCGAGAACGTGTTCCGCAAGGATCCGGTCAACCTCATTCGTCTTTTCTGGCTCGCCGACAAGCACGACCTCGCCGTTCATCCCGAAGCGAAGCACCTCGTCACCCGCTCACTGCGGCTGATCACCCGCGCCGTGCGCGACGATCCTGAGGCGAACCGCCTCTTCATCGAGATGCTGAGCTCGCGCAATGCACCCGAGACAGTGCTTCGTCACATGAACGAAGCGGGCGTGCTCGGCCGCTTCATCCCGGATTTCGGCCGGGTGGTGGCGATGATGCAGTTCAACATGTACCACCACTTCACTGTCGACGAGCATCTCATTCGCGCGATTGGCGTGCTCTCCGAGATAGACGCCGGGAGAGCCCAAGCCGAGCACCCGCTCTCGAACACGATCTTTCACACGATTCAGAACCGCCGCGCGCTTTACGTGGCGCTCTTCCTGCACGACGTCGCCAAGGGTCGCGCCGAGGACCACTCGCTCGTCGGTGCGCGCATCGCGCGCAAGCTCTGCCCCCGCTTCGGGCTCAACGAGGCTGAGACCGAGACGGTCGCCTGGCTCGTCGAGCACCATCTTCTGATGTCGACGACGGCCCAGAGCCGCGATTTGAGCGACCCGCGAACGATCGAGAACTTCGCCGCGGTGGTGCAGACGCTCGAGCGCCTCAAGCTCCTCATGGTCTTGACCATCGCCGATATCAAGGCGGTAGGCCCTGGAGTTTGGACCGGCTGGAAAGGCGAGCTGTTACGCACCCTTTATTACGAGACCGAGGTTGTGCTTGCGGGCGGCCATTCGGCCGTCGAGCGTGGCGAGCGCGTGCGCCGCGCGAAAGACGCCTTGCGTGAACGCCTCTCTGTATGGCCGGCGCGCGAGTTCGATGCCTACGCCCAGCGGCACTACCCTCCTTATTGGCTGCGCGTGCCCCTCGAAAGCAAGGTGCGCCAGGCGCATCTGATCAGGGACGCCGAGCGACAGAAGCGCCTGCCGGCGACCGCGATCGAGACCGACAGTTTCCGCGATGTGACGACGCTCACGCTCTTTGCGCCCGATCATCCACATCTGTTGTCGCTGGTTTTCGGCGCATGCGCCATGGCGGGCGCCAATATCGTCGATGCCCAGATTTTCACGACGAGCGACGGACGCGCAATCGACACGATCTCGATCTCGCGTGCGTTCGATGAGGATGCCGACGAGCTGCGCCGCGCCGAAAGAGTGGCCCAAACGATCGAGCAGCTTCTCGAAGGGCGCCGGCGCATGACCGATGTCGAGCGCCGCGATCCCAAGCGGGCACGCGCCAAGACCTTCGATGTCGCTTCCGAGGTGATCGTGGACAACAGCCTGTCGAACCGCCATACCGTCGTCGAGGTATCGGGACTCGATCGGCAGGGTCTTCTCTTCGATCTGACCTCGCAGATTTCAGCGATGAACCTCAATATTGTTTCGGCTCACATCGCCACCTTTGGCGAGCGCGCGGTCGACGTTTTCTACGTGACGGATCTCACAGGAGCCAAGGTGACGTCGACAGCGCGTCAGAACACGATCAAGCGGCGCCTCCTTGGTGTGTTCGAGCCGGAGGGAGCGTAAGAGACAGGGGTTGGGGCGATGCGCAGCGTGGGCGCCGGCGCGTTCGCGCTTGGCCGAATACCCCGCCCACATTGCACTTGATTTTCGAGAAAAGCTTACAGATATCGCGATCCGAACGGGTTGTTGAAAGAGGATGTGATGGCCGGCGAGGACGAAAAGCCGAGGACTTCCAACGAGGGCACGCCGAATGGACCAAATTCGACGGAGCTCGATAATGGCCCTCAGGACGAGGCGGCGGCAAAGCTCGAGCAGGAGAAGGCGGAGCTCAAGGACAAGCTCCTGCGCGCGCTCGCGGAAATGGAGAATTTGCGCCGGCGCACCGAGAAGGAAGTCGCCGACACGCGAGCTTATGCGATTTCGGCTTTTGCGCGCGACATCCTTTCAGTCGCCGACAATCTTCGGCGCGCGCTCGAGGCGGTGCCCGAGGAGGCGCGAAAGGCAAACGGCGCGCTTTCCGGCTTGATCGAGGGCGTCGAGCTCACTGAGCGCGAGCTTGCCAAGGTGCTCGAGCGCCACGGCGTGCGAAAGCTCGATCCCGCGGGGGAGAAATTCGACCCGAATTTGCATCAGGCGATGTTCGAAGCGCCGCACGACAATCTGGTCAAGGGCCAGGTGCATACCGTGGTTCAGCCCGGCTACGCGATCGGGGAACGTGTGCTTCGCCCGGCTCTCGTCGGGGTGTCATCGGGCACGCCCACGGCGGCGAATGACGAGGTGGGCGAGTAGCGAATAGCGACAAGGTGGGTGGGAATGGGGGAAGGGTGAAGAGTGAAAAGTAAGCTCTTTTTATCGCTCCCTACTCACCACACACGTCTCACTAGTTAGCTCGTCACCCGCTCGCCGCGCCCGTAGACTAGTAGCATCAGGATGATGACGGCTCCGTAGATCACCTGTCGACCGGCCTCCGGCATCTCCATGATCGAAAGCACGCTGTTCAAGAGCACGATTAGGATCACGCCAACGAGGGTGCCGAGATAGCGGCCGCGCCCGCCAAGGATGTTCGTGCCGCCGATCACGACCGCGGCGATCGAGGGAAGCAGATAGGCATCGCCCATCCCCTGGTAGGCCTTCGTCGAATAGCCGGCGAGCAGCACGCCGGCGAGGCCGGCGGCGAGACCGCAGAGCACGAACGAGATGACGATGACCCCACGCGTGTTCACGCCCGCGAGGTAGGCAGCGGCCTCTTTGTTGCCGATGGCGTAGATGTAGCGGCCGAGCGCCATGCGCCGGAGAATGAGCGCGACGAGAACGGAGACGGCCAGCCAAACGAAAAGCGCATTCGGGATGCCGAAGCTGTGGTCGGCGGCAAGAAATCGCATCAAATCGGTAGCCGCTGTCTGCGGCGCGAAACCTCCCGTATGCGCGACCATCAGCCCGCGCATCACCGCGTTGACGCCAAGCGTGAAGATCATCGAGGGAATGCGCAGGTAGGCCACGCCGACCCCATTCACCAGGCCCACGAGAAGCCCGACCCCGAGGCCGACTGGCAGGGCCCAGGCGCCGCCGACCGCGGTCGCCATCATCGCGGCTGCCGTCAAGGTCCAAGGAACCGAAAGGTCGATCTGCGAGATGAGGATGACGATCATCATCCCCGCCGCGACGATGCCGAGGAAAGAGCCGATCTGCAATTGCTGCAGAAGATAGGTAGGCGACAGGAGCGGCGCGGTGCCGAGCCGCGACAAGGTGTAGAAGGTGCCAGCGACAAGAATGACGACGATGAACGAGGCCGAGATCAGGATGGGCCGCGCGTCGCGCGAAAGCGAAAGATTGAGAGAGGCGGCGGTCACCTGAAGAGCTCCAGCGTGTTCTTGACGCGCAGCACCCGCAGCGCACCGATGCTGACCGCGGCCAGAAGAATGATGCCCTCGAAGAGGGGTTGGAGAAGCGGCGCAATATCGAAAATGCGGAAGAAAAAGGAAATCACCCGCAAGATGAGCGCCCCGAAGATCGAGCCGATCGCGCTGCCTGTTCCTCCGAGCAGCGAGGTGCCGCCGATGACAACCGCTGCGATCGAGTTCAACGTGTAGGTGCCGGCCTGCGGAATGTCGGCGTTGCCCGAGGATGTCTGAATGGCCAGGAAGAGGCCGCCACAACCGGCAAAGAATCCGGCAAGCGTGAACGCGGCAAGCTTGGCGCGGTCGATGTGAAGCCCCGACATATAGGCCGCGCCCTCGGCCGAGCCGATCGCATACACACTGCGGCCCGTCACCGAGCGGCGAAACGGCACCCAGACGAGGAGCGCGATCAAAACGATGAGGATGAAAGGCACCGGGATGGGAGCGAAAGGCGCAAACCAGGACGCATTGCCATCGTCGAAGATGTGCACCGTCGAGGCAAGATCCTGAAGCGAGTTGGTCAACGCCCAGTTCAGATCGTCGTCAATCTTGCCTCCTGGCGTGGGGCGAAGAAACAGCGCGATCCCGATATAGATCGCGCCCGTCGCGAGCGTCGCGATGATCGGCTGGATCCGCCCGAAGACCACGACACATCCGTTGAGGAAACCCGCGAGTGTGCCCGCGAGGAGGCAGACGACCACGCCAATCGCGATCCCAACGCCGCCGCCCGGCAAGACCGCAAGCACGTGATGAGTGCCGCCGAACGTGAATTCGATCGGGGTCGCGGCGCCGCTCAAAAGATAACTTGCGATGCAGCCCACCATGGTCATGAGCGCGCCGACGGAGAGATCGAGCCCCGCCGCGAGCACGGGAAGCGTCTGCGCCATCGCCACCATGGCGAGAGTGAAGACCTCGTCGGCATTCTGCACGAAGACCGCCGAGGAGAACCCCTTCGGATGCGCGAGGTGATAGAAAATATACACCACGCAAAAGAGCCCGATCGCGGTCGCGAGGCCGATGTTCTGGCGAACACGGATGAGGAGGTCACCGCCGAAGCTGCGCCTCGGCACGAGCCCGGTCGAGGGCACGCCCGTCATCGAGGCGCTGGACATCGCTGGTTCCGAGAGTGTCGAGTTAGCCATGAGCGACCTCGTCGGACGAGGAGGGCGAGGCGGCGCCAGCATCGATGTTGAGAGCGCTCGCGATGATGTTGTGCTCGTTGAGCGCCGCACCTTCGAGTTCGCGCACGATGCGTCCATCATACATGATGGCGACGCGGTCGCAGCAACCGATGAGCTCGTCGTAATCAGTGGAGTAGAAGAGGATTGCCACGCCTTGATCGGCGAGCTCCCGCATGAGCCGATATATCTCCTGCTTCGTGCCGACGTCGATCCCGCGCGTCGGATCGTTCAGGAGGATGATCGAGGGTTCGGTCATCAGCCACTTGGCGATCACCACTTTTTGCTGATTGCCGCCCGACAGCGTCGAGACCGCGTCCTTGCTGTCGCCGATCTTGATACGCAGCCGTGCAATGCCTTTCTCCACCGCGGAGCGCTCCTTGGCGCGATCGACAAAGAAGCCCTTGGCAAGCGTGTCGAGGGACGCGATGGCGAGATTGTCGGCGATGGACATCGGCAGCATCAAACCTTCGGTCTTGCGGTCCTCAGGCACGAGGGCGACACCGACCGAGCGGGACTTGGCGAAAGCCGGCGAGGTCGGCCGCACAGGCTTGCCGTTGATCTTGATCTCGCCGCTCACGCCGCGCAGCACCCCGAAGAGCGCGAGCAGCAAGGTTTTCTGCCCCTGGCCGTCGAGGCCGCCGAGGCCGACGATCTCGCCTGTCCCGATCTCGAGCGAAATGGATTCGAGGCGTTTCTCCCAACACAAATTGTCGAGCTTGAGCGCGATCTTTCTGGAAGGCCGCTGTGGCTTCGGCGGGTATTGGGTCGCGATGTCGCGTCCGATCATGAGCTGCACGATCTCGCCGGTCGATCGCGTACCCCACTCGAAAGTGTCGATGTGGCGTCCGTTGCGAAACACCGAAGCCCGATCGGCCAAGGCTTCGACCTCATGCATTCGGTGCGAAATGTAAAGGATGGCGATGTTCTGTGCCTTGAGGCGCGCCAGCATGGCGTAGACCTTCTCGACATCGGCGCTGGTGAGGGCGGAGGTGGCCTCATCGAGCACGAGGATTTGCGGTCTTTGCCCGAGCGCCTTGGCGATCTCGACCATTTGCCGCCGCGAGAGCGGCAAATCCCGCACGCGCATCAAGGGATTGACGTCTTCGCAGCCGATCTCGGCGAGGAAGGCCTCGGCTCGGCGGCGCTGCGCCTTCGAGTCGATGATGCCGAAACGGCGAGGCGGAGACGCGATCGAAATATTGTCGGCGACAGAAAGGTCCGGAAGAAGCGACAATTCCTGGAAGATCGACGCGACACCCGCCGCGTTGGCCGAAGAGGGTGAAGGAAAGCGGACCTCGTTGCCGTCGAGCCGCATCGTGCCCGCATCCGGCTGAACGACGCCCGCAACAATCTTGATCAGCGTCGATTTGCCCGCGCCATTCTCGCCGAGCACCGCATGAATTTTGCCGCGGGCACAGGCAAAGTCGACGTTCTCCAACGCGGTGACGCCGCCATAGCGCTTGGAAATACCCGATAGGGTGAGAAATTCCCTTTCGCTCGCTGCATTCACCGCGCGGCTCTCTGCGACAATCACAAGTGACACAAAACAACTGGAGGGCCGGTCTGCCGGGGACCTCCGGCAGACCGGCGATGCGGGTGCCCTTATTTCACGTTGGCTTCGCTTTGGGCCATGATCTCGGGCGCCGTGAAGGTCACGCCGCACGGGAGAAACTGGTTCGGCGCAAAGAAATTTGCGCTCAAGTTCGACCAGTAGTTCTCTCCGTCCTTCAGCGTCTTGTAATCGGCGACCGGGATCGGGATCGAGATGAGCTGCGGCATCACATTACCTTGCAAGGCCGAGATCGCCGCCTTGATGGAGATCGCCACGAGCGCGGGCGACTGCCCATAGGACATGCCCTTGAGCCCGTCCTTGTAGTGATCGGCGATCTGTTTGCGGAACTCGTTTTCACCCTCGCCTGACATCGGCACGTAGGGGTGCTTCGCATCGATCATGGCGCGCACGGTGCCGTCCGAGCCGCCCTGCGTGAACACGCCGTCGAAATGGCCGTGCACGGCGAGCGCGTCGGCTGTCACCTTCTGCGAGGTGCCGGAATCCCAATTGCCGACGACCTCGGTGATCTTGAAGTTGTTGCCAGGCGCTTCCATCACCTCGCGGAAGCCGAGATGGCGATCGCGATCGACCGAGTTGCCGGGCAAGCCGCGCACTTCGAGGATGTCGCCCGAAGTCTTGCCGCTCTCGTTGATCAGCCATTTGGCCGACATCCGACCCATCTCCTTCTGGTCCTCGTTGACCATCATCACCTTGTCGGTATCGAGGATGTTGTCGAAGGGAACCACGACGACGTTGTTCTTGTCGGCAAGGCGTATGATGCGGTCGAAGCCGTCAGGCGCGACCGCGATGGTGACAATCGCGTCGAAGCCCTGGTTGATGAAGTCCTCCATCGCGCCGAGCTGGGCCGCGACGTCCGTGCCTGTCGAGACGACCTTGAACTCCTTGATGTTCTCCTTGATGCCCGGTTGCTCGGCGAAGGCCTTGGCCGTCTTGATCATCTGAATGCGCCAAGTGTTGCCGACGAACCCGTTCACCACGGCGATGCGATAGGGACCGGGCTTCTTCTCCCACTGGAAGTATTTCGTTTGATCCGACCATGGTTTGAAGCAGGTGGGGTTGGCACCCGGGCCCGACACGATCTTGGGGCCGGCAAAGGTCGCCACCGAGGACATCAAAAGGCTCGCCAATGCGAGCCCCGAGACGCGAAGCATCGATTTCATAATTGTCTCCTTGGGATTTCCCTCAACCCGAGTGGACCGAAGTGATCCATGAATTTCGTATGATTTGGCGAGGCCTCGACGACGGATGGCACCATCCGCCGGGCCGAACCACGGGCTCTGCGACCCTGCCGGGATATTTCCCGTGCGCTTGCAAGCCAGCATGGCACAATGAACATCGCGCGCGCAACACGAAGCTGCGCGGAATATCGCAAGCGTCTTTTTGAGGGGGCCGGCGCCCCCGCGCGCGGCGGCACAGCTTCAGCTGTCCTCATGCTCGCGCATGAAAGCCTCGACCTCCGCCCGGGTCGGCGCCCCGATGCGCCCTCCGCCGAACTTCAGGCATTTGAGTGCCGCGGCCGCGCTCGCGAAACTCACCGCGCGTTTTTCCGCCATGCCCTCGCCGAGTGCAAGCGCAAGCGCTCCATGAAACACATCACCCGCGCCAAGAGTGTCGACGGCCGCGATGGAGTAGGCGCGCACATGGTCGATCGCCCCGCCTCTCGTAAACCAGACGCCGCGCGCGCCATCGGTGACGCAAAGCCAGTTTCGGGCCGAACGGGCAAGGGCCGAAAGCCCTTCGACCGCGTCGTCGAGGCCGGTCAGGGCCCTCACGGTCGCTGCCGAATAAGCCACGTGGGAGGCAAGATCATAGTAGCTTCTATCCTCCACGGCCCGATCGCCGTCGATCACGCCAGGCAGGCGCGCCTCGCGCGCCGCCGAAAGAAGCCGCCGCGCGCCGGTGATCCAGGCGACGTCCGCAAGCACGGCGCTCGCGTCCTGGGGCAGTCGCGCAGGCAGGAAAGCGGCGTCGTCGGGCGTGCGCACATCCGCGTAGCAAGTCACGAGACGTTCACCCTCCGGATCGATGAGCACGGCTGAGGATGGGGAGCGTAAGCCGGGATATCGTTTCGCGAGACTGCAATCGACACCCGCCGCCTCGAGCTCCGAGACGATCGCATTCCCGGTTGGGTCATCGCCCAGCCGCGTCGCCAGCATTGCCTCTCCGCCGAGCCGCGCAATCGCATGGGCGGCGGTTGCGGCCGTTCCCCCGCCTGCGACCACGAGCTCGAGCGCGCGGTATTTTTCGCCACGATAGGGCGCGCCTTCAACCGCATAGATGTAATCCAGCGTGGCGATGCCGACGCAGACGATCTTCGTCATGTTGGGCAGAGTCCAGTCACGTGAAAGGCTTCATCAATTCACCGTGATGCCGGCATCCACGATGAAATTCTGCGCCGTGCAGCCTGCGGCCTCATCGGAGGCGAGAAAGAGCGCCATCCGCGCCACATGACTGGCATCGAGCTTCAGTTTAAGCGCTTGCCTTTCGAGAAATTCCTTCTCGAGGGTTGGTGTGCGCCATAGCCGAGCTTGTCGCTCTGTGGCGATGGCTCCGGGTACGATGCAATTGACGCGGATGCCATTTTCGCCGAGCTCGCGCGCCAGCGTGCGTGTCAGCCCGTTGATGGCGGCCTTCGCGGTCGTGTACGCGACAAGTCCTGGCCGGCCTCGCATCCAGGCGACCGAACCGAGCATGATAACGGAGCCCGTTTTGCGTTTCGCCATCGCGGGTGCCACCGCTTGCGTCGCAAAAAATTGATGATTGAGATTGATCGCAAGATTCTCGTTCCAATAACCAGGCTCGACGTGCTCGATCGGATGGCGATCGTCGCGCGCTGCATTGTTGATGAGCGTGTGGATGGGCCCTGATTTCTCCTCGATCGCGGCGATCGTCCGCCGAAGCGACGCGGTATTCGTCACGTCACAGTGGTGAAAGCGCACCGGCTTTCCGTCGAAGTTGGAAACGAGCGCCTTCGCGCCCTCCTCGTCGATATCGAGGAAATCGACGCGCGCGTCCTGCGTGGCGAAGGCTTCGACCATCGCGGCGCCGATGCCGCTCGCGCCCCCCGTGATCACGATACCTTTTCCGGCAAGAGAGCGATACTGGACACTGTGATATTTCGTCATCTCGCGCGGCAGGCCCGATTGCGCGCGCATGCTCCCGCATTTTGTCGCGCGTGAAAAGGCGTATAATGCTCCTGTCGAATGCCCGCGACCTCGTGGACCGCGCGACGAACTTGTCTTATTCGGGCGGAAAGGAAAGCCATGGCGAGCTGTCCCTGTCCCACCGAGCATGGGCGACCGGCGATCGACGGCTATGATCCGGTCGCGCGCGTGAAGGCACTCGAGCAACTCCTCGTGGAAAAAGGATATGTCGATCCCTTAGCCCTCGACGTCATCGTCGAAACCTACGCGCATGAGGTCGGACCGATGAATGGCGCCAAAGTGGTGGCGAAGGCCTGGACCGACGCGGATTATCGCGGGCGCCTCTTGGCCAATGGCACCGAAGCCGCCGCCGAGCTCGGCTTCGGCGGGCGCGGCGGAGAGCACATCGTCGTCGTCGAGAACACGCCGCGCCTTCACAACCTCATCGTGTGCACCTTGTGCTCATGCTACCCGTGGCCGCTGCTTGGATTGCCCCCGGTCTGGTACAAATCGCCACCTTATCGCTCGCGCGCCGTCATCGAGCCACGGGCGGTTTTGCGCGATTTCGGTGTGACGCTGCCGGAGACGACGGCGATTCGCGTATGGGATTCGACGGCCGAGACGCGCTACCTTGTGCTTCCCCTTCGCCCGGAGGGCTCCGAGGGACTGAGCGAGGAACGCCTCGCCTCTCTGGTCACGCGTGAAGCGATGATCGGCACAGGGCTCGCCCTCGTGCCGGCGCGAGCCGCCGCATGAACGGCGCGCAGGACCTTGGCGGCGCGATGGGGTTCGGACCGGTTCGCCCCGAGAAGGCCGAGCCGGCGTTTCACGCTCGTTGGGAAGAGCGTGCGCTTGCTCTTACACTTGCGGCGGGTGCGCTGGGGGAATGGAGCATCGACGAGGGGCGCTACGCTCGGGAAAGCCTCCACCCGGCGCTTTACCTCAACGCCAGCTATTATGAGATCTGGTTGCGCGCGCTCGAGAAGCTCTTGCGCGACAAGAAGTTGCTCGAGGGTAAGGAGCTGGAGACCGGGCGCGCTTCAAGGCCCGCCGCGAAGACGCGCCGCCCCAAGCTCACCGCGGATGGTGCCCGCCGGCTCATGGCCAAGGGGACGCCTTATCGACGCGAGCCTTGCGCACCCGCGCGTTTCGCGGTCGGGGGTCGCGTGCGCGCCAAAGTGATGAACCCGCATGGCCACACGCGCCTGCCGCGCTACGCGCGCGGCAAGGTGGGCGTGGTCGAGCGCATTCACGGCGCGCATGTTTTTCCCGATGCGAGCGCGCGCGGCCAAAGCGAGCCGGTCTGGCTTTACACGGTCGCTTTCCCGGCGCGCGAATTGTGGGGCGAGGGCGCCGACCCGACGCTCACCGTCAGCATCGAGGCGTTCGAACCCTATCTCGAACCGCTCCCGTCGAAGGGCTGAAATGCGGCCCAATCCCGAGGCGCCGTTTCGCGAGCCCTGGGAGGCGCACGCCTTCGCGCTCGCGGTCGAGCTCAGCGACAAGGGTGTGTTCGAATGGCGCGAGTTCTCGCTTGCGCTCGGCGCGCAAATCAAAGCGGCCGATGAGCAAGGCAGAGCAGAGCCCTATTACGCGCTCTGGCTCACGGCGCTCGAGAAGCTGCTCGCCAATAAGGGCGTGGTGAGCGAGGTTGTCGTCGATGCCCGCACGGCGTCGATGAAGGCGCAGGCCGCGCAAGCGCATGCGACAAAAGCGGTGTGATGGAAAGGCTGCCATGGCGAGGCGCCCCTTTCGCGCCGCCATGGCCGTCTCCGCCTCTCTTGGGCCAGAGGCAAAACGGGGATGCGCGCGGCAAGTGCGCGCATGAGGGTCTTTGCAGGACGCGGCTCTTCGTCACGGACGCGCTTCGCGAAACGCGTCGCCCCCTCGGCCCGGTTCGGCGGCGCATTGACGCACCCCATGTTGCCTGGGCGCGGACGGTCACGTTATGCAACCTTGTATACGACCCGGGGCGAGGCATTCGCGCTTGCCCTCGAGGTCGATGGAACCGGCATTGGACTTCGATGCGACGAGCGCGAACGGCCACGAAACCTGGAAATCTCGGCGAAACGCTCAAGCCGTTGTTCGAGGCCGCGCTCGAGGCACGTACTCACGCCCATGCGCCCTATTCGCGCTTTCCCGTCGGAGCGGCTCTGCGCTCGCGTGAAGGTGGCGTATTTGCCGGCTGCAACGTCGAGAATGCGTCTTACCCGCTCGTAACTTGCGCGGAAGCTGGCGCCATCTCGGCGATGGTCGCTGCGGGTCACAAGGAAATCGTTGAATTTCTCGTCATCGGCGGTGCGGACAAGGTCATCACCCCCTGCGGGGCTTGCCGCCAGCGTCTGCGCGAATTTGCAAGGCCGGGCGTGCGGGTTCACTGCATGACGCCGCAAGGTGAGCGGACCACCTTTTCGGTTGGCGCGCTGCTGCCTTCGGCCTTCGGCCCGGAGCATCTCACTGAGCTTTGAGCCGGATCTCCGGATCGGCTTCTCGGTGCAAAAGAGGCTCGGATCCAACGCGTTTTGTTGGAAAGACTGGCAGCTTCCAGCGATTTGTGGTGTGACAGGCTCGCGCGAACGTGAGATCCGCGTCGGGAGGGTCGCTTCGACGCGGCTTGAGAGCTGTCGCTTTCGGGCGCAACAAGGGCGTGCCATGTACTCGGGCCAAGACTCAGAAGCGGTGATGGAGCTTTTGCGCAATCGCGGCCTCGAGGCCTCGGTCGACATCGGCATCGTCACAGGCACGGGTTTGGCCAACATTCTCAAGGAAATCGAGAATGCGCTCGATGTTCCCTATGATGATCTGCCCGGATTCCCTCATGGTTTCGTCTCGGGCCATGCGCGCCGGCTGGTCATAGGGAATATCGGACGCTTGCGCGTCGCCCTGCTCCAGGGGCGCTCCCACTATTATGAGACCGGCGATCCTCAAGCCATGCGCACCCCGATCGAGGTGTTGTTGCGCCTCGGTGCCCATTCGGTCGTGCTCACAAGCTCGGTGGGTTCGGTGAAGCCGGCCATGCGCCCGGGCGCGCTCGCCATCGTCACCGATCACATCAATCTTTCAGGAGTGAACCCGCTTCACAACGAGCAGGGGGATGCCCGTTTCGTGCCCATGAACGATGCCTATGATGCGACCTTGCGCCATCGCTTGAAGCGCGCCGCGGCGAGCCAGGGCGTCGCCTTGCACGATAGCGTCTACATGTTCATGCCGGGCCCGAGCTTCGAGACGCCCGCTGAGATCCGCGTGGCGGGGATGCTCGGCGCCGATATCGTCGGCATGTCCGTCGTGCCGGAGACGGTCATAGCGAGGCGCTATGGGCTGAAGGTCGCGGCGATGTGCGCCGTCACCAACCTGGGCGCCGGGCTGGAAGGGATGGTGCCGAGTCACAACGAGACCAAGCGCATGGGGGCGACGGTCGCAATCTCGCTCAGGCGCATTTTCGACACCTTCATCCGGACGCTCGATGAACCCTGAAATGCGCCAGCATCAGGACGCCGCGCGTGCGCTCGCCTGCCTCGACCTCACCGATCTCGGTGATGCGGCGACCGCAGAGGGCGCGCTCGCGCTTTGCGTGGCGGCGCGTGCGCCGCGGAAGGTCGCCGCCGTGTGCTTGTGGCCACGTTTCGTCGCGCTCGCAAGCCGCGAGCTTGCAAGGAGCGGTGTGAAGGTCGCAACCATCGCCAATTTTCCCTCAGGGGAAGAGAAGCCCGCTTCGGTGCGCGCCACAATCGAAAAGGCGCTGGAGGACGGGGCGGATGAAGTCGACGTGGTCATCCCCTATCGACACCTGATCGCCGGCAGGAAAACATCAACGAGGACATTGTTGCGCACGGCAAGAGCGGCCGTCCTGCCACCCGCGCGCTTGAAAGTGATCCTCGAGACGGGTGCCTACACGGTCCCTTCCCTCATCGGTGATGCCGCGCGTATCGCGATCGAGGAAGGGGCAGACTTCCTGAAGACCTCGACAGGAAAATCCGAAGTTTCGGCGACACCCCCGGCCGCGCGCCTTCTCCTTGAAGCCGCCAAGGCAGCGGGCCGGCCGGTCGGGGTCAAGATTTCAGGCGGCGTGCGCAGTCTCGCCGACGCGACGATTTATCTTTCTCTTGCAGACGAAATCCTGGGGCCTGATTTCGTCGCCCCGTCGACTTTTCGCTTCGGGGCAAGCTCTCTTCGCGCTTCACTGTTGGCGGCGCTTGGAGAGGACACAACCCGGGAAAAGAAACGAGAATCCCTTGCGTATTGATTCTCAGTTGCGACATGGGACGCTCAGCGGCTCGTCCTTCGTGCTGTTCGATGGCAGAACGAGGATCGCAGACCTGTCTTCGCGCGAACCGGGGTTGGGCCGGGCATGAGACGCGCTTCTCTCTTGAAACAGCGTTACGAAGATGAGCTCCGCGAAGCCGCGGCGGATTCGCCGCATTCGCCCGCTCGTCTAGTGGCGGCCGCCGCGCCGGCGCTTCGGGTGGAGTGGCGAAGCTCGGCCCACGACATTCCCGCTGATGCGTGGCAACGGTGTTTCCCTCCACCCCTCGAGGGTCTTTGGCTCTATTCTTCGCTGGAAAAAGCCGGGCTCGAGGAGCAATTTCGCTTCGCTTATGCGCTCGTGCTTCGCGGTGATCAAATCCTCGCCATCGCCCCCGTCTTCGAGGCGCTTCTCCCGATCTCGCTCGTCGCACCGGCCCTGCTCGATCGAGCCTTGCGCCTCGGCGGCAGGGTTTTGCGGCCGCTTCGCTTTCAGAAGACGTTGTTCGTCGGCTGCCCTTGTTCGGACGAAGGCACGGTCGGCCTGGCACCCGGCGTAAAGCTTGATGAGGTTGCGGCGCGGCTGCAGGAGGCGCTCTGGCGCCGCCTCGAAAAGACCAAGGCCGCCTGCCTTGCGTGGAAGGATTTTCCCGAGAGCTCCTGGCCCGCTTTACGCGCGCTCTCGCGCGAGGCGGGTTTATGCGAGGCCGTGAGCTATCCTGGCACCCGCATCCCGGATATCGGGCCGGATTTCCAGACATACCTTGCCCGTCTCACTGGAAATCGGCGCCACAACCTTCGCAAGAAGCTTCGGCTCTCACGCGCTCACGTCGATCTCGAGGTCGAGATCGCCTCCCAGCCGAATAGTGCGCTCATCGCGGAAATCTGGAAGCTGTTCCAGAACACCTATGCGCGTGCAACGACGAGGTTCGAGCGTCTGACGGAAAAGTTCTGGCAGGCGGTCTGTCAGGAGGCGCAAAGCCGCCTCATCGTTTTGCGCGAACGCTCGAGCGGCAAGGCGGTCGCGTTCATGCTCGCCATCGTGAGCAGCAAAAGCGTGATCAATAAATTCATCGGCCTGGACTACGGTTTCGGCGCCAAGGCGTATCTTTATTTCCGTCTCTGGGAAGAATTCATGCGCTTTGCGATCCACGCGGGAGCCGTGGAAGTCCAAAGCGGCCAGACGGGCTATCGCGCCAAGCTCGATGTGGGGCACCAGCTCGTGCCGCTCAACAATTTTTTCCGCTATCGCAATCCTCTGATGCATGTGATCGCGTCGCATCTGGCGAAACGCATTTCCTGGAGCTCGCTCGACGAAGATCTCGCTCGCGCCATGCGCTCGCGGAGCTGGAGTTCGATGCGCGAGATGTGAGCGGGCGGGGCCCGTGCCCCCGAGACGAGCCGCGCATGCAAACAGGTTTCTTCCACTCGGCATGGCTCTCGAGCGAGGCGACGCTAAATTCCGCCGGAGCGTCGTCGGCTATCTTCCCGTGGTGGAGCTTCACCAAAACGGTGCTGTCGATTTGCGCGCTGCGTCTCATCGAAGATCATCGTTTAAGTCTCGACGAGCTTCGGCCGGGAAGGCCCTTTTCGCTGCGCCAGCTTCTGCGACATCAGGCAGGGCTTGTGGATTACGGGGCACTCGGCACCTATCACCAGGCCGTTGGACGAGGTGACGTTCCGTGGTCTCGCGAACATTTGCTCGAAGCGGCTCGAGCGGATCGCCTCGTCTTCCGCCCCGGGACAGGGTGGGCCTACAGCAACATCGGCTACATGTTCGTTCGCGAGATTATCGAGGAAGCTGCAGCTCTTCCGCTTGAGGCGGCTCTGCGAAAACTTGTGTTGGATCCTTTAAGTCTCGAAACCGTTCGACGCGCAACGCGCAAGTCCGATTTCGCGGAGGTGTTTTGGCCGGAGCTCCGGAGCTACGATCCCGGATGGGTCTATCACGGCTGCCTCATCGGCACGCCCGTCGATGCCGCAAGATTGCTTCACGCTCTCTTCCACGGGCAGCTTCTGAAAGCCGGTAGCCTGCGCATGATGCTTGATCGCCAGGAGCTCGGTGGCGCTTTGCCGGGTCGGCCTTGGACCGATTGCGGCTATGGCCTCGGCCTGATGATTGGACAAATGGGCGATGCGGGCCGCGCGTTTGGCCATTCCGGCAGCGGCCCCGGATGCGTTAACGCGGTCTATCACTTCTCCGATCGCAAAGAACCGATCACGGTGGCTTCATTCACCGACGGTCCGCATGAAGGTTCGGCAGAGTTCGAAGCCATGGCGATCGCTCTCCGCGAGGCGCCGTGAGGAGCCGCCAAGAGGCGCCCCCAAGAGGCGCCCCCCGTCGACCGGCTGAACTCAGGCGGCCGGCGCGGCCTCGGCGGCGGGCTCTACGCCCTGTGCTCCTTCAGGGGCCGAGGTGCCGGCTGCGGCGGCGGCACGCTCCTTCGCCTTGGCGCCGGGCTCGGCCTTCTTCGGGTTGTTGCGCGGCTCGCGCTTGAGCACACCTTCGGCGTCGAGGAAACGCAACACGCGATCGGTCGGCTTTGCGCCTTTCGCCATCCAGGCCTTGGCCTTCTCGAGGTCGAGCACAACGCGCTTCACCGGTCCGTCCTTCGCCAGCATGGGGTTGTAGGTGCCGATCTTTTCGATGAAGCGGCCGTCACGCGGAGCGCGCGCATCGGCCACGACAATTGCGTAGAAGGGGCGCTTCTTCGCGCCACGGCGGGTCAGGCGGATCTTCAAGGACATGAGTGTCTCCAGTGCGAATGAGAATTGCGAAGGGTCAGGGGTGAAAATCTTTCGGGTTGCCCAGATGAGTTACACGACGATCACCTCGAATCGGGGTGTCATTTCTTCTTGCCTCGGAAAGGATTGAGGCCGCCCGGAAGGCCGGAGAACCCCCCGCCGAGACCGGGCAGCTTGGCTCCGCCGAGACCGGGAAGGGCAGAGGGCCTTCCTGCGGGAATGCCGGAGAGGGAGGGCGGAAGACGTGGGCCGGGGCTCGCGCCGGCCGTGGTTCCGGCCCGGCTTCCCGAAGTTTCGGGAAAACCGGGGGGCAAATGACCGCCGAGCTCGCGCTTGATCGTCTCGAGCTGCTCGGGCGTGAGCGCGGACAGATCGAGCCCCGCGAGCGGATCGCCTCCTCCCATGCCGAACATCGAAGCCATCTTGCCCATCATGCCGCCTTTGCCGCGGCCCATCATCTTCATCATGTCCGCCATCTGACGATGCATTTTCAAAAGGCGGTTGATGTGCTCGGGGGTGGTGCCTGACCCGGCGGCGATCCGCCGCTTGCGTGACGCCTTCAGGATTTCCGGGTTGGCGCGCTCTTGCGGGGTCATCGAATCGATAATGGCGACCTGACGCTTGACAATCCGGTCGTCGAGCCCCGCCTTGGCGATCTGGTCCTTCATCTTGGCGATGCCGGGGATCATGCCCATTATGCCGCCCAAGCCGCCGAGCTTCGACATCTGCAGGAGCTGCTCGCGCAAGTCGACGAGATCGAAGCGCCCTTTGCGCATCTTTTCAGCGATGGCGAGAGCCTTCTCGCGGTCGATGGTCTCGGCAGCTTTCTCGACGAGCGAGACGATGTCGCCCATGCCGAGAATGCGATTGGCGATACGGTCGGGGTAAAAATCCTCGAGCGCGTCGATTTTCTCGCCGACGCCCATCAGCTTTATGGGCTTGCCGGTGACGGCCCGCATGGAAAGGGCGGCGCCGCCGCGACCATCGCCGTCGACGCGCGTGAGCACGATCCCGGTGAGGTCGAGCCGGCCCTCGAAGGCCCGCGCTGTGTTCACGGCGTCCTGACCGGTCAATGCGTCGGCGATAAGCAGCGTCTCATGCGGTTGCGTCGCGGCCTTTACCTCGGCGGCCTCGCTCATGAGCTCGTCGTCGACGGTCGTGCGGCCCGCGGTGTCGAGCATCACCACGTCGTAGCCACCTAGACGCGCCGCCTCGACGGCACGCCGCGCGATCTGCACCGCATTTTGCCCGGCGATGATCGGCAAGGTGGAAACACCTGTCTGGGTCCCGAGCACAGCGAGCTGTTCCATCGCGGCGGGCCGTCGGGTGTCGAGCGAGGCCATAAGGACGCGCTTGCCTTGCCGATCGGTGAGGCGCTTCGCGATCTTCGCGGTGGTCGTCGTCTTGCCAGAGCCTTGCAGCCCCACCATGAGAATAGGCACGGGTGGCACGGCGTTGAGGGAGATCGGTTCGGCCTCCGCGCCGAGCGTTTCGACGAGCGTGTCGTGGACGATTTTCACGACCATCTGACCGGGGGTCACCGACTTCACCACCTCCGCGCCCACGGCGCGCGCCCGCACCTTGTCCGTGAACGAACGCACGACGTCGAGTGCCACGTCGGCTTCGAGGAGCGCGCGACGCACCTCGCGCAAGGCTTCCGAGACATCAGCCTCGGTCAGCGCGCCGCGACGCGTGAGCTTGTCGAGAATGCCGGAGAGGCGTGATGAAAGGCTGTCGAACATGCTGTTCTCTCGTACGCGAGCGCCAGGTCTTGGGTGAAAAGTGATTGGTGAATTGTGAGGAGTGAGACCGCCTGGTTGAAAAACGCGCCCTCATCTTCACCTTTCACTCTTCACCCTTCACTACTCACGCTTCACTACTCACCCCGTCTTCCAGGCCGACATCGCTCAACGCTGCATCGAATGCCGTCACCGCTTGCTCGAATTTGTCGCGGCACCCGGGATTGCAGAAGCCCACCACCGCGCCGCGATAACGGGTGAGAGAATCCGCCGAGATCGGCTTGCCCGACCAGGGGCACACGGTGTTGATGGCGTCCTCGATCTTCATCCCCGGTATCGGCATGGCGTCAACTCCCTGGCGAATATTCCTCTCGCAAACGAGGTCGCGGATAACGGCGCGCGTCCCAAACACCTTAGCGCCCGAGAGCGCCTCGCGCCGTCGGACGTTGACCTCCGGGCTCCAGACGCTTCTATCGAAACGTCTTGTCCTGGGTGGCGGCTCAAAGGCTCGCTTTCGTCGATTTCGCCGGTTTCGCTACGCCGAAGGGGAAGTGAAGTCAAATTGGGCAAAATCGTAAGGGATACGGGCCAAAACGAGCGCGCGAGTTCTCGGGGGCGCCGCTCTCAACCTCGCCTTGGCTTCTCGCGGCGGCAGTCGTAAACCTCACGAGGCATTTGGCTCGAGGATTTTCCATGACCGAACCATCTTCAGGCACCGCGCTCATCATCGGCGTGGGCGACGGGCTTTCCGCATCCTTGGCGCGGCTTTTGTCACGTGGGGGATATGAACTCGTACTTGCCGCTCGAGATACAGGTAAGCTCGCCGATCTCGCCAAGGAAACGAAGGCCGACGCGCGCCGCTGCGATGCATCGGACCCCGAACAGGTCGCGGCGCTGTTCGAGGCGGCAGGTCCCCTCGAGGTGATGATCTACAATCCGTCTTACCGGATGCGCGGTGCCTTGATCGAGCTCGATCCGGCAGAGGTTCGCCGCTCGCTTGAGATTACGGCCTTCGGCGCATTTCTCGCCGGCCAGCAGGCGGCCCGCGCCATGCTGGGGCGCGGAAGGGGCACCATCCTTTTCACCGGCGCATCCGCCGGCGTGAAGGGCTATCCACGCTCGGCGCCCTTCGCCATGGGAAAATTCGCACTGCGTGGCCTCGCACAATCCATGGCACGCGAGCTTCATCCGCAAGGGATCCATGTCGGGCACGTCGTGATCGACGGCGGCATTCGCTCGGAGCGCCGACCGGATCCCGACGGGCGTGACACCATGCTCGATCCGGACTCGATCGCAAAGAGCTATCTCCACCTCATACGCCAGCCGCGAGATGCCTGGACATGGGAGATCGAGGTGCGGCCCTGGGTCGAGACGTTTTGATCCGAACAGGTACTCTCCAACCACTCTGAAAGAGGAGCGCCTCAGGTGAAGCTCGAGATCGAGGCCAGCAAGAAAGCGCTGGGCGCCGCCGCGGCTGTCGCGGGCGCCAACATCATTCGCGATGCGATCGCGCGAAAGGGCGCGGCGACCATTGTGGTTGCGACCGGGATGAGCCAGCTCGGCATGCTGGATCATCTCGTCAGGACCGAAGGCATCGACTGGTCGAAGGTGACCGCCTTCCATCTCGACGAATATGTGGGAATTGCCGAAACTCATCCGGCGAGCTTTCGGCGTTACCTCAAGGAGCGCTTCGTCGCCCGCTTGCCGACGCTCGAAGCGTTCGTGCCGGTTCAAGGTGATGCGCAAGACCTCCCCGCCGAGGTTAGGCGATTGAATGAAAGTCTCGACCCGCTCGACGTCGATGTGTGCTTCGCCGGGATCGGCGAGAATTGTCACCTGGCCTTCAACGATCCACCCGCGGATTTCAGCACCGACGATCCTTATCTCGTCGTCGAGCTCGACGAGGCGTGCCGGCGCCAACAGCTCGGCGAAGGGTGGTTCGCGAGCCTCGCTGATGTGCCCGCCCGCGCCATTTCGATGAGCGTGCGTCAGATCATGAAATCACGAACGCTCATCGTGAGCGTGCCCGATTTGCGCAAAGCACAGGCGGTGAGGTCAGCGGTGGAAGGAGAGGTGTCCCCGCAATTTCCGGCCTCGATCCTTCAGCGTCACGCCTCCTGCACTCTTTTCCTCGATCCTCCAGCAGCTTCGCTGCTCGACGCGAGGAAGAGCGCGTGAAGAAGAGCGCGCCGTGCGGGTGACGCCCGGGCTCTTCGACCTTCAGGTCAACGGTTTCGCCGGGATCGACTTCAACGATGCGGCGATCACGCCCGACATGTTGGACCACGCGTTGAACAAGATGTGCTCGACGGGTGTCACGCTTTGCCTCCCGACCCTGATAACCGCGCTTCCCGATGCGCTGGAGGCCCGATTCAAGGCCCTTGACCGCGCCGTCCAAAAGGGGCGCTTTGGCCCTGCCATGTGCCCGGGTTATCATCTGGAAGGTCCATTCCTCAATCCGACGGACGGCTATCGGGGCTGTCATCCGCACACCGCGATGACGTCCGCCGATCCCGCGCTTGTGGAGCGTTTGGAGGCGGGGCTTTCGCGGCCCATCCTTCTCATCACCCTCGCGCCCGAGGTCGAGGGGGCGGTCGAGCTCATCGGCTGGGCGAAGGCGCGCGGCAAGGTCGTCGCGATAGGCCACAGCGCGGCGAAAGGAGAGGTGCTTTCAACCGCGATCAAGGCTGGGCTTTCCCTCTCGACGCATCTCGGCAATGGCGTTCCGCAATCCGTGCACAAGCTCGACAACACCATCTTGGCTCAGCTCGCCGAGGACGGCCTTTTTGCCGATTTCATCGCCGATGGCATCCACATTCCTCCGCATGCCTTGAAAGTGCTCCTTCGGGCGAAAGGCAAGGAGCGCTCGATCCTCGTCACCGATGCCGTCTCGGCGGCAGCCGCCGAGTCCATTGGCCCGCATCCTTTCGCGGGCTTTACGATCGAGCTGGATCGCGATGGCAAGGTGCATTTGCCAGGGCAGTCGCTCCTTGCCGGTTCTTCACTGACGCTCGACACCGCGATCCGCAACATCGTGAACTGGGGGTTCGCGAGCTTCGAGGATGCGATCGCCATGGCTTCGGCCAATCCGCGCCGATTGATGGCCAAGGCCTTCGCGGCCCACGGCATCACGCTCCCATTCCAGGGCCGGGTCACCTGGTCTGATGCGTTCGAAGTCGAGCGCTCCGACCTCTACGTGAATTGAGGAGCAAAGGTCGATCGGCGTAGGCGACTCAAGCGGCTGCCTTGAGCCTTTCGATTTCCGTGCGCTCAAAGCTCGGACGACGCCGCATGCGCTCGACCCACCGCTGAAGCTTTCCGTCGCCGAGGGTTTCCTTTCCTTCCGGGGTGAGCGAGAAATAATGAGCATTGGGAATGAGCATGATGTCGGCGAGAGAGACTTCCTCGCCTGTGAGGTAGACATCCCCCATCAGCGCCTCGATCGCTTTCACGCAGGTCACGGCGTCGGGCTTCGCGGCCGCGATCACCGCCTCGTCGGGCGTGCCGCCGCGCATCGGGACGACAAGGCGTTGGAAGGAGATCGTGGCCGTAACCTTGGGGAAGAAATAAAAATCCGCGATGCCGACGAGTTGATTCATGCGCGCCTTGGAGCGGATATCGCGGGGCTCGAATGACGGCGGCGGTGACACGTCATCGAGATAGCGAATGATCGCCTGAGTCTCGTAAAGCCTGAAATCGCCGTGATCGACAACGGGAATGCGGCCAAAGGGATGGCGGGCGAGGTGCTCGGGCGCCTTGGATTCGCCAAACCCCATGGAGACCAGGCGATAGGCGATGCCCTTCTCCTCGAAGCCGATGAGGGCGGAGCGCAGATAAGGACTGCCGGGAACGCCGTAGACGGTGAATTCAGCCATGGTGCTCTCCTTTTGCTGCAGTGGCCCCGATCTTACCTCAGCGGCTGCGACCCGGATTCCAACCGGGCGCCGCCAATTCAAAGCCAGAAAACTCAAACCCGGGCGCGACCACGCAGGAGGCGAGCGTCCAGCTTCCGCGGCTTTTCGCGCTTTGCCAGGCAAGCGCCGGCACGACGGCTTGCGGGCGCTCGCCTGCGGCGAAATCAATTCCAAGATGATGGGTTTGCGATCCGTCGCCATCAAGCGAGATGGAAAGCGCGAGCGGGGCGCCCGCATGCCACATCCAGATCTCGGCTGCATCGACGCGGTGCCAATGCGAGGTTTCGCCGGCTTTCAGCAAGAAATAAATCGCCGTGGATATCGCCCGGCCATCGCTCGACAACGCGCTGTCACGAAAGCTCTCTCGATACCAGCCGCCTTCCGGGTGCGGCGAAAGCCCAAGCTCCCGGATGATTGCATCGGCCGAGAGAGGGAATGTCATGGCGAGGCCGATGGCAGGCTAAAACCTGTTCTTGCGCTCGCGCAATTCGGCAAATACCGCGCTCGCGTCGGCGCCAGCCATGCCGACCGCCTTCTGCACCTTCGGGTCGCCGGCGCGCAGGAAGGGGTTCGTTGCCTTCTCCTCGCCGAGCGTAGTCGGCACGGTGAGCTTGTTCTGCGCCCGCAACTTCTCGATCACGGCGTATCGGGCCTTGAGCGCCTCATTTGCCCCATCGACGGAAATTGCAAACCTGGCGTTCGACAACGTGTATTCATGGCCCGACCAGATGCGCGTCTCGTTAGGCAAGCCGGCGATCCGCTGCAAGGAGGACCAAAGGACGGAAGGCGCCGCTTCGCTCACGCGCCCGCAGCCGAGCGTGAAAATGGTGTCGCCGGCGAACAGCGCGGCGTCTTGCGCGAACCAATACGAGATGTGGTCGGCGCAATGGCCGGGCGTGTCGAGCACCGACGCTGCAAGCTCGCCGATCTTGACCTTGTCTCCTCCCGCCACGAGCTCATCGGCTTGCGGCACCTCGGCGGATGCCTTTTTCGGCGCGATGACCCGCGCGCCGGTCTTGGCCTTCACCGCCGGAATGCCCTCGATGTGATCGAGATGGCGATGCGTGACGATGATATGGGTCAGTCGCCAGTTCTTCTCGCGCAAGGCCCGCTCGACGGCTTCGGCCTCCGGCACGTCGACACTCGCGGTCGAGCCCGTCGCTTCATCGTGAATGAGCACACCGATGTTGTCGGTGCGGCAAAGGAAAGTGTGAAATGCTGCCGGCATGAGAACTCCCGCGGTTGTGCCCACGACTTAGCACGAGGTTTCCTCTCCTCGAAAGCGCCAAGCGCGATGCGCTTCTGCACAGGTGTTTTCGGCTGCGGGCGCGACGCCAAACGCAAAGCTTCCGTCCAAACGGCTCGCCCTGGCGCGCTTTAGCGCGCTGGGCTAACTTGCCGGCCAACAACGAAACTCCGCGGTGAGGAAGCAACGAATCCCATGGGCGTTGCCGACGATTTCAGAACAGTTCGGGGGGGAATAATGGGCGCCACGGCTCATCGCCCCTGGGTCGAAGCCTTTCCGGGGGCGGCGCGCTGGGACGCTCCGATCGAGATCGGCACCTTGCCGGAGCTTCTGGACTTGGCCATCTCCGAGGGGCCGGCTCGGCCGGCGCTCTCCTATCGCGAGGCCCGGCTCGATTATGCAACACTGGGCCGGCTCGTTTCCGAGCTCTCGGCGGGCTTCGCAGAAGCCGGGATCACCAAGGGTGACACGGTCGCCCTTTACCTGCCCAACACACCCTATCACCCGATTGCGTTTTTTGCGGCCTTGCGCCTTGGCGCGCGCATAACCCACCTGAGCCCGCTCGATGCGCCGCGAGAGCTCGCCTACAAGGTCAAGGATTCGGGTGCGCGCACGCTTATCACCACAAATTTTCCAAGTCTTTTGCCGAACGCGCTGGCACTTCAGGCAGAAGGCCTCGTGGAGCGCGTCTGGGTGGGCGATGATGCGTATTGGGGACCGTCATCGGGCATTGAAGTGCCTCGCCGGGCGGGCGTGGCATCGCTTTTCGACATGTTGCGCCCATGTTCCTCGTGCAACCCCGCGCAGGTGTCGCCCGACGACGTGGCAGTGTTGCAATATACGGGCGGCACCACGGGCGTGCCGAAAGGCGCCATGCTGACCCATGCCAATTTCACCGCCACCGTCAGCATGTACCGAAGCTGGAGCGAGCCTGACGGGCTGATGCCAGGTCAAGAGCGGATCATCTGCGTGCTGCCGCTCTTCCACATTTACGCGCTCACGGTGATTTTGCTGCGGGGGTTGCGCGACGGCAACGAGCTTTTGCTGCATTCCCGGTTCGACGCACAAGCCGTCGCTGCCGACATCGAGACCAGACGGGCAAGCATCATGCTCGGCGTGCCGACCATGTGGATCGCGCTAGCAAACCTGCCCGATATCGACAGGCGTGATTTCTCGTCATTGAAGCAATGCGGATCGGGAGGCGCCCCCATGCCGTTCGAGGTCGAAAAACGCCTCGAACGTTTGTTGGGCCGGCGCATGGGGGGCGGCTGGGGCATGACGGAGACCGCGCCCGCCGGAACCCGGATGGTTATGAGCGCACCCTCGAGTCCGGGACTCATCGGTATTCCGTATCCCGGGATCGACTTACGCATAGTGTCCTTGGAGAATCCGAAGGAAGTACTCGGCGCTCATGAGATCGGCGAGATCGCCATCCGCGGTCCCAATGTATTCAAAGGCTATTGGAAAAAGGCGCAAGCCACGGCGGAAGCCTTCGTGGACGGCTATTTCCTCACCGGGGACATCGGTAAAAGGGACGAAAAAGGGCAGTTCAGCATAGTCGATCGCAAGAAGAACATGATCATCTCCTCGGGCTTCAACGTCTATCCGGTCGCGATCGAGAACGCGATCTACGAGCATGGTGACGTAAAGGAGGTAATTGTCATCGGGGTGCCGGACCCTTATCGCGGGCAGGCGGCAAAGGCTTTCGTGACCTTAAAAGAGGGCGCGCCCGCACTCACGCTGGAGACGCTGCGTGATTTCTTGAGCGATCGCATCGGACGCCATGAAATGCCGACTGCGCTCGAGATCCGCGCCGAGCTGCCGCGAAGCCCCGCGGGCAAGCTGCTAGCCAAAGTCCTCATCGATGAGGAAAAGGAAAGGGCGGCCCACATCGCAGCTGGGTAGAAGCTCGCCAAGCTTGTCCCCGCGGGCAGCCTGCACGGCTTTGAGATTCAAGTAAGGGTGCCACGCTGGCCGAGATTCCTTAAACCGCGAGGGCGATGTTCCGCCCCCTTTAGACCTTCTCCAGGGGCTCGCCCCCTCGAACTTCACCGGTGGTGACGCGATTTCGAGCGTTCTTTCTGGCCCAAGCTCACGACGACCGGAGCTTCAACCCGAACGCGAGAAAGCAGAATTCCCCCCATGCGGCGAATGCCCCTTGCAAATCGAGTCAAATCCGCCACGCCTCCGAGCGCATTCGCACGCAGCACTCGGATGAGCGGCTCACCGCTTCGAAAGGCGGCCTCTCAAGCCCGCGACAAGACCGATGGCCTGGCCGCGAGAGGCGCGTTCAAGCGAGCGACAGATTGCCCGCCGCGGTTTTCCCGCGCTCCGAAACGAGGTCGAAGTTGACTTTCTGTCCTTCGGCCAGTGTCTGTAGACCCGCCGTGCGAACGGCGGTGATATGGACGAATACATCCTTTCCGCCGTCAGACGGACGAATGAAGCCGTAACCCTTGGTCTCGTCGAACCACTTGACAGTACCGGAAGCCATGCAGCGGTATCCCTGTCGACCCAAGCTCTTCAAATTTTCCCTTGGCGCCGCGCCGAGGGAAAGCAATCGACATCGCGCGGGCCGGCGGATCGATGACCGAATCCCTTCGACGTAGCGCAACTACGCCGAATACTTCCCGATTGCGCTGAACACGGGACACGAACTCACGCCGTCCGTCAACTAGGGACGCGTGAAAAATGGCGACACCCCGGCCAAAAAAAGCACGGCGCGTTACTTGAAATCCACAGTAGCGGCCGATCACGAAACCGTGAGAACTTGGCGATGCGGCCTTGCCGAACCCTATCCGGCGGCCGTCATCAGGCCTTTCACTCTGCTACAATAGGCGCGATTGCTTGCCGTCATACGCAGGGCCCGATGGCCACTTTGATATTTCATGACGGTAAGGCAAAGATCGCCTTGCGATTGCTGGTATACACTCCCGAGATACTTCAACCCGTAGCGCAGGTTCGTGTCGGGATCGAGGAGGTCGGCAGGGGATCCCCCGAAACCGATCGCGCGAGCGGTGGCAAGCTTTATTTGCATAAGACCGTAGTTGCCCGCGTGCACGACCCTCGGGTTGTAGTTGCTCTCGATTCGGATGATCGCGTTCGCGAGAGCGACGGGAAGTTCGTTGGCACGCGCATGCTGCTCGATCCTGGGGCGAAGCTCGCGCGCGCGAGCCATCGCCGCAGCACCGTGCGCCATTTGAAAATCCCCGACCTGCGAGGGAGCTTCGAGTTCCGCCAGGCTGGAGGCCGGCGAAGTGGCGTCCACGCATCCGGAAAGCAGCATCGCCAGAAGAGCGAGCGAGGTCAGGTGCAGGGATCGCATGGGCATGGGTCCTCCCCGAGGTGCCAAAAACGTCGCATTCGCAAATGGAAGGCCGCGCGCTATGGTCAAATTGAGGCATTTTCCGGGCTCGCTAGGGAACCTGAGGCTGCCGCATCCGCGTTAAGCCTGATGCGCGATAGCGCTGTTGTGCGAGCGCGCTGGCGCCTAGCATGAAATGCCGATATGCCGGATAAGCATTCGAACGTGTTCAAGGAGCTTGAGATGAAGAAGGTTATAACGGCTGCGGTGCTGGTGCTCACCCTTGGTGCTTGCAACACGCCCGAGGAGCGCGCGGTCGGCGGAGGTCTGCTCGGAGCGGGTACAGGCGCCTTGATCGGCGGGGCAGCGGGCGGCGGCCGAGGCGCTGCCATCGGGGCGCTCGCGGGCGGTGCTACGGGTGCGGTGGTCGGCGCGGCGACAGCACCATGCCCCTACGGGACATACCGGGATTATTACGGCAACGTCTACTGCCGCTGAGCGTCAAGCCAGTTCCGGCCACCCATTCCGGTGGCACCGAAATAATGACCGGCTTGCGATGCAGGAACATCGCTTCGCCCAACCATGGAAAGCGCAGGGCCAGCGTGGACATGCTGGTCCTGCACTATACCGGCATGGCGGACGCGCAGGGCGCGATCGCGAGGCTTACCGATCCGCGTTCGGAGGTCTCGGCCCACTATCTCGTCGATCGGGAAGGCGAAGTTTTTGCACTGGTGAGCGAAGATCGTCGCGCTTGGCATGCGGGCCAATCCTCCTGGCACGCCCAAACGGATCTGAATTCGCGTTCCATCGGAGTCGAGATCGATCATCCCGGACATGACGGCGGCAATCCCATTTTTCCGGCCGTTCAAATCGAGGTGGTGATCGCGCTTTGCCGTGACGTCGTGTCGCGTTTGTCGATTCCTGCCGTGCGGGTCCTTGCCCATTCGGATATCGCCCCTTTGCGAAAGCAGGATCCGGGCGAGCGCTTTCCATGGGACCGGCTTCACCGCGCGGGAATAGGCCATTTCGTCACGCCCGCGCCGTGGAGCGACGGCCCGAGCCTCGCTGGGGGTGATGGCGGGCCGAAGGTCCAGGAGCTGCAAGCTTCTCTCTCTGCCTACGGCTACGAGATCGAGGCCACCGGTTTTTACGGAGAAGAGACCAGAAGCGTTGTCATCGCCTTCCAGCGCCATTTTCGCCCTGAGCGCGTGGATGGCATTGCTGACCCTTCCACCCAGGCAACCTTGCAGGCGTTGCGTGCCGCGCTCACGCCTCCATGAGCGCCTCGACATGGGCGGCGGCAGAGGCCGAAAGCCCCATGAGATCATAGCCGCCCTCGAGCACCGAGACGATCCGCCCGGCGCAACGCTGTTCGGCAATTTCCATCAAGCGGCGCGTCACCCAGCCGAACTCTGCTTCTCCGAGGTCGAGGCTCGCCAAGGGGTCGCGCCGATGCGCATCGAAGCCTGCCGATATCAAGATCAGGTCGGGCTCAAAGGCATCGACACGCGGCAGGATGACGCTTTCAAAAGCGGCGCGGAAAACTTGGGGGCCGGTGCCGCTCGCCAAGGGCAAGTTGACGATATTGTCATGCTCGCCCGTTTCCGAGGCGGCGCCGGTGCCCGGATAGAGCGGCCATTGATGGCTTGAGGCGTAGAGCACCGATTTGTCTTTCCAGAAAATGTCCTGGGTTCCATTGCCGTGATGCACGTCGAAATCGACGATCGCGACGCGTTCGGCGCCGTGGACCCGCTGGGCCTTCCGAGCCGCGACAGCGACATGGTTGAACAGGCAAAACCCCATGGCTCGCGCGCGCTCTGCATGATGGCCGGGTGGACGCGTGGCGCAAAACGCGTTCTTCATCTCGCCCCGCATGACGCAATCCACACCCTCGACCGCGGCCCCCATCGCGTAAAGGATGGCCGGCCAGGAATGCGCCGAAAGATAGGTGTCGGCATCCACATGGCCCGTACGCCCTTCGGGCGGGATCAGCTTCGGCAGCGTCTCGCAATAGCGCTCGTCATGGGCAAGGAGCGCACTCGCGGCATCGGCGAGCTTGGCCTTTCGCCTCTCAAGCGCGCCAAAACGCGCCTCATCGAGCACGCGCCACACGGCACGAAGACGATCCGGCCGCTCGGGGTGGCCCGGCGGGGATTCGTGCTCGAGGCAAGCGGGATGGGTGAGATAAAGCGTCGTCATCGGAATGCGTGGGCCCAAGATTTAGAAGAGATGCGTCTCGTTTGGTGGCTGCCGCGCGAGGAGCTTGCAACCTGCCCCCAGCAAACATGTCCGCCCCTTTCCCTTAATGTGGCACGCTTGCGACGGCTTGAACATATTTGCGCGCCGGACGTTTCTCCCTTGTTGGCAAAATTGGATGAAGCAGGGTAGAGAAGTTCGACTCGCCGCCGGATCTTAGCTTATGCGCCACATGCTTCGGATCGTCGCCATTGGCCTGACTTTCGCGCTTGCCGGATGCTACAAAAGCGTCCCCTCGCCGGTGGTGAGCTCGCATGACGCCGAATGGATGGCACTGGTCCCGACGGCCGCGATCGATCCCCAATATCTTCCCTACGAGGTCGATAACACCACGGGAGAGCCGCCGGGAACCGTGGTGATCGACACGCCTCACCGCTTTCTTTACCTCGTCGCAGGCAAGGGCAAGGCGATCCGCTACGGGGTCGGCGTGGGCGACGAGGCCTTCAAATGGTCGGGCATTGCCCAGGTTGGCGCAAAGAAGGAATGGCCGGGCTGGCTGCCGCCCGCCGACATGATTGCGCGTTGGCCCCATCTCAAACCCGTGGTGGATGCTGGCGGGTTGAAGGGCGGTCCCGACAACCCGCTCGGTGCTCGCGCTCTCTATTTGTTTCAGGACAACAAGGACACGCTTTACCGCATTCACGGCACGAACGAGCCTGAGAGCATCGGGCACGCCGTGTCTTCCGGGTGCATTCGTATGCGCAACATCGATGTGATCGACCTCTATGAACGCGTCCCCCTCGGGGCGAGAGTGGTGGTCAAATAGGGACTTTTCCGCCGGTTTTGCTTGAGCAGAGGACCGGATTCCGGAACTATCCGCTTCGACCCGCGGCACGTCGTGCACCTTTTCCGCCGGTGGGCTGGGCGATTTGCCCGCCCGTTTGGGCCGGCATAATCGAGCCATGAAAATTCTCCGGCTTTACGCACGCGCTCTATCCGCGCTCGGCCCGGAGCTTCACGTCGGCGCCATTCTGGCGGTCGTAAATGTGGCGCTTGCGGCAGCCCAATTCGCGGAGCCGGTACTGTTCGGGCGCATCGTCGATACGCTCACGGCGGCACAGACCGCCAAGATCGTACCCGGCTGGGCGAGCCTCCTGCCGCAATTTGCTCTATGGGTCGGGTTCGGCGCCTTCAATATCGGGGTCGGGGCGCTCGTGGCGCTCAACGCCGACCGGCTTTCGCATCGGCGCCGGCTCGCCGTCATGGCGGAGTTCTTCGAGCATGTGCTCACGCTGCCGCTGCTCTTCCATATGGAAAAGCATACGGGCCGAGCGTTGAAGGTCATGTCGGACGGCTCGCTCAGCCTCGGCGGTATCTGGCTCACCTTTTTTCGCGAACATTGTGCCGCCTTCGTCGCGTTGTTCGTCATGCTGCCGTTGACCGCCGCCCTCAACTGGCGGCTCGGCCTCGTGCTCATGCTCCTCGTCTCGATCTTCGCCGTCCTCATGACGCTCGTGCTGCGCCACACCGAAACCATGCAGCAATCGGTGGAACGCTACCGGGGAGACCTTGCCGAGCGCGTCTCCGACGCGTTGGGAAATGTGGCGGTGATCCAGAGCTTCACCCGGGTCGAGACGGAAGCGCGCGATCTGCGCGCCCTCATCGAACGTTTGATGGCGGTGCAGAATCCGGTTCTCTCTTGGTGGGCCCTCGCTGCGATCGGCACGCGCGCATCGGCAACCTTGATCATCCTGTCGATCCTCGGCGCCGGGGTCTCGTTGTTCATGCAAGGGCTCACAACCGTCGGCGAGATCGTCACCTTCGTCAATCTCGCGAGCCTTTTGGTCTTCAGGCTCGAGCAGGTCGTGAGCTTCCTCAACTACATTTTCCTCGAAGCACCGCGTCTTGCGGAATTTTTCGCGGTGCTCGACACCGCGCCGACGCTTCGCGACGCGCCAACGACGGTGACCATCGGGCGCGCAAACGGTGCCATTTCCTTCGAGAACGTAAGCTTCTCTTATGACGGCAAGCGTGCGGCGGTGGCCGATCTCACCATCGATGTCGCACCTGGCGAGACGATTGCGTTCGTCGGCCCCACAGGTTCGGGCAAGTCGACGACGCTCGCCCTCTTGCATCGCAGCTTCGATCCGTTATCCGGGCGCATCCTGCTCGACGGCCGGGATATTCGCGAGATCACGCTCACATCGCTTCGTCGCAATATCGGCGTGGTCTTCCAGGAACCGATGCTGTTTGCCCGCTCGATCCGAGAGAACCTTCTCGCCGGAAAGCCGGACGCCTCGGAAGAGGAACTCGAAAAGGCGATCCGGCGGGCGCAGGCGGCGGAATTCATCGCCAGGCAACCGGAAGGCCTCGACACGATGATCGGCGAACGAGGTCGCCTGCTTTCGGGCGGCGAACGCCAGCGCTTGTCGATCGCCCGTGCCCTGTTGAAGGACCCGCCGATCCTCATCCTCGACGAGGCGACGAGCGCACTTGATGCTGCGACCGAGGAGAGGCTGCAGCGAGCGCTCGATGAGGTGACGGTCGGGCGCACCACCTTCGTGATCGCGCATCGGCTTTCGACGATCCGCCGCGCCACGCGCGTGCTTGTCTTCGATCACGGGCGGATCGTGGAGACGGGCTCCTTCGATGAACTCATCCGAATGGGTGGCTTGTTCACCGAGCTTGCGCAAGCGCAGTTCGCGATCCCCAAACTTTGAACCGGTTATGGCTGCGCGTCCGAATGTCCTTGGGCCAGTTCCTCGGCCATGCAGCGCTCGTCGGTGTCGCCTTGGCGGCGGGCCGCACCATCACGTCTCGTCGGCTGTCTCCGGCCGGCTTCAGCGCGAGCTGGCGCCAGTATCGCCTCCAAGCGCGCGCTCAAGACCGCGCAAGGCCTGAAAAGCAGAGCCCCCGCCGCCCGATGTGGCCTGCATTCGCGCCGAAACGTCCTCCGGCAGCGCGACTGGCGTGGCGAAGGTCACGCCAGCGCAGGGCACCTTGCCGCGTTCGGCATCGGCAAGACTGACGAGACCGACGAGCACGCTCTGGAAGTAATTTTCCAACACGATCGGACCGCCCGAATCGCCGAGGCACGCACTGCGGCCTCTCCCTTCGGGCGTGCCGTCCGAAGTGAGCGCGAGGCTCGGCACGCCGATGTCGGCGACACCCGCGATCCGCAAACGTGCGAAGCGCAGCTTGCCGGCCGAAGCCCGATCTCCGTAGCGGCTCAGCCCGAAGCCGGACACAGTGACCTCGCTCAAGGGCGAGAGAACGCCAAGATCGCTTGAAATGGCGAGAGGCTTGATGTCGCCGCCGAAAGGTTCTGAAAGCTCGAGGACCGCAATATCGAGGCCGGTCTGCTGATCGGGGCGCCCGCGCAGCCTGAAAGCGGGATTGCGCGCGGCGGCCGCGACCCCGATCGCCGTCGGCACGAAATTCTGGTCGAAAGAAATGACGCGGTATTTCGTCTTGGGAACAACGCAATGGGCGGCCGTAAGCACGAGGTTGCGCGCGATCACCGCACCTGAGCAAAGCTCGCCCTTTTGGCTTTGCACGATCACCGTGTAGCGCCTGGCGCTCGACGAGCTCGACGCCTCTTCGCCTCCCACGATGGCGTAGGAGGGCGTGATGTGAAAGGCCGCCCACATCATGAGGGCGGCCCCGAGCGCGAAGCGCATAAGATACGGGCGAAGCTCTGTCATGTCACCGCTATCTTAGACCATCCGCGTGATCCGTCCAACGGGCGCTTTCGCCCCATGCGGCAAGCGTCCCGTCGATGAATCCACGTTGCGGAGCGACGAGGACGCCTTGAGTCAACTTGCCGCAGCGCGCGCGGCCAAGCCCTTCGGCAAAGGCGATGATTGCGACGAGCGCGCCCTGCGGCTCAAGGATCGCGCCGCCCGAGTCGCCTTCGCATGCTCCCCCGCCGGTGTCGCTCGCCGGCGCCGCCCAGAGCAGGATCGTGCCGCGCCCATAGGGCTCGACGACGGGCAGAGAGATGCTGCGCGGCGTTCCCGAGGACGAGGCGATCCCCTCCTGTGAAAGACCGTCCCCGGCCACGATGACCGTGTCCCCCGCGCCCGGCGCGGAAATCGCGGCAAGGCTCACAGGAAGGAAGGGGGCGGGCAAAGCTTCTGCCAGACGAAGGAGGGCGAGATCGATGGAGCGGCGGCGTGAACCCAGCGTGTTTTGCACATAGCCGGGGTGGACCGCACTCGCGACTGGCCGGATCAGGCGCGGCGGACCTGGCGTATCGGGGGAGGGCGCATAGACGCGAATGTCGCGGCCTTTGGGAAGGCAATGGCCTGCGGTGAGCACCGCTCGCGGGGTGACGAGAACTCCAGAACAGGCGCCGCCGCCCTCGACGAGCACCATGACCAGGGCTTGCCCGATTGGGGGTTCGGCACGAGCGCCTCCGACAATGGCTCGCGCCGGCTCGGACATCGCTGCCCAAACGAGCACCACGCCGGCGACGAGTGCGAGAAGGACGGAGGAGAAGAGAAGGTTGGTCCGCGGCTTGGCCGGCAACAAACCGCCGCTTGGCGCCGCGACGATTTCGAGTTGAGCCTGCCGCATCGAACATCCTTCGAACTTCGCGCGAGATCTGCAGCCGGATACCGCGTGCCTTTCTCTTCACCAAGAGGAATTCCAAATAGCGGCAGCTCGGCAGGCCTGGAGAGGACAAGGCCAGACGTTCAGGACTCGTTCAGTGGGCCGCTGCCACAACCGGCCATCATGCTCATTATTCCGATCCTCGCCATGTCGACGCTCAGCGTGGTCATGCCTGCCGCGGAACCGGGGGTGCCGAAGATCGAGGCTTGCCTTTCGGACCGTGAAATGCGCGAGGAGATCGAGAGCCATCACGTCGTGCAGCCGATCGTGGCCTTGCGAGCGGCCGGCACGGGCGAGAAGATCCGTGAAAAATTATGCAAGACGGACACCGGCCTCGTCTATTTGATCACGGCTCTCGGCCATGACGGACATGTCTCGCGCGTCATCATCGACGCGGTCTCGGGGGTTCGTGTCGGCGCCCGCTGACATTCGGGGCGCGAGCGTCTATGACGTTTTCGGATCAGATGGACGATGATGGAGAAAGACGGTGAGGCTGCTTGTCGTCGAGGATGATCGCGATCTCAATCGCCAGGTCGTCTCGGCGCTGGAAATGGCTGGTTATGCGGTCGATCGTGCCTTTGACGGGGAAGAGGGGCAATATCTCGGCGAGACCGAACCCTATGACGCGGTGGTGCTCGACCTCGGCTTACCGAAGATCGACGGCGCCTCCATCATCACCTCGTGGCGGTCGGCGGGGAAGACCATGCCGATCCTCGTTCTCACGGCGCGTGATCGCTGGAGCGACAAGGTGAATGCGTTCGATGCCGGCGCCGACGATTACGTAACGAAGCCCTTCCACCTCGAGGAGCTTTTGGCTCGGGTGCGGGCTCTCCTGCGCCGCGCCACCGGCCATGCGACGAGCGAACTCGTCTGCGGGCCCGTGAAGCTCGACACCCGTTCAGGACGTGTGGTGGTCGACGGAACGGCGGTGAAGCTCACCTCGCACGAATATCGCCTGCTTTCCTATCTCATGCATCACCATGGCCGCATCATCTCGCGCGCCGAGCTGATCGAGCATCTTTACGATCAGGATTTCGATCGCGATTCCAACACGGTCGAAGTCTTTGTCGGCCGCATTCGACGCAAGCTCGGCTGCGACCTGATTCAAACGGTGCGCGGCTTGGGCTACATGGTGGCACCGCCAGCGGAGAAGGCCTCATGACGGGTTTTATCGCCCCGCTGCGATGAAGCTTTCCGAGCCGCGCCGGGGACCTTTCCGCCATTCCTGGCCGCTCGCGGCGCGGCTCTCGGCTTCGGCGGCCGTATTGTGCGCCGCCATTCTTCTCGTCGCCGGCTTCGCGCTTACGACGCTTTACCGAAACACGGCGGAGCGCTCTTTCGATGAGAGGCTTTACGTCTATCTGAAAGAGATCGTCGCCACGATCAGCCAGGAGCCGCCGGGAAAGCTCTCGGAAGCGGGAAATTTCGGTGAACCGCGCTTCGACTTGCCCCTCTCAGGATGGTATTGGCAGGTCGACAAGGTCGATGTCCCGGGCCCTTCAGTCGGCGGCTCGAATTCGCTCGTCGGCGCTCGACTCCAGTTGCTGCCGCAGTCCCCCATCGAGGATTTGCGAGGCGAGAGGCGCGAAGGCTATGTCGAGGGGCCCGACGAGCAAAAGCTCCGCATCGTGCAGCGCACCATCGATTTCGGTGACGAGGGCCGCTTCCGCATCGCGATCGCCGCGCGCGCCGAGGAAATCGATGCGGAGCTGCGGCGCTTCGACTTCACGCTGGTTACCGCCTTCGCGCTCTTATTCGCCGCGTTGATGGCGACGACGCTCGCCCAGGTCCGGTTCGGGCTGCGACCGCTGTCCCGCCTGTCGCGGGAGGTGCAAGCCATCAGGCGCGGTGACGCCGATACTCTGAAAGGTGATTTTCCCCGCGACATTGCTCCGCTTGCGCAGGAGATCAATCTTCTCCTCACCGCGAATCGCAACATTCTCGAACGCGCGCGCACGCGAGTAGGCAATTTGGCTCATGCGCTCAAGACGCCACTCGCCGTCATCATGAACGAGTTCCGCAATCTGCCTGACGCACCCATCGACAAATTGGCGGAGCAGACCACGATCATGCGCGATCAGATCTCTTGGCATCTCGATCGTGCGCGCACGGCGGCGCTCACCGGCGCCCCCGTGGGAGCGACGCCGGTTGCCCCGGTGATCGCAGAGATCGCGCGGGCCTTCGAGAAAATCCACCCCGCGCGCCGGCTCGCGATCCTGGCCGATGGCAGCGAAGATCTGCGCTTTCGCGGCGAGCGGCAGGATTTGCAGGAAATGGTCGGCAATCTTCTCGACAATGCCGGCAAATGGAGCAGCGCCGATGTGAGGATCGCCGCACGCCGTCTCGCCGAGCCGAGTGCCGGAGCACCACCGCGCCTTGCGGTGACTGTGGACGATGATGGGCCCGGCCTTCCCGAGGCCGCACGTGCCGAGGTGATGCGCCGCGGCATGCGCCTCGACGAGACGAAGCCCGGGTCTGGCCTCGGCCTCTCCATCGTCACCGATATCGCGACCCAATATGGCGGCAAGCTCACGCTCGGGACCTCGCCGCTCGGCGGGCTCAGGGCAGAGGTCGTCTTGCCGGCGGCTTGAGTCTCTGAAACGCCCCTGGTGGTAGCTGAAGCGGAAACCGGGCGAATTGGATTGGCCAGAGCTCCCGCTCAAAAGGTTGTCTTCCCTGCCCATTCTATGCTTTGCCTCGCGGCGCCACGTCGCGCGCAGACTTCTCCCTCGTCGCGCGCGGCGCCTCTTTTTGCCGGGCCGACACACGGGATCGATTCTGGTCCCTTCCTCGGGTCTCTGGCCCAAGCGACGCTAGCTTTCGGCGCGAGTCGTCGAGAAGAGCCGGCCCTTCCAGTCCGCGGGCCTACTTGCCGCCATATCGCGTCGCTAGGTAAGGAGGGCCATGGCTCTCCACCTGATTTTCCTCGCGATGCTCGTTGCCGCGATCCTTGCCGTGCTCCTGCCCTTGGCCCGCGGCGCCGGGCGCGCCCGTCCGGCAGGCTTGTCGGCGCTCGATTTGCACCATTTGCGGCTTGCGGAAATCGCCCGGGACCGCGAGCGCGGGCTTCTCGATGCAGCTAGCGAAGCGGCGGCGCGCAACGAGGCGGCGCGCCTCCTTTTGCGATCGGTGGAAGCATCTGGCGCCACCGTTTCCGAACCACGAAACGAGCTTGCGAGGGCCGCACCGTGGCGAGGGCGCATCGTTGCGCTCGTTGCGCTCATCGGCGTGCCCGCGCTGGTTTTGCCGCTTTATGCCATGATGGGCTCGCCTGGTGTTCCAGGTCGGCCTTTCGACGCGATGCGGGAGAGCTCGGCTGGCGGCGATCTTGGGACGATGATCGGCCGGGTCGAGGCGCATCTCGCCGAGCATCCCGAGGATGGCAAGGGCTTCGAAGTGCTCGCACCGATCTACATGCGGCTTGGCCGCTTTGGAGACGCGCTCCGAGCGCGCGCCGAGGCTGTGCGCCTTCTCGGCGAAACGCCCGACCGCCTCGCCGACCTCGCGGAGGCGCGCATCGCACTGGCCGACGGAGTGGTCACGCGTGAAGCCGGCGCGGCGCTCGACAAGGCGCTTTTGCTTGATCCCAAGCACGCGAAATCGCGTTTCCTCAAAGCGCTGGGGCTCGAGCAGGATGGTCGGCGCGAGGATGCCGCCACGGCTTTGCGCGCTCTTCTTGCCGATGCCCCCGCCGATGCACCCTGGCGCGCGGGGGTCGAGGCGCACCTTGCCGGCTTGACGCAGCCTGAGAACGCCAAAGCGGCGGCTGTCGCCACACTTGCTCCCGCGGCGCAAGCGGATGCGATCCGCTCCATGGTGGCGGGACTTGCCGCGCGCTTGCACCAACAGGGCGGCTCGGCGCAGGAGTGGGGTCGTCTTGTGCGTTCATTGACCGTGCTCGGCGAGACCGACAAGGCGCGAGCCGCGCTCGCCGAGGCCCGCGCCGCCTTGCTGGACGAGGCCTCGCGCACGCATCTCCTGCAAGTGGCGCAAGCAACGGGCTTGGAGACCGCGGGCGGCTCGAATGAGAACGTTGCGCCTCCCGCCGCACAGGAAGTAGCGAAGCCGTGAGCGTCGCGCTCGATCTCGGAAGACGCCGCCGCTCGTTGCGCCGCCGTCGTCGCTTGGCCTTGATCGCGGTGGCGCTCGCGATGCTCGGCCTCGCGGTCGCGCTTGCGCTCTATGCGCTTTCGGGAAGCATCGTCTTCTTTCATACACCGAGCGAAATCGCCGAGGGCCTCGTTGCGCCGGGAGGGCGGGTGCGGATTGGCGGGCTCGTCAAGGAAGGAAGTGTAACGCGCTCGGGCGACCATATCGTGTTTGCCATCACCGACACCGCCAAGGACGTTCAGGTCTCTTACGACGGCGTCGTGCCCGATCTCTTTCGCGAGGGGCAGGGCGTGGTGGCCGAAGGCGTGCTTCGCGCCGATCATTTGCTCGCTGCCGACAATGTGTTGGCCAAGCACGACGAGCGCTATATGCCGCGCGAAGCGGTCGAAGCGTTGAAGCGCCAAGGCTTGTGGCGGGGCGAGGGCGCTCCGGTCTCCAGATGAGCGAAGACGACGCAGAAGAAGCGCGGTCTGCTGTGGGGGTCGCAATGCGAAAAGGGCAAGGTGGAACGAGAACGCCAACTCGGCTGCGAGGCTCCTTGCGATGAGTATCCCTGCGATGAGTATTCGTTCATGATCGCCGAAATCGGCTTCTTCGCTCTTCTCCTCGCGCTTGCCATGGCGCTCTTGTTAGCGGCCTCGCCGCTTGCCTGGAGCGGGAATGAAGATCGTCAGATGATGGCGCTCACGCGTCCGCTCATGCTCGCCATGTCGAGCTTCGTCGTGATTTCTTTCGCGATGCTCACGGCCTGCTACGTGGTTTCGGATTTCTCCGTCGCCACCGTCGCGGAGAATTCCCATTCCACCGTTCCGTTGCTCTTCAAGGTAACGGGTGTGTGGGGCAATCACGAAGGCTCCATGCTGCTCTGGGCCTTGATCCTGGCGATCTTCGGCGCATTGGTCGCCGTCTTCGGAGAGGGCTTACCGGCACGCCTGCATGCACGCGTGCTTTCCATACAAGGCGTGATCGCCGCGGCTTTCCTCGCGTTCATCGTCTTCACATCAAACCCGTTCCTGAGGCTCGATCCAGCGCCTGCCGAAGGGCAGGACCTCAATCCGGTGCTGCAGGATATAGGGCTCGCGATTCATCCCCCGCTCCTCTACCTCGGTTATGTCGGCTTTTCCGTCGCCTTCGCCTTCGCGGTGGCGGCGCTGATCGAAAGGAGGATCGATGCGAGCTTTGCCCGTTTCGTGCGCCCCTGGACGCTCACGGCCTGGAGCTTTCTCACGATCGGCATCGCGATGGGGTCGTATTGGGCCTATTACGTGCTCGGCTGGGGCGGCTTCTGGTTCTGGGATCCCGTCGAGAACGCCTCCCTCATGCCCTGGCTCGCAGGGACCGCGCTCGTGCACTCCACTTTGGTGATGGAGAAACGCGACGCGCTCAAGGTTTGGACCGTACTTCTCGCGATCCTCACCTTCTCGCTCTCCTTGCTGGGCACTTTCCTCGTGCGCTCGGGCGTCTTGACCTCTGTGCATGCCTTCGCTTCCGATCCCGCGCGCGGCATCTTCATTCTCGCGATCCTCGCTTTTTTCATCGGCGGTGCGTTGACGCTCTTCGCGTTTCGCGCCGGTGACCTCAAGCCTGGAGGCCTGTTCGCGCCCATCTCGCGCGAGGGCGCGCTAGTGCTGAACAACCTGCTTCTCGCCTCGGCGGCCGCTTCCGTGCTCATCGGAACACTGTACCCCTTGGCGCTCGAGGCCTTGACCTTTGAAAAAATCTCCGTCGGCGCGCCGTTTTTCAACGCGACCGTGCTGCCGCTTCTCGCGCCGCTTTTGCTGGCCCTTCCCTTCGGACAATCGCTCGCCTGGAAGAGGGGTGACCTTCTGGGCGCTTCGCAACGCCTGCTTGTCGCCCTCGGCCTTGCCCTTTTCGTTGCGGTCGCTCTTCGCATCGAACATGGAGGACCGGTGCTCGCGCCCCTAGGCGCGGGGCTAGGCTTGTTTTTGATACTGGGCTCGATGACAGAAATCGCGACGCGAGCTTTTCCGTCCGGCGCCATGTTGAGCTTTGTGTCAGCGAGGCTTGCGTTCAGCCGCGCGCTTGGCGTGCCGCGTCAGGCCTATGGCTCGGCACTTGCGCATGCTGGACTTGGGCTCACCGTGATCGGAATCGCCGCGACCGCCTGGCACGCCGAAACGATTACGTTGATGAGCGTCGGCGATGCGCGCGATGTAGGCGGGTACACGCTCACTCTAACGAGCCTCTCGCCCCGGCAAGGACCCAACTACCGAGAGACCGTGGCGAATTTCTCGATCGCCGAGGCCGGCGTTCCCCGGGGCGAGGTGTTTTCGACGAAGCGGGTCTACACGGTGCGTGGCACCCCGACCACGCAAGTCGGCTTGATGACCACGGGCTTTAGCCAAATCTACGCCTCGCTTGGCGAGAGCGAGCCCAATGGTCGCGTCGGCGTGCGACTTTATTGGAAACCGCTCGTTCTCTTCATCTGGCTCGGTGCCGTGGTGATGGCGCTCGGCGGCGCGCTCTCGCTCTCCGATCGACGCTTGCGGCTCGGCGTCCCGGCAAGACGGCCGATGGCTGCCGCAGCACCACCCGCGGCCGCGGCCGAATAGGCCCGGCTTGCCTCGATGAAATCCGTGTCACGCGCCTCGCTTCTCGCTCTTCGCGCTTTGACCAGGAGCGTGGTCGCGCTCACTCTCCTCTTGGCGAGCGCGTTGGACGCCGTCCTTCCCCCGCTTCGACCGGCCTTTGCGGTGGAAGCCAACGAGATGCTCGCCGATCCCGCGCTCGAGGCGCGTGCGCGAACGCTTTCGGCGCAGTTTCGGTGCCTCGTTTGCCAGAACGAATCGATTGATGAATCGAATGCCGAGCTCGCCCATGATCTCAGGGTGCTCATTCGCGAGCAGGTGAATGCCGGACGCTCGGATGCCGAAATCCGCGCCTTCCTCATCGCCCGCTATGGTGAGTTCGTGCTGCTGAAGCCGAGCTTCAGCAAGGGGACGTTTCTGCTTTGGCTGGGCCCATTCCTCGTGCTCGCGGCTGGCGCCGCGATGATCGCGCTTGCGAGGAGACGCCGCGGGTCCGACGCCTTGGAAGCTCCGCTCAGTGAGGCGGAACGCGCCCGCCTTGAAAATCTCCGCGCCGAATAGGCAACGCTTGCTGAACACGGGCGGCGTGGCGGCGACGCCGCGGAGAGCGTGCGGCTGTTCCGGCCGCCATCGGCAAGTTCTTTTCGGCATGCGGCCAAGCTGTGCGGCGTTGTTCTCGCCAATTACAAAGATTTCATCGATCGGACAGGGGCGTGAAATCGGGTCGACCCCATATCCTTGATGCAACGGACCCACGGATACCGACGCTCGATCGGCGGTATCGAATGGTCAAAGGAGTTGGAAAATGGATACGCATAGCACCGTTCCAGTCGCTTCACGTCGACGGCGGCTGACGCTCGTCTCGGGGGTCGCTGCCTTGGCGTTGGCGGCATTCGCCGGTTTCGAATCCGGCGTCGCCTTGCCGAGCCTGCCCGCGCATGCGGAAACGACGCAGGCCCCTCTTCAGGGCTCCGCGATCGGTTCTCCTGCCGCGCTCGCGCCGGTTTCATTCGCCGATCTCGTCCAGAAGGTGAAGCCGGCCGTCTTCTCCGTAAAAGTGAAGATCGCCGAGCAAGACGCCCAGCCGATGGCCTTCGGCGGCAAGCGTAGTGGTGATGACGAGTTGCCCTTCCCAAATCTTCCTCCCAACCATCCCCTCAATCGGCTCTTTGGGCCCTTTGGCCAGAACGGGATGCCGAATGGCCAAGCGCCAAAGCGTTTCGGCGAAGCGTTGGGCTCAGGCTTCTTCATCTCCGCTGACGGATATGGGGTCACGAACAACCACGTCGTGGACCACGCCAAAGCCGTGAGCATCACCACAGATGACGGGAAGTCCTACACGGCCAAGGTGATCGGCACCGATCCCAAGACCGACGTGGCGCTCATCAAGGTCGATGGCCGCAGCGATCTCCCCTACGTCAAGCTGGCGACGGCCTCGCCGCGCATTGGCGATTGGGTGCTCGCGGTCGGCAACCCGTTCGGTCTTGGCGGCACGGTCACGGCCGGAATCGTCTCGGCTCGGGGTCGTGATATCGGGGCTGGGCCCTATGACGACTTCCTCCAGATCGACGCTCCGGTGAACCGCGGCAATTCCGGCGGTCCCACCTTCGATCTTTCCGGGAACGTCGTCGGCGTCAACACCGCGATCTACTCGCCTTCGGGCGGCAGCGTCGGCATCGCCTTTGCGATCCCTTCGCAGACCGTGCAATCCGTCGTGGACCAGTTGAAAGAGTCAGGCTCGGTGACACGCGGTTACATCGGTGTCCAGATTCAACCCGTCACCGGCGATCTCGCCGACGGTCTTGGATTGAAGGATGCCAAGGGCGCTTTGGTGGCCGGACTCGCCAAGGACGGGCCCGCAAGCAAGGCGGGTTTGAAGTCGGGCGACGTGATCTTGTCGGTCAATGGCCAGAACATCGCCGATGCGCGTGAGTTGTCGCGCGACATCGCAGCCTTGAAGCCGGGCGACAAGGCGGCGCTCTCCGTCTGGCGCGATGGCAGCTCGAAGGACATGGAGATCGGGATTGCCAAGTATCCGACCGAGAAGGTCGCGACAGCCTCTTCGAGCGACGAATCGATGAGTGCGGGCTCGAAGCTCGGCTTGACGCTCGCTCCCGCGAGCGAAGTCGGAAAAGGCACCGGCGTTGCGATCACCCAGGTCGATCCCGACAGCCCCGCTGCCGACAAGGGCCTCCAGCCCGGCGACGTGATCATGAATGCCGCCGGCAAGAGCGTTTCGACGCCCGAGGAGGTGAAGAAGGCGGTAGCCGAGGCGAAGCGTGAAGGCCGCAAGGCCGTGCTTTTGCAGATCGAGCGCAACGGCAACAGCGAATACGTTGCCGTGCCCTTCACCGGCTGAAGGCGTCACGAATTCGGACCCCGGCCGGTGCATCCCGTCGCCCCCGCGACGGCTGGGTCATCCGAACGCGCGGCGGGCTGGGTTTCCCAGCCCGCCGTTGCTTTTTGGGCAGCGGAGTTCCCGCAAGGACGGGTCCTCGCCAAGGAGCCTTGTGAATCGAGCAAACGGCCTTATTTTGCGTCCAGCCATGAAGATTCTCGTTGTCGAAGACGATCGTGACGCAGCGGCTTACGTTCAGAAAGCTCTGCGAGAAGAAGGGCATGTCGTCGATCAGGCTTTCGACGGACTCGATGGATATGCGCTCGCGCGCGAGGGCAGCTATGACGTGCTGATCGTCGATCGCATGTTGCCCAAGCTCGACGGCCTGTCGCTTGTGCGCTCGCTTCGCGAACAGGATGTGCACACGCCCGTTCTCTTTCTTTCGGCGCTCGGTCAAGTCGATGACCGGGTAAAGGGCTTGAGAGCCGGTGGCGACGACTACCTAACCAAACCTTATGCTTTCTCCGAGCTGCTCGCCCGCATCGAGGTTTTGGCGCGCCGTCGTGGCGTCGGCCCGGCCCGCGAGGAGACGGTCTACCAGGTCGGCGATCTCGAGCTCGACCGCCTGTCGCGGCGTGTCACAAGGGCAGGCCAGACACTCGATTTGCAGCCGCGCGAGTTCCGCCTTCTGGAATACATGATGCGGCACGCGGGACAAGTGGTCACGCGCACGATGCTGCTCGAGAACGTCTGGGATTATCACTTCGATCCGCAGACGAATGTCATCGATGTGCATGTGTCGCGGCTGCGCGGCAAGATCGACAAGGGCTTCGATCGCCCTTTGCTGCAGACGGTGCGCGGAGCCGGGTATGTGATCCGTGACGGCGCTCGGTAAGCTCGTCCGCACGACTGCGTTCCGGCTGACCCTCGCCTACGCACTCCTCTTCGCGGTCATTTCCGCCGGCGTGCTTGGTTACGTGGCCTGGAACGGGCGCCAGCTCGTCGAGCAGGGCATGCGCGAGACCGTGGATGCGGAGGTCAACGGCCTCATCGACCAGTTTCGCGCGGGCGGCATCCGACGGCTCGTCGCCACGGTCGAGCAGCGCACGCGCCGGCCTGGCTCGTCGCTCTATTTGGTGACGACTTTCGTGGGTGAGGCGCTGGCCGGCAATGTGGCTCGCCTGCCGACGAGCGTGCTGACCTCCGCCGGCGAAAACCCCGACACACCTTACGAACGCCTCGACGACCCCGACGATGTGACGCATCACGCCTATGTGCGCGTGTTCCTGCTTCCTGGTGGATTTCGCCTCGTGGTCGGGCGCGATCTCGGTGAGCTCAACGGCCTAGGTCAGGCGGTGAAGCGCGCCTTCCTTTTGGCACTTGCCATGCTCACCGCGCTCGGCCTCATCGGCGGCTTCTTCGTAGCGCGCCGGGTGCTGGCGCGCATCGATTCGATGACGGAAAGCGCCAATGCCATCATGGCGGGGGCGCTCACCACGCGCCTGCCGCTCGCCGGCTCGAATGACGAACTCGATCGGCTCGCCGCCTCGCTCAACGCCATGCTCGATCGAATTGGGGATCTGTTGGCCGGCCTGAAGGAGGTTTCGGACAATATCGCCCATGATCTCAAGACGCCTTTGACGCGCTTGCGCAGCGGCGCCGAGGAAGCGCTTCGGCTGGCCAAGAACCCGCAAGACTATCGCCAGGCTCTCGAGCGCACGATCGAAGAAAGCGATAAGCTGATCAGCGTCTTCAACGCTCTTTTGATGATCGCGCGGGCGGAAGGCGGGCGCGCGGCCGAGAACATGGTGCAATTCGACGCGGCCGAGATCGCACGTTCCGTCGTCGAGCTTTACGAGCCGCTTGCCGAAGAGGCAGGCGTTTCTCTCTCGGTCGAGGCTCCGGGAAGCTTGCAAGCCCATGGCAATCGCGAGCTTGCCGGGCAGGCGCTCGCCAATCTCGTGGACAATGCCCTGAAATATGCGAGCAGGGAGGAACCCGAGCTTCCGGGCGCAATGGCGAAGGTTCAGGTCTCGGCACGCTCCAATGGAGACGGAACGACCGAGGTTTCGGTCGCCGATCACGGGCCGGGCATTCCCGAGGCCGATCGCGAGCGGGTGCTCGAGCGCTTCGTGCGACTTGAAGGCAGCAGGACGCGGCCGGGCTTCGGTCTCGGCTTGAGCCTCGCCAACGCCGTCATGCGCCTGCATGGCGGTTCGCTGAAGCTCGAGGACAATCATCCGGGGTTGCGCGCGACTTTGTGCTTTCCGCCACCTTTCGCGGGCGCTGCGAGGTGAAATCCGCGAGCAGCGGCACGCCGTACGCCGCGGAGCTTTCGTCTGAGGCGCTGATCGCGCGCATTGCCGCAGCGCCGCGAGCCAGGACCGGCCGCCGCAAGGACGCGGTCAAGCCCTTCATCGAGGCGATCGAGAACAGCGATCTGGCCGCGCGCCTTGCAGGAATTTTGAGGCCGACGCCAAAAGCTCTGCGGCTCGTCACGGCGATCCTCGATCACTCACCCTTTCTCTCGCGTGTCGTAACAACGCACCCGCACTGGCTTCTCGAGGCGCTCGTCGATCAGCCGGAGCGCCACCTCGAAGGCCTGATCGAGGAGATGACACGCGCCGGCGCTCACGCGGCAGACGACACGGCGATCATGCCGGCGCTTCGCCACGCGCGTCGGCGCGCGGCGCTTCTCGTCGCGCTTGCCGATCTCGGCGGCATCTGGAGCCTCGATGAGGTGACCGAAGCTTTGACGCGTTTCGCCGATCACGCGGTTGCGCTCGCCACCGAGCACGTCCTGCGCGATGCTCACCGTTCCGGTCGCCTCGTTCTCCCCGATCCGAACCATCCTGGAAGGGGCTCCGGTTTCGTGCTGATCGCCATGGGCAAGCACGGCGCACGGGAGCTCAATTATTCGAGTGATATCGATCTCATCGCGCTGCACGATCCGGCAACGGCAAGCGTTGCCGAGGGCGTCGAGGTCGACGCCCTCTTCGCCCGTCTCACACAAAGGGTTGTGCGCCTGTTGCAATCGCGGACGGATGACGACTACGTGTTGCGTGTCGACTTGAGACTGCGTCCGGATCCGTCCTCGACACCGCCCTGCGTGCCACTCGCCGCGGCTTACCAATATTACGAGACCATCGGCCAGAACTGGGAGCGCGCCGCCTTCATCAAGGCGCGCCCAGTCGCGGGCGACCTGGAGATGGGCCGGCGTTTCCTCGCCGAGCTCACCCCTTTCGTGTGGCGCCGTCATCTCGATTTTCAGGCGGTCGCGGCGCTGCGTGGTCTCTGGCTCGATGTGCGAACCGTGCATGGCGATGACGAGGCCATCAGCGGGCGCAACGTCAAGCTCGGGCCTGGCGGCATTCGCGAATGCGAGCTTGCGACGCAAGCGCTGCAGCTCGTCTTCGGCGGTCGAGACGCGAGACTTCGCGGTCCGCGCACGCTCTCCATGCTCAAGGCGCTCGCCGAGGCCGGACACCTTCCGAAGGAAGCACGCAAGCGGCTTTCGGAGGCCTATCGCTTCTTGAGGACGATCGAGCATCGGTTGCAGATGCGCAACGACGAGCAGACGCAAATTCTCCCGCAACAGGGCGCCGATCTCGAAGACTTCGCGCGCTGGTCCGGATTCGCGAGCGCCGCGGCTTTCGAGAAGGAGTTCGCGGCGCGCACCTCGCAGGTGCGGCTCGAAGCGCAGAAGGCGTTTGGCGGGAGCGAGGTCGGCTCTCGCTCGTCCAGTACCAGCTTTACGAAAAAGGAGCTTGCCGCGAAGGGATTTCGCCGGCCGGCCGAAGCCTCGCGCCTGATTGTCGGCTGGACCGCGCCGCCCGAACGTCCCACGGCGCGCAGCATCAAGGTGCGTGACGCTCTCTCGGCATTGTTGGGTGATTTGATCGAGTCCTTCGCCGCCACCGACGATCCTGACGCGGCCATCGCCACTTTCGACCGCAGCTTCGAGCGCATCGCGGCGCCGGCCGAGCTCTTCTCGATACTCGGCGAGAGCGAAAGGCTGCGGCGCCTCTTTGCCGCGATGCTCGGCTCTGCGCCTCGCCTCGCCGAGGCGATCGTGCAAAGGCCCCATCTCCTCGACGTCTTCATCGACGTGCGATCGCTTTCCGAGCCCCAAGTGCCGCGGCGCGTCGCGAGCCGGCTCGCGGCGCGCCTCGCGGCCGGAACTTCGCACGAGGAGGCGCTCGATCTTTTGCGGGACGCGGGGCGCGAGGAGTGGTTCATGGCAGGCGCGCGCTTCCTCGGGGGTGGCTTGGATGGCGCCCATCTCGGAGCGGCCTATACGGCGGTCGCTGAAGCCTCGCTTCAGGTCGCGCTCGACATCACGCGCCAAGCTTTCGCGGCCGAGCATGGCACGGTCAATGGCTCGCGTCTTGCAGCGATCGCGTTGGGAAGACTTGGCGCGAGTGAGATGACCGCGACATCTGATCTCGACCTGATCATCGTTTATGATCTCCCCGACAACGCGGCCGCCTCCGACGGACACCGCCCGCTCGATCCGGTTCTCTATTTCTCGCGTCTCACGCACCGCCTGATTACCGCGATCTCCGCGCCCACTTCGCATGGACGCCTCTACGACATCGATATGCGGCTTCGTCCGTCAGGCGGTAAGGGGCCCGTGGCGCTGCCGCTCGCAGCTTTTGTCAACTACCAGGAAAAGGAAGCCGAGACCTGGGAGCATCTCGCGCTCACCCGGGCGAGACCGGTGGCCGGAGATGCTGATCTGTGCCGTGTCGTCGCGAGTGCGATCCGGCGCGTCCTCTCTCGCAGGAGGGATCCAGCGCGGGTCGCGGGCGACGTGAGGGAGATGCGCCAGCTGCTCGCTTCCGAGAAGGGTGAGAACGACGCGGCCGATTTGAAGAACATGCGCGGTGGGCTTGTCGACATCGACTTTTGCGCCCAGTTCCTCATGCTCGCCAATGCGGCAAACCAGCGGAGCCTGCTGACCCACTCGGTCGAAGCGAGCCTCATGCAGGCGGCCGCGCAAGGGTTGCTTGCGAAAGTCGAGGCGCGCGCACTTGTGAGCGCGCGCGCCCTTTTCAGCGAGCTTCTGCAACGCGAGCGCCTTCGCTCGACCGAGGCTTCCCCGACGAATTGGAACGACGCTTCGATCGTCCGGAACATTGCCCGCGATCTCGGCATGGCCTCAGGAACTGCCCTGGCGCGCAAGGTCGAAGCGCTCCGCGCTGAGGTGCAGGGAATTTACCAGCGTGTGCTCGGGTGATTGATCCGCGAGCGCGCGTGGGTTGTCGCCTAGGCTGCCTCAGCGTTGAGGGTGTCCGCCGAGACGAAGTTCTGTCCCCGCGGCAGGCTCAGCACTACGATCGGGCCTAATCGCGAGGCTGAACGTGATCTGACGCGCAACCTTCCACCATGCAGCTCGACGAGCGAACGCGCCAGGGCGAAACCAAGGCTCGTGCCTTGACGCCGCTCGATCTGATCCGTGCCTACGGTCGCGGGCAATGCTTCCGAGATGAAAAGTCTCGGCCGGACACTCGTGTCGCTGCCGACCACATGGATGCTGAGATGGCGCGGATAAAGCTTTGCGCGGATTTTGACGGTGCCACCTTCGCCGGTGTGGTCGACGGCATCGCGCGCAATATGCACGAGCACTTTGATCAGCGCGCGAGAGTCCGCCTCGATCAAGGGCGCGGGTGGTGCCTCGATCACGAGCTTCTGCTTGCGCGCTCGAGCGGCGTCGGCGACGCCGGTCGCGGCTTCCCCGAGTATGTCCTTGAGAAGCGCGGGCTGCCGCTTGATGCGCCGCCTGCCGGACTCGATGCGCGCCATCTCCAGGATGTCGGAAACCACGCTCAAAAGGTATTCGCCGCTGCGGCGGATGTCGCTCACATACTCCCCGTATTTCGCACTGCCGAGCGAACCGAAGAGGCCTGTCTCCATGATCTCGGAGAAGCCGATGATTGCGTTCAGTGGAGTGCGCAACTCATGGCTCATATTGGCGAGGAATTCCGCCTTCGCGCGGTTGGCGCTCTCGATGCGCTTGCGCTGGGCAAGGTAATGCTCGACGAGCGCGCCGAGCTCGCAGGATTGACGCTCGATCTCCTCCCTCGAGCGTTCGAGATCAGCAAGCATGGCGACGAGGCGCTGCTCCTTCTCGAGCACCTCTTGCTCGTTGCGCCACGTATCCATGAGCGCGGTCTGCATCTTCGCGCGGATTTGCCGGCTCTCGTTCTTGGCGAGGCGCGCCGAGCGTCGCTGCCAAATACAAGCCGCGGCGAGAATGAGGATGACGCACGCGCCGGTCGCCGCGAGCCGCGCGAGCTGCTGCGCGTGCGCTTGCCACAGGGTGAGCATGTGCGCTGTCGGCGCGACGATTGCAACTTGACCGAGCGGTGCCGCGAGGTTTCGGATCGCCACGATGGAATCGACGCCATCCGGTGTGATGACCCGTGCGGCGTTCGTGCGGTTCGTTTCGGCGATATGCTCGCGCCCAACAAGATCCGCGATGGACCTGATCTCGCGTTGGAACCCGAGGCTGGCGACGATTTGGCCGGAGCGATCGGTTACGCCTACGAGCATCTCGCTGGGCGGCACATGGAAGGGCAGGGCGGCAGTCAAGAGGCGCTGCGCGTTTGCAAGCGCTGGCTCCTTTGCGGAATTGGCGTCGCCCGCCAGTTTGGGCAAAGTGGCCGCGGATACCGAAGAGTTGTCGAGGCGTTGAGCGATCAGCGAGGCGGTCGCATCGGCTTGCTCGAGCGCTTGTCCCAGATGGAGCTCGCGCGCAGCGTAAAGGTCGAGCAGGGTTTGGGCACTCGCGAGGGTGAGAGCGAGGAGCACCATGAACGCAAGCGCCGCCCGCATCAGAAATCGGCTCGGCAAGGAGATGGGAAGGGTTCTCGTGCTCGCCGCTCGCCCCGAAACAGCCGCGTGCAAGGGCGGCACGGCCGCGTCCATGCGCGCCATGCTCTGGCCTCCGTCGTCGTGTCGTGTGAGTGTTCGGTGGGGAAGTTTCTACGCCGCCAACCCCCGAATCACCTTCATTCGAATCTTCCGGTGACTCCTTGTCCAGTCCAAAAATTGGCCAGGTTGAATTTTTTTGGACAAAAAAAGAACGAATTCGCGCAAAGCGAGTCTCGCGAGAAATTTGCAACGCTTGGGCGGTGGTCGGTTGTGCTTCTCTTCGCCACAGGCGAGTTTCAAAATGCACGCCCTCGCATCGTGACGTTCCGCTCAGGCGAGAGAGCGCGTGACGATATCGGCGACGTCCGCCGAAAGCTTCGGTTTGGCCGCGAGGCGCCGCAAGGCGGCCTCAGCCTTCGCGCGGCGGACCGGCTCCATGCTCCGCCAGGTTCGAAACGAGGTCAGAAGCCGCGCCGCAACGGCGGGGTTTGAGCCATCCAAATCGGCAACGACCCTAGTGATGAAATCGTAACCCGCGCCATCAACTCGGTTGAATCCCGATTGATTGCCCATGGCAAATCCCATGACGAGTGCGTAGACCCGGTTCGGATTGCTGAAAGAAAAGGCGCCATGCGCGGTCAGGCGCTCGACCCTTTCGAGCGTGCCCGGTTCCGGAATGCGCGCCTGCAAGCCGAACCATTTGTCGAGAACCAGCGGGTCTCGTGCATAGGCGCGCTCGAACTTGGCAAGCGCGTCCTCGCGCATCTCGCCAGGGGCCCGCATAAGCGCGCCAAGCGCGGCGAGCTTGTCGTTCATGTTGCCCGCCGACTTGAATTGCGCTTGCGCCAAGGGTCCGTTGCGCTTCGGATCGGCAATCACGAGCAACGCGAGCGCGCTGTTGCGCAATTGCCGCCGCGCGGCGCTTTGCGCATCGGGCGAATAGGGGCCGCTTTGCGCGAGCCGCTCATAGGCGGCGCGCAAAGGAGCGTCGAGCGCCTCCCCCATGGCGCGCGAAAGTGCGTCGCGGATTTCGAGGATGGCGTCCGGGTCGACGTCTTTGCCGATTTCGCGGACGATATCCTGCTCGGATGGGATCGAAAGCGCCTCGGCCGCGAAGGCGTGATCCGGCTCGCTCGTCAAGAGAGGGTCGAGCGCTGTGAAAAAACGCGGATCGAAGCGCACGAGCTCGGCATGCCCTGGCTCCTTGAGCGCGGCGATCATCATTCGGGAGGCGAAGGTCTGGATCGCCTGCCAGCGGTTGAAGCGATCCGGATCGTGACCGGCAAGTAGCAGGAGCTCGTCGATGCTTTGCGGAAAGTCGAGGCGCACCGGCGCCGAGAAGCCTCGCAAAAGCGAGGCGACCGGCTTTTCCGCAACGCCCCTGAAACGGATCTCGTCCTTTGCTTGGCGCAGGACGAATACTCCGTCCGAACGCCAATCGGGATGCTCGCAATCGAGCTTCAGTTCCTTGCCCTGGGCCGATAGAAGACCGATCGCAATCGGGATCTCGACCGGCGCTTTCTCGGGTTGACCGGGCGTGGACGGCGTCGTCTGCGAGAAGCATAAGGTCGTGATCCGCGAGGCGGGATCGTGACGCTCGCTCACCTGGATGACGGGGGTGCCTGCCTGCTCGTACCAGCGCATGAATTGCGAAAAATCCCGACCCGTCACGTCCGCGAAACAGGCGACGAAATCCTCGACCGTCGCCGCCATGCCGTCGCAACGCTCGAAGTAAAGATCCATGCCGCGCCGAAAAGCATCCGCGCCGATGATCTCCTTCAGCATGCGGATGACTTCCGCGCCCTTTTCGTAAACTGTGGCCGTGTAGAAATTGTTGATCTCGTGGTAGAGGCGCGGCCGCACCGGATGGGCGAGAGGGCCCGAGTCTTCCGCGAACTGAACGAGGCGCAACGTGCGCACATCCCCGATCCGCTTCACCGTGCGCGAGCGCATGTCCGACGTGAATTCATGATCTCGAAAGACCGTGAGCCCCTCTTTCAAAGACAATTGGAACCAGTCTCGGCAGGTGATCCTGTCGCCGGTCCAATTGTGGAAATATTCATGTGCGATGATCGCCTCGATATGGGCGTAATCGGCATCCGTGGCAGTCTCGGCGCTCGCCAGCACATATTTGTCGTTGAAGATGTTGAGCCCCTTGTTCTCCATGGCGCCCATGTTGAAATCCGAAACGGCGACGATGTTGAAGACATCGAGGTCGTATTCGCGCCCGAACGCCTCCTCGTCCCATCGCATCGAACGCTTGAGCGCTTCGAGCGCATAGGTGGCGCGACTTTCCTTGCCGGGCTCGACATAGATGCCGAGCTCGACCTTGCGTCCCGAGCGCGTTTCGAAACGACCCGGCACGCAAGCAAGACGCCCGCCAACGAGCGCGAAAAGATAGGTCGGCTTCGGCCAAGGGTCGTGCCAGACGGCGAAATGACGCGTGCTCTCCTCGACCGTGCCTTCAAGCACCTTGTTGCCGTTGGCGAGGAGCACCGGCGCTTCCTCGCGCTCGGCCTCGATGCGCGTGGTGTAGATCGCGAGCACGTCCGGGCGATCCTGGAAAAAGGTGATGCGCCGAAACCCTTGGGCTTCGCACTGCGTGCAATAGGTTCCGCTCGAGCGGTAAAGGCCGAAGAGCTTTGTATTCGTCGTCGGGTCGAGCTTCGTCTCAACGTCGAGGAGGAATCGGCGCGATGGTGGCGAGACAAGGGTGAGCGAAGTCTCGCTCATCACATACTCATTAGGTTCGAGCGAACGGCCATCGAGGGTGATCGAGACAAGCGTCAGCTCGTCGGCGTCGAGAACGAGAGGCGCGCCCTCGACGCCTCGCGGGTTCGGCACATAGGCGGTGCGAGCGCGCACACGCGTGGCGCGCGGGTCGAGGAAGAAGTCGAGGTCGACCGTTTCAACGAGATAATCGGGAACGCGATAATCCTCGAGGCGGATGGGAAGCGAGGTTTCGGGACGCATCCTGGTCTCTCTTGCTGTTGAAAACGGCTCGCCGCGATGAAGCGACGGAATTTGTCCGAACGAGGCCTTAGGCGGGCGTGCCGACATAATTATGTCGGATGATCAGCGTGATGGCTCCGACCGCGAAGCATTTGTGCCATGCTCCGCGCCGGCAGGCTCGGCATGCCCGACAAGGCGAGCGATGCCGGTGATCGCATGCTTCACCTTCTGCTCGATCTCGTCGACCGCGGCATGAATGTCGGCAACGTCCATGTCCGGCGGCCCCAGGCAATGGAAATGCACGACAAGGCCCACCGGCGTCTCCCGCACGCGGACATTGTGGATCGCGCCGATCTTTCCGCTTTGCGCAGCGGCACGCGACAGGCTTTCGGCGATGCGCGAGGAGACGGAAGCGTCGGCGGGCGTGCCGGCGAGCTCGCGCGTTTCGAGAGGCTCGATATGGGTCTCGACCTCGGTCGCGGGACCGAATTCGTCACGCACAGCGGCTTCCAGCCGCGAGGCGCGTCTATGCGCATCCTTGAGCTTGAGCCGACCGTCGAGTTCGATATCGAAGCCGATTGCAAGCCGGCCTTCGAGCCATTGCACCGTGACGTGATGGACAAGGAGACGTTCGCGCGCGGCGATCAGCATGACGCGTTCGAGCACGCTTTCATCATCGGGAGCCACGGGGCGGGTGGACACTGTAAAATCGGCTCGCTTGAACTCCGCCGCAAGGGCTTGCGTCAGCGAGGCCTTGAGCTCGCTCACCCGATCGAGCGGCAGGCTGCGTGCGACAGTGACTCCCACATCGCCCATGAGCACACCGCCGGCGGGCCGCACGCGTACATTGTCGATGCCGAGCACACCCGGCATACGCCAGGCGATCTCGCGCACACGCTCTGCCGCGCCTTGGGGCGCGGCGTCGAGGAGCACCCCGATGACGCGCCGCGCGAGCCGTAACGCCGCAAGGCCAATGAGCATGGCGACGAAGAGCGTCGCTTTGGCATCCGCGTTCACGTAGCCTGCTTTGGCGGCCGTGAGCCCGATGAGGATGGCAAGCGAGCTTGCGAGATCGGAGGAGAAGTGCAAGGCATCCGCGGCGAGGGCCTCGCTCCCCGTGCTGCGCGCCACGACATGCAAGGTGCGCCAGCGCGCGGCGTCCACGCAAATCGACACAGCTACCGCCGCGAAGGCGAAGGGCGAAGCGGACAGCACAGTCGTGGGCTCGAGAACGAGGCGCCGCACGGCCTCGATGAAAGCCGCAAGCGCGAGCAGTGCGAGCAATGTCGATTCGCATAGCGCTGCTACAGCTTCGATCTTGCCATGCCCGTAATGATGGTCCTCATCGGCTGGCCTATCCGCTTGACGCACGGCGAAGAAAGTGAGCGTGGTCGCCCCGATGTCGAGGAAACCATGGGCGCCGTCGGCCAAGAGCGCGAGCGAGCCGGAAACCAATCCTGCGGTCAGCTTCAGCACGGTGACGAGAACAGTTGCCGCGATGGACCAACCCGCAACCCGCCTTTTGAGCTCTGCAAGCGCGGCAGGAGAGGCAGACGATTCGAGGCTGGCATTCACCTGCGGCCATCCTATAAGAAAGACAACCTGCCATGTGCCCCGACAGGGGCTTTGAGGCAAGGCGGCCGCGACGAAGGGAGCGCAAAAAATGGAATATCTGCATACCATGGTTCGGGTGGGCGATCTCGACGCCGCGCTAGACTTCTGGTGCAACAAGCTCGGGCTCGTCGAGGTGCGTCGCCTCGATAATGAGAAGGCCCGATACACCCTCGTGTTCCTCGCCGCCGACAACGATGCCGAACGCTCGAAAGAGACGAGGTCGCCGCAGCTCGAGCTCACCTACAATTGGGACGAGCACAGCTACGGCGGAGGACGCAATTTCGGGCATCTCGCATACCGCGTGGATGACATTTACGCCGTCTGCCAACGCCTGATGGACAAGGGAGTGACGATCAATCGGCCCCCTCGCGACGGCAACATGGCCTTCGTCCGATCGCCTGACGGAATTTCCGTTGAGCTTTTGCAGAAGGGCTCGCCGCTCGAGCCCAAAGAGCCTTGGCTCAGCATGCCGAACACGGGAACCTGGTAAGCAGGGCCAGCCCGCTGTTGGCCTGCCTTTGAGCGGTTCGATGCTGAAAAAACGCGCCCCAAAATATCCTTGCCGCAAATGCCAAAATGCGCGACCAGAGCGCCGGCACGGCTGCCGGAGTGATGAGGGAAACCGGCAACGGCGCTGCTAACACGAGTGATGAGCGAGAATTGACTGACGACGCGAGGCTCTCGCGATGATGGGCAAGAGGTGGAGACCTTCGAGGTCCTGATAATCCGTGCCCGTCATCCTCCTTGCCCTTTTCTCCTTCCCACCGATGGCGGCGCAATTCGCGGCGACGAAGATCGGTGTCGAAGCAGGTCTGACGGCCTGGGACATTGCGGCGTTTCGTTACGGCGCGGCGGCCATCGGCGCGCTTCTGGTCCTGGCAAGCCCTAGCAGGCGCGCCATCATGCGCGCTGCGCCCGGCCGCTTCATCGTGGTGGGGCTTCTCGGCGGCGCTTTCTATGGCGCGATTTTCACCGCTGCGACCACCATGATGCCAGCGAGCCACAGCACGCTTTTCGCGCCCTCCTCTTCGATCGTGTGCACGCTCCTCGTCGCTGGCATCGTGCTCGGTGTCTGGCCCTCGCCTACCCGCCTCATCGGCGTCGCCGTCATTCTCCTGGGCCTCTTCGTTTTCGCGAGCGTAGGGGATGTGAAAGTCGACGCGCAGGCTCTTGGCGGCGATGCCCTGTTCGGGCTCATCGGGCTCCTGTGGGGATGCTTCAGCGTCTTCGCGCGCAAATGGAATCTCGATCCTTTGTGCTGTGTCGCGGCAATGGGCCTGACAGGGTTTCTATTCGTGCCGCTTTGGCTGGTCGTCGCTCCCTCGAATGTCACCGCCGCCAACCTGCCCGTGGCTCTCGGCGAGGCCATCTTCCAAGGCTGGTTCCTCACCTTTGTGGCCTTTCTCGCCTACATGACTCTGGTCCATCGCCTCGGCCCGCCGACCGCGGCGCTCGGCATCGCGCTGATCCCGCCGATGGGCGTCGCCATTGCGACACTCGTGCTTCACGAGACCACGTATCCTGGCCAATGGCTCGGTGCGTCAATCGTCGTGGTCGGGCTTGCGATCGCGGGTGGGGTGGGGGCAGGGCCACTTGGGCGAGTCGTCGGTTTGCGGCCCGTTCCCTGAAGCGCACGAACGTGTTTTCGCGCTACGATCTCACCCCGATCTAATGGAGCGCGTAGGCGCTCGCGGCAACGGCGATGCCGGCAACCCCAAGGAGCAGCGCCATGTACCAGGGCCAGCGCTGGCCTCTCGCAATGATGGCGATGGTCGAGACGGCGATGCCGACGTGAAGAAAGGTGGCGGCGAGCGTCAAACGGTGGTGCCTGTGCTCGTGCGTTCGGCTCTCCTCTTGCGACCCTTCCACCTCGGACTCGAGCTTTCGCGCCTCCGATTCGATCTGCTTGCTACCCTCGTCGTAGCTTTTCGCCTGCCCATGGGCCTCTTGCGCCTTCTCGGGCGCCTGCAGAACGACGGCATCGTAAATCGCCTTCTTGATGCGCTCGGCCTGGTAATGGCTCCAGGTATCAGACGCCTTGTTCTGCGAAAGATTTGCCTCGCTCAGCTTGGAGAGCGCGCTGCCTGCCTCGACATTTTCGAGGCTCGAGATACCAGCCGCGATCACCGCGAGAACCGCGATCGTCACCGAGACGCGAATGATGAACGGGTCCCCGCTATGGGCCGCGTGTTCGGCGTGCTCGGCCTGCTCATGCTGCTCGAGCGGTGATTCATCCATTGTGGTCGCCCATCCAACGCCCCGATTCGCCCGAAAGCTTGCACGAGCAATCCATTATCGCAAGCGCTCCGAAACCGAGCTCGATCAGCCCGCCGGCATGGCCGAGAGCGAACCGCGCCTGCGCATTTTCGCGCTAACCAGCGTTTGACTTATTTCGTGCGCCGCCTTGCCGCTTGGGCCAGCACGCAAAGAATTTCGAACACGATGTTGGCGCCAGCCCAGGCCGTGATGCCGCCGACGTCGAAGGGCGGCGACAGTTCCACGAAATCGGCGGCGACGATCTCGAGGCCGCCGAGGAGACGCAGCATCTGCTGGGCCTGGAAGGTGGAAAAACCACCGATTTCGGGCGTGCCGGTTCCGGGTGCTTGTGCGGGGTCGACACCGTCGATATCGAAGGAAAGATACGTTGGTTGCGAGCCGACAATAGAGCAAGCCTCGTCCATCACCGCTTTGACGCCGCGTTCCTGAAGCTCTTCGATAAAGACGAGTCTCACGCCATTCGATCGGGCGAACTCGACATCCTCACCATCATACGCCGAGCCCCTGATCCCGATCTGCACGACGCGCTTGGGATCGAGAAGTCCCTCCTCGACGGCGCGGCGGAAGGGCGTGCCGTGAGTGAATTTGAACCCGCCGAAATAGCTGTCGTAAAAGTCCGTGTGGCTGTCGAAATGGATCATGCCGACAGGTCCTCTCTCGGCCACGGCACGCAACACCGGAAGGCTCGTGAGATGATCCCCGCCGATCGTCATCGGCGTGATCGCGCGCTTCGTAAGCTCGCGATAGAAGGTCGTGACGCGCTTCAGCGTATCCTCGACGCTGGCCGGGTTGATGGCGACGTCGCCGAGATCCGCGCAGCGCGCGAGGTGAAACGGCATGATGCCGGAAGCCTGATTCAGCTGGCGCACCATCGTGGTCGCGTCGCGCAAAGCGCGAGGGCCATGCCGGGCGCCGGCGCGATTGGTGGTTCCCCCATCCCAGGGCACACCCACAAGACCGATATCGACGCGGTCGATCCGCGGATCGTCGAGCGGAACGTAAGGAAGGCGCATGAAAGTGGGGATGCCTGCGAAACGCGGCAGCACAAAACCTGAGACGGGCAGAAAATCCGGGTCAATCGCCTGCATCGAAGCCTCGCTTGGTCGGTCGGGGAGCTATAGTGAGTAAAGACAACAATTTGAAGCGGCTGCTGGTGGCAAATGCGCCCGCGAAGGCGGATTGGCCACCATTTTCAGGTTGTGTTCACCATGGGCTCGTAAGGACGCTCGCCGGCTTCCTGCCCGGCCAATCAACGGCTATAAGGTGCCTGGGGACGGCGGGTTGCCTCGCCGCGGAGCCACGATAAGCGTCGAGTTAGGTTGCATGCTGGCGAGGAGCTGCCTTCGTTTTGCACTTGCTTTCGCCCTCATGGGCGGGCCCGCGCTCGCGTTGGCGCAGGAAGTCACGCTCGATACCCCGAATTCCTCGCTCACGCCCGAGCAATTCGGGAGGCTCATGTCCACCACAAGTCGGATTGGCGGGGGCGTTCTCGTCGAGCCGACCTATCCGGGCGGCAGCGGCTATCGTTCGCTCCTGCTTCCAGACATCGACTACACCTACAAGAACCGCTTCTTCGTAAACCTGGAGGATGGTGCGGGCGCCTACCTCTACAATGATGGAGCTCTATCCATCTCCACCTCGGGTTTCGTCAGGCTCGGACGCGATCAGACGAACAGTCCGAACATTCTCGGGCTCGGCAACATTGCGGAAGCGCCGCAAGGGCGGTTCGCCGGTGAATACGATGTGGGATGGATCGATGTGAAGGGCTCCTTCGCGCATGATTTCTCCGGAAGCTATGGGAATACATTTCAGGCCAAGCTCGGAACGGCGGTGCCGCTGACGAACCAAATCGTCGTCGTTCCGTCCCTCACGACCACTCTTGGCGACCATAATTATATGCAGACTTGGTATGGGATTTCCGAATTCCAGAGCCTCGCAACGGGGAAGCCGTTTTTCCCGGCCCATGCCGGCGTCGAATCGGTGGGCACGACCGTCGACGCGCTTTATCGGTTCGCCCCGAACCTCGCGCTCGTCGGGCGCGGCGCGGTAAATTATCTCGTCGCCAACGTGGCGCGAAGCCCCGTGGTCGAGCGTCGCGTGCAGACGACGCTCGGTCTCGGCATCTCCTATCTGTTCAGATAAGCCCGGAGGGCGAGGCGCTCAGTTGTCGGGGTAGGTCGGGTTGCCCCCGTACCCTCCATAACCGCCGTTAGTTCCGTAGCCACCATACCCTCCATAGCCCCCATACCCATAGGGCGCGCCTCGGGGCGCGCTGGGGTAAGGCGGATATCGCCCAATCGGCCGGCCATAAGGGTCGACGCTGAGGCCTTGCTGATACGGATCGGCGCCCTGGAGGCGAAGCGGATCACCGACCGCGTTTCCTTGGCGATAGGCCCCACTGCCGCCCTGATCCCCATAGGGATCACTCGCCTCGAAAGACGGATCATAGGCCGAACCGCGCTCGATTGCGCGATGCTGCCGTGAAGCGATTTCGCCCTCCGCGCTTCCAAGCACGATGACTTGGGTGCCCAGAGGAACACGGCCGTAAAGATCGATCGCATCTTGATTGATCATGCGGATGCAACCGGAGGACACGCGTTTGCCGATCGTCCACGGCTCGACCGTGCCGTGGACCCGGTAGAGCGTGTCCTTGTTTCCCTGCCAGAGGTACATGGCGCGTGCGCCGAGCGGGTTACCGGGCCCTCCAGGCATGCCGATTCCGCTTTGCAGCGCCGACATCTTGGCTTGGAGCTCAGGCTGACGGGCGATCATCTCGGCTGGCGGGTACCAGTCTGGCCATTCCTGCTTGCTTTTGATGGTCGCCGCTCCGGACCAGCCAAAACCTTCGCGTCCGACGCCCACGCCGTAGCGCAAGGCTCTGCCGCCCTCCTGAACCAAGTAGAGATACCGCGAGCTCGGGTTGATCACGATCGTCCCGGGGGATTCGTTTCCCGCATACGGCACGGCCCTCATAAGAAAGGCCGGATCGATCTGGCTGAGGTTTACGGCAGGCACGGGGAAAGGCTCGCCAACCACGGGCCCGTAATGGCCCGTGCCGGCCGTGTAAGCCGCGCTGGTCAGCTTCGGTCCCGCCGCCGCGCCCGCCAAGCTTCCGGCCGCGTTTGCCGGCATCGCCCTTGCGGCACGCGCAGCAAGCGGGCAAAGCGCGACCGAGAGGAGCCCGCCGACGAAACTTCGGCGAGTGCGGGGTTGCGAAGTGTCGGGACGGGCACGCATCGAGGGCACCATGGCAGCATCAATGGTCAGCGTCCGGCTTGGTTCCGCGTGAATAGCTTGCACCCCTAAATACGCACCGGAGGGACGCAAGTTCATCCAAAAAATCTGGCGCAAAATCTGGGCAAAACCGCGTCGAATTTCTATTCGGCGTCATCGCCTCGACTCCGGTAAAGTTGCCGCGATATCGAAGTAGCGTGCTACACTGCTGCACTTGCCCTGCTACCGAATAAGCGTTTGGCTACCTACGAGATCAGATTGTGGGTGATAGCGGTTCCGGCGA
>JAFBAS010000013.1 GCA_019247605.1 Hyphomicrobiales bacterium
GCGATCGCTCCAAACCGGTCTTCGGTGGCGGGCAAGACGCCGCCCAGCAGGAGATCGCAGACTTCCGTCGTCGTGATGTCGATCACGCCCGCGAGCGCGCCGGAGTCGACAAGTTTCTCCATCGATTGTCCGCCGACGCCGGTGGCATGAAACACAAGACACTCGAAGTCCCCTTCCAGCATGTGGACGAGGGCATCGACGCAAGGCGTCGTGACGCCGAACATCGTCAGTCCGATCGCGGGCCTGTCCTTGCGGCGCGCCGATCCTCGATCGCGTCCCGTCGTCTCCGCGGCACGTGCCTTCACCATGCCGACAATTGCCGCAGCCCCGTTGGCGAGCACCTGGCGCGTGACCGAATTCAATCCCGCCACGTCGGTCACGGAGTAAAGCATCATGATGTCGGCTGGCCCCACATAGGGGGCGACATTGCCCGAGGCGACCGAGGAGATGAGGACCTTGGGCACTCCGATCGGCAGGGCCCGCATCGCCGGAGCGACGAGCGAGCTGCCGCCCGATCCGCCCGCGGAAATCAGGCCGCCGATCGGCTCGTGCTGGCGGATCCATGTCTCGAAAGCTTCGGCCATCGCGGTAATCGCCGCGCCCCGCTCGCCCGTGAAGACGGCACTGGGCCCGCGCCGGCAATAGGCCGCGACATGATGGGGCGGCACGTCGGCCGGCGAGGGAGCCCCCGAGGTCGAAAGGTCGACGAGGGTCACCCGCACGCCGGCGACGGCGATCTGATCGCGAATAAAGCGAAGCTCGTTGCCCTTGGTATCGAGCGTTCCGGCGACGATGACCGGGGCCACGCCGGCGCGGTGGATCGGACGCAGATCGACTGCAGGCGAGGCGACATCTACGGAGGCTTCCGGCAAGGCCGTCCGGGTGCGCGCAGCCGCTTCGATCTGTGCGACGGATGCCGGAAGCGACCAGCGCGTAGGCGTCGACGGGTTGGAGAGATACACGCGAAACGGACCACGCGGCTTCGCGGACCGGCCGCCAGCCTCATGATTTGGTGTTGCTGCAGGTGCCTCCGCGCTCTCCACCTCTCCATGCTGGCCGACGCCGAGTAGTCTTTGCTGCAGCTCGCGGTCCGCCTCGAGGCGCGCCGCCTCCATGATCCGATTGATCCGACCATTGATCATGATCGCGACCTTCTCGGCGATTGCCGTCGCAACGCCGATATTCTGCTCGACGACGAGCACCCCGATATCGCCCTGCTCGCCGAGATTGATGAGCATCTGCTCGACCTGCTCCACGATGACGGGTGCCAGGCCTTCCGTGGGCTCGTCCATGATGAGCAGCCGCGGATTGAGGAGGAGAGCACGCGAGATCGCGAGCATCTGCTGTTCGCCCCCAGAGAGTTGGTTGCCGCGATGGCCGCGCCGCTCCGCCAACCGCGGGAAGGCGTCGTAGATGCGCGCCATCGTCCATTGCGAGCGTCCATTGCCGACCGCGAGGCGCAGATGTTCGTCGACGGAGAGGGACGGCCATAGCCGTCGGCCCTGCGGAACATAGCCGAGCCCGAGGCGCGCGATCTCGGCCGGTGTCCGCCCAACGAGCTCCTCGCCCATGAAACGGATTGAGCCGCTCGCCGCCGGGAGCAAGCCCACGATCGATTTGCAGAGCGTCGTCTTCCCCATGCCGTTGCGCCCGACGAGCGAAAGCACGCCGTGGGCGAGCGTCAGGTCGACGCCTTGCACCGCATGGCTGCGGCCGTAGAGGACGTTGAGGCCTCTGATCTCGAGCAGGTTGTTCACGCGCGGCTCAGCCATGGCCGCCACCGAGATAAAGCTGCTGCACTTCCGGATCGGCTTCGATTTCGCGTGGTGCGCCTTCCTTGAAAATGCGGCCGTTGTGCATCATCGTCACGCTTTCGACGACGCGCAGCGCAACGTCCATGTCATGCTCGATGATGATGTAGCCGATATGGGGCGGGAGCGCGGTGAGGATTGCGACGAGGTCGCCGCGTTCGTTGGGGGAGAGCCCGGCCGCCGGTTCGTCGAAGAGGATGAAGCGCGGCGCGCCGGCCAGCGCGAGCGCGATCTCGAGCTGGCGCTGCTGCCCATGTGCCAGTTCGCCGACGAGCCGATCGGCCACTTGCTCGAGATGAACGAGCACGATGAGATCGGCGACCGATTGCATGATCGCGTCGCTCGAGCGCGTGCGGATCAGTGAGAAACGGCCACGCGAGGCTCCGCGGCACGCGAGATAGACATTGTCGCGCACCGAAAGCCGCTGGAACAATAGCGAGATCTGATAGGTGCGGCGCAACCCGCGCCGCGTGCGCTCATGCGGCGGCAAAGTCGTCACATCCTCGCCGAAAAAGCGCACCGTCCCCTTCGTCGGAGGGAAATCCCCGGTCACGCAATTGAGCAGCGTCGTCTTGCCCGCGCCATTCGATCCGAGCACCGCGCGTCGCTCTCCGGGCCGCACAGTGAGCGTAATGTCGTTGAGGGCCGCGAGCGCGCCGAACAGACGAGAGACCCCACGCAATTCAATCGCGTTGCCGGCGCCGGCCGCGGCGATCCGTTCGGCGACGCTGCTCAACGGCCGATCCCCCTTCGGGAGGATGCGGCGCGGGCCAGCCACCGCCGCCAAATGCCGATCACGCCGTCAGGCGAGAACAGGACGATGACAAGGAAGCCCAATCCGATGATGGTTTGGAAGCGGCGACCGTCGAGACCGACGGCAACAAGGGCGTCGAGCGCGAAGGTCCGGAGAATGACGTAGATGAAAGCTCCGATGAAAGCTCCGATCGGGTGGCCGAGACCTCCGACCACCGCGATCACGAGGAGATCGATGGTCGCCTGAATGCCGGCGGTGCCAGGAGAGATCTGGTTGTTGAGCCAGACCAACAGGATCCCGCCGACCGCCGCGATCACCGCCGCGAACGCGTAGGCGGCGATGCGGTGAGCCATGACGTTGAAGCCGATGGCCTCCATGCGACGCGGGTTGTCGCGTGCGCCCTGCAGCGCGATTCCGAAGGGTGCTCGCGAGACGTAAAGAACGGCAACGTAGCTCAGACCGGCGCAAAACAAGATGAGATAGTAGAGCGGGACCGGCGACTTCCAGTTGACCCCGAGGAAGATCGGCGCCGGAACCGAGGTGAAGCCGTTGAAGCCGTTGAAGATCGACCAGTTCTGCAGGGTGAGGTAGAAGAAGGCGCTGGCAAGCGCGAGCGTGATCATGATCGTGTAGATGCCCTCGGTGCGTGCCGAGAGGGCGCCGGCCAGCGTTCCAAAGGCGACGGCGATCAGGATCGCGAGTGGCGCTGCCACCCACCACGGCCAGAACAGGCTTATCGAAGGCAGCGAACTCGCCCCAAGGACCGTGATCGAGTAACCGGCGAGACCGGCGACTGTCATCTGCACCAGACTGACCATGCCGCCATAGCCCGCGAGAAACATGAGCGACAGCGCGATCATGCCGAGCACCAGCGTCCACCCGACGATCTGATCCAGCACAAAATCGGTGGCCGCCGCAGGGAGCAGCACGAGGAGAAGCCCAAGCAGCAGGGTCGGTGAATGCTGCGAGAGCCAGCGCGAGAAGGCATCGCCCTCAAGGCCGATCGGACGCCGCGCCGTGCCGGTGTCCGAGAGGGCCATTTCAGCGCCTCCCTAGGAGGCCTTGCGGCCGAAGCGCGAGCACGACCACCATGATCACGAAGGTCGCGACGGTGGCGTAGTTCTGGAAATAGACGAGGCCGAACTGCTCCGACAGGCCGATGATGAGGGCGCCGAGCGCCGCGCCCGGAATGGATCCCATGCCCCCGACAATGACGACCACGAGCGAGGCCAGAAGGAAATGCGAATCCTCGCCGAGTGAGATCGACTGGAAGGTGCCACCGACGATGCCGGCCATTCCGGCGAGCCCTGCGCCGAACGCGAAGACCAGCACAAACAGCAGCTGGACCCGGTAGCCGAGCACCGACAACATGTCGCGGTCATCGACGCCAGCGCGGATCATCATGCCGATCCGCGTGCGGTGAAGGGCAAGCCACATCCCGATGCCGATGAGCACCGCAGCCGCGAAGATGACGAGTCTCACCCGCGGATATTGCAAGAAGATCGCATCGCCGCTCGGCTTGAGGGCAACGACGATGGGTGTCGGTACGGGGCCCGTCAAATAATCCGGCGTATCGATCTGAATCGCATTACCGCCCCAGACCCAGACCATCAGGTCGGCAAAGACAATCGAAAGGCCGAGTGTGACCAGGGTCTGACGCAGATCTTGCCCTTCCATGCGGCGGAAAATCAGGATTTGCATGGCGGCACCGACGATTGCGCAGCAAAGGAATGCGACGACGAAACTGAGAAGCCAGGAACCGGTCCAGACCCCAGCCTCGTAACCCATGTATCCGCCGAAAAGGTACAGCGAGCCATGCGCCAAGTTGACGTTGCGCATGAGGCCGAAGATCAGGGTAAAGCCGGCGGCGACGAGAAAATAGAGCCCGCCCAGCGTAATTCCATTGAACAATGCGTTGATGAAGAGACGTTTCCGGCCGAACCAGTCCTCGAAACCTTGCGGCCAAGGCGCCAAGATCAGCCAAAGGCAGAAGATGACGATGACCGCGAGCGAGAGAGCCGCGAGGGGATGGTGATTGATCCAGCGCCCGAGCGCGTCGCCGCGCCGAGCGCCGCGGGCCGTTCCCTCATCGCCAAGAGCTGTTGCCATCAGCCGCACTCCGACGCTCCCTGATTCCTAACCGAGGCGGGCGCAGGCGGCGTGATTGCCAGTCTGATTATTTCAAGGGGCTATTCGCTCATGATGCGTGCGACACTTCGGTAGAGCGTGGGGGGGATTCCAACATGGGAGGCAAAAAAGTGGGTGAAATGGCTTTGTGAAGAAAAGCCTAGCTCAAAACCGATATCGGTAACGGACGTCCGCGAATCGGTCAGACGCTCCAGGGCTCGCTCGACGCGCATGGTATTCGCATACAATCCAGGGGTCACACCGGTGTTTTCGCGAAACAGCTTAAAGAAATGGGGTCGCGAGAGGCCGACATCGCGCGCCAACGCATCGAACTCGATTCCTTTGACGAAGCCATCATCGATGAGTCGCAACGACTTGCGGACCCTGAAATCGATCCCCATGCGCGACGGCGAGGAGGCGGTGAGGCTTTCACGCTTCCGCCAGGAGGCATCAAAGCTCGCATCGAAAAGCTGGTTGAGATAACGCTCGACGAGGCGATAGCTGGCGTTGGTCACCAGCACATGGGCGAGGCTCGCGGCGATCGAACGGATTGTCGTGCCCATCTCGATTCGGTTGGCGCCGAAACGACGACCACCCCTGCCTTGTTGATCGTGGTCGAGCCAGCGATCGCAAATATAGGCCACGAGGAAGATCGAGGGTTCGCTACCGATGCCGGGATGAAAAGAATGTGGTTGCCAGGGATTGATCGCCACTCCCTCGGACTGATCCACGAGATGCGGAACATCGGAGATGGTGACGGTGGCGGGAGTGCCGCTCAGCAAAAAGGTCAAATGGCCTTCCCGATGGGCGTGGGTACGCATGGGTCGATCGAGGCGATAAACCGTGACCCGACCGAAGGCCCCATGACAGACCGCCAAGGCAGTGCTCATCGACCACCTCCCGAGTACCTAACTATCCCGAGTAAATGTGCCAAGTAATCACCAGGATTTTTGAAGATTAAACGCCGCCGAGGGAAACTGGCAAGGTCGAGCGATACTGGCGCAGTTCTCTGCGCTTCCCGGACCAGACCCGCAGACACGGACGGCCCCACGACGGGGCCTTGTCGGTGCGGGTCGAAAAGGCGCAGATTTTCGCGTTCGAGGCGCCAGGCGGGCTTGTCGCATCGGGTCAGCCGCTGTTACCGTCGAGGCGCTGTCTACATTGCGCTGATCACGCCCAGACAAGACGTAAGCTCGACCTCAGGGCATCGCTTCATGGCGCGTGAAGTTAATGGCGCGCAAACACAGGAGGAATACCCAATGCGTAAGGGCCTTCTACTTGCCTCAGCGGCATCTGTCTTCGCGCTTCTCGCGAGCTTGTCGGCGCATGCCGCGGACAAAATCAAGATCGGCGTCAGTGCGACGCTCGAAGGCACTTACACGGTGCTCGGCGAGGACGGAATGCGCGGCTACGAGCTCGCCGTGAAGGCGCATGACGGCAAGGCCGGCGGCAAGGAGATCGAGACTATTGTCGCATCGACCGATGCCAGTCCGGATTCGGCGGTGCGCGCTGCCAAGAAGCTCGTCGAGCAGGACAAGGTTGATGTCCTCATCTCTCCGCTTTCCGGTGCAGAGGGCATCGCCATTCGCGATTACTCGAAAACGCAACCGCAGATCACCGTCATCAATGCCTCATCTGGCGCTCTGGAAACGACGTATGTAGATCCGTCGCCCACGTTTTACCGCTACAACATGGACGGCGCCCAATGGCATGCCGGTCTCGGCGATTATATCTACAACACCAAGCATTATAAGAAGATAGCGACGGTTGCCGAGGATTATGCCTTCACTTATACCCAAGTGTTCGGGTTGGCGCTCGAATTCTGTCAACTTGGCGGCCAGATCACCAAGCGCTTATGGGTGCCGCTTGGAACCAAGGATTTCGCATCGACGATCGCGTCCCTGCCCGATGACGTCGACGCCATTTATCTCGGCCTCGGCGGCGCCGACGCCGTGAACTTCCTCAATCAGTACCAGCAGGCCGGCGGCAACGCCAAGCTCATCGGCGGGTCGATCATGGTCGACCAGACCGTTTTGTCGTCGAAGGGGAAGGCGAAGGAGGCGCTCATCGGCACGGTCGCGGCCAGCGGCATGGCCGATGCCGACCCCAATCCGAAATGGCAGGCTTTCGCGAAGTCGTACCAAACGATGCCGAAGGAAGGCTACTTCAAGAATGCATTCCCGGGGCCGTCGCTGCTCGCGATCAGCTACTACAATTCCGCGGATGCGGTATTCAAGGCGCTCGATCAGGTCAAGGGCGATCTCAGCGACGACAACAAGAAGTTCCGCGAGGCGCTGAAAAACATGGTGCTCGACGCGCCGAATGGAAAGATCACACTTGACGAGAACCGTCAGGCAATCGGCTCGAATTTCGTCACCGAGGTCATCAAGGACGAGAAAGGCGATCTCGTCAGCAAGGTGGTGAAGATCGTTCCCAACGTGCAGCAACGCCTCGGGTTCTCGAAAGAGGTCTTCGACAAGATAGGGCTGCCCGGCCGCGACGTGCCCGAATGCAAGAAATCCTATCCCTAGGTTTATTGCGATTGCGGGAGAGACAATTCGAGGAAGTAATGGGCCGAAATCGACCCGGCCCATTATCCGATTGCGGCTAAGCGGTCCCTCCCCGGACGAAAAACCCTCCCGCTGGGCTTTAGCCAGGGGAGGGTCCGACGGGGTGCAGTTTCGTTCAGCCCTTCGCTGCGTCTCGCAGGGTGTCCTTGGCTTTTCCGAACGTATTTTGAATCTTGCCTTCGGCTTTGTCCGCCTTGCCTTCACCTTGCAACTTCTTGTCGCCAGTAGCTTTGCCGGCGGCGTCCTTTACGCTGCCTGCAACCTGCTTGCCGGCTCCCGCAATGCGATCCTTGTCCATGATCTTCTCCTCGTTTGAAGGTCTGACCTGAAAACCCCAAGCCAGCGCTTTCGGTTCCGATGAGCTCGATCCGTCACGAGGACCGTCCGTGTGAGGACCCCTGTCCTCGCCAATAATGGCGCCGCGAAGTTCGACAATGGCAACTCCCTCCGCGTGTTCAGAACCGGGAGGCGGCCGTCCCGCCCCGTCAGATGGCGCGGGTGCACGTACTTTTCCAAGGGATCCATGCAAGACGTGCGTCGGCCCCTTCTTCACGTGTTAACTTCTTAGAAGCCCTTTGCGGCGGACCTCGACGCCTCGGAGATAAGAAACTGCTATCCCGGCTCAAGAGTTGATAACGAAGCACTGTAAATGAGCGGAGGTGGCCGTGAGTCCACGAAGTAGAGATGATGATCCCAATCGGCGCGCCGATGCGGCGGCCAAACGCGCCGCACTCCTGTTCGAGCGTCAGCAGCAAAGCGAGCAGCGCGTGGCCGATGAAAAGAAACGCCATGGCGATATGATCGCCAAGACGGCCCGCCTTCGTGAGCAACGCTTGGCTCGGGACGCAGCCGAGGCCGAGACCAAAAAAGAAAAAGCAAAGCCCAAAAGGAAGTGATCAGGTGACGGGGGCGCGAGGCGGGCCGGCACCCAAGGTCTTCCGATCCGAGAACACGGGTTATTGCTTTATCTAACGAGACCCTAGTGCCGCGTCCGACATGGTTGGCGTCACAGGCGCCAGTCGATTTCAGGCGAGCACGATTGAGCCAGGACCGAAAGGAGCTGTCACTTTCGAATGTAAGCAGAAACTGCGCGGCCCGTTCGACAACTTTGTTCAACTCGAACTTGTCACCCATGTCTCCGGAAAAAAAGTCGCGTTTTTCAGGTCCGGACAGGAAAGCATTGGCTGGGGCGCTAGGATTCGAACCTAGGAATGGCGGTACCAAAAACCGCTGCCTTACCACTTGGCGACGCCCCAAGGACCGCGGGAGTGTCTAGCCGCCACTTCCTGGATTGGCAATGCGTGAGGGCCAAGCGAAACCGCATCCTTCGGTGCGGACGCATCCAAGGGCGGCAATTGGTGCTTTCGTCGCGCTTGCTGCTTTTGGCGCTTTGCGGCAAGGACCTCGCATGGTGCTCCTTATCGTTCTCACGCTCGCTGGCGCGGCCACGCTGTCGGCGGGGCTGGTTGTCGCGCTCATGCCGCTTTTGCGCCGCTATGGGCTGGCGCGTCCCAATGCCCGCTCTAGCCATTTGACCCCGACACCTCAAGGCGCGGGCCTTGCGGTCGTGCTCGCCGCAGCCCTCGCGACCGCGATCGGGCTCGCGTTCGGCGGGGCGGCGGGCGAGGTCATGCGCGAAGCCGCCATGGTGCTTGCCGCCTCGCTCATTCTCGCCGCGACCGGCGCGATCGATGATCTTGCGCCGCTTGGCCCTGTCGCCAAACTCGTGCCGCAGGTCCTCGCGGTCACCCTCGTCGTTTTCTTCGCGGCGCCCGCCGATGCGCGGATTTTTCCCGTGCTGCCCCTAGCACTGGAACGCGCCTTGGCGGTTCTCGCGGGCGTCTGGTTCGTCAATCTCGTGAATTTCATGGATGGAATCGATTGGATCACGGTCGCAGGTTGTGGTGTGCCGCTCGCGGCGCTTGCGATCCTCGGCGGCGCGACGCTGTCGCAAGGGGTAGCGGCTCCTGTCCTCGCGGCCGCGCTTTGCGGGGCGCTCATTGGCTTTTCACCTTTCAACAAGCCGGTCGCGCGCGTTTTCCTCGGCGATGTTGGAAGCCTGCCGATCGGCTTGATCCTCGGCTACGGCCTTTATCGTCTGGCACTTTCAGGCCATCTCGCCGCCGCGTTGATCTTGCCGCTTTATTACCTATGGGATTCCGGCACGACCCTTCTTCGGCGCTTGTCGCGGCGGGAAACCGTCTGGGAGGCCCATCGAAGCCATGTCTATCAGCGAGCCACGGATGCGGGATGGAGCGTCGGCGCCGTGGTTGGGCAGATCTTCGCCCTCGATGTGGCGCTCGGTGCGATCGCCCTGATCAGCGTCTGGCAGGATTCCATGCTTATATCGGCGCTGATGCTGATCCTCGCCATGGTCCTCGTGGCGCTGAGCGCCGCAAGGCTCGTTTCGGGGCCTTCCGCGATGCGAGAGACCTCCGCGTGAAGCGAATTCTCGTCACCGGTGCTTCCGGTTTCATCGGGCGGGCGCTCGTTCCTTATCTCACCAAGTGCGGTTATGCGGTGCGCGCCGCGAGCCGAAGACCTCAGCGGGCAGGGGAAGGCGTGGAGCCTGTCAGGTCTCCCGATCTCGCCGGAAGCGTGCATTGGACGCCGCTCCTCGAAGGCATCGATGCGGTTGTCCACGCGGCCGCGATCGCGCACACCACCGGAATAGACGAGGCGACCCAGGATATGGTCAATCACCGCGCGGTCGCGGCGCTCGCCGAGGCCGCGCAGGGGAGGGTGGAGCGCCTGATCTTCCTCTCCTCGATCCGGGCGCAGAGCGGGGGAAGCGCCGCCGGCGTCTTGACGGAGGGGCAAGAGCCCCGCCCGACGAATGCTTACGGGCGCGCCAAGCTCGCGGGCGAGAGGGCGCTTGCGCGAAAGGATGTGCCTTTCGTCGTCCTGAGGCCAGTTTTGGTGGCCGGTAGCTCGCCGAGTGGGAACCTAGCTCACTTGCTTCGCCTCGCCCGCTTACCCGTGCCGTTGCCGGTCGCCGGGGTCGCCGCCAGGCGCTCGCTCATCGATCGCGACGATCTGTGCGCCGCCATCGCCCATGTTCTCGATGAAGGCGCCCATCTCCGAGAGACCTACATCGTCGCTCATCCAGAACCGATCGAGATTGCCGAAATGATCGCGGCGCTGCGACGCGGACTTGGCCGAGCGCCGGGCCTTTTCGCCATCCCGTCCTTTCTGACGAGGGGAGCGCTCTCCCTTTCTTTCTTGGGCGAGGTCAGGGAAAAGCTTTTCGGCGACCTTGTCGCGTCGCCAGACAAGCTGATGAAGACGGGCTGGACGCCGAAGCTTTCGCCCGAGGCAGCGCTTGCGCATATCGGGGCCGCAGCTCTCGAGCCGACGGAGCTCAGTGATTTGGCAAGCTGATCTTGAACCGGGCGCCGTAAACGCTGTCGACGAGGCTGATTTCGCCGTCATGGGCGCGAAGGATATCGGCCGCGATCGCAAGACCGAGACCGCTTCCACGCCGGGTGGACGAGAGCGAGAAGGGTTCGAACAATTTCTGACGCGCCGCCTGCGAAACGCCCGGACCATTGTCCTGAACCCAGATCACTGTGGTGTCTGCCTCGCACTTGGCCGAGACCGTGATCTGCGCTTCGCTTTTGGCTTCTTGCCCGGGCGGGGGGGCGATCGCCTGTAATGAATTGCGCATGAGATTTAGGAAGACGCGCGAGATCTGGTCGCGATCAGCCCGGATTTCGAGCTCGGCCGGCACCTCGTTGACGAGGCTCGAGGGCATTCGGTTCACCGACTGCGCAAGATCCCAGCATTCGGCGAGCATGGGCGCGATGCGAAAGCAGGAAGGCTTCAGCGCCGCTTTCTGGTCCGCGCCGTAGGCAAGAGTTCCCTCGCACAGGTCGATCGCACGGCGCAGCGAATCGACGAGGCGTGGGGCGAGACGTTTCACGCTCGGGTTTTTCAGCTCGGCAATACGCTCCGAGAAGAGCTGCGCGCCGGAAAGGACGTTGCGCAGATCGTGGCTGATCTTGGCGATCATCAGACCGAGCGAGGCGAGCTTTTTGCTGCGGCGCAGCTCCTCGGCAAGCTTGGTCTCGAGCCTCGCAAGCGAGCGCTCCGCAAAGCCGATTTCATCGTCGCGTTCGCTCGTGGCGATGACACGCGCGTCATTCTCCGGGTCACGCTCGAAGCTCGCCATATTCTCGGAAAGCCGTTTGATCGGACGCACGATCATGTGAATGAGCGACAGATAGACGAGGCCCGCGGTGATCAACGAGATTAAGAGCGAGAGCAAGAGAATGTTGCGCGCGAAGCCCCACATGGCGGCACGAAGCAAATCCTCCTCGAGCGTCATGTTGATCTCGACGCCCATGCCGAGTGCCGTGACGCGCAAGATCCGGCCGCGCGGCGCGGCCAATGTTCCCAGGGCCTCGGCAATCTGGAAAATGGGATTCGTGTCGCGCAGATCGGTCGTCACGTCGACTTGCGGAGGATTGTCGACGCTCGCGACCAGCATGCGCGAATCGGCGCGCTTTGCCCAGATGGTGAGCGCCCCCACCTGCCTCAGCAATTCCTTGCCGAGCTCAGGCGGTACCATCCCCGAAGGGGCGGCGTCGAACACGAGGGCTCCCGTCGCCGCAGCGGAAATCTTGTTCGTCAGCCAGGTGCGCCTGAAGTTCGCGACAGAGGGGATGAAGATCAGCACCTCGGCCAGCATCACGAAGGCGATGGTGAGGATAAGGAGCTTTCCGGAAAGCCCGGGCTTCGTGCGAACGAGCGCGACAATGTCAGTCATCGGGAAAGTGGCGTCGCGCTTGGTGACGTCATCCATGACGGTCGCTATCCGAATCTGCGCAGCACACCCAACAGGCGGCGCATGAACGGGCGTCGCGCCAAGGGCGTATAGAATTCGAGCGCGGCGCGCCGGGAAGCCTCGCTCAGCGTCGGATAAGGCGTCACGAGAGCCGCGATCTTCGATAGCTTCATCTTCTCCTGGAGAGCGAGCGTCCAGAGTGGGATCATCTCGGCAGCCGCCTTGCCGCAAATGGCAGCCCCGAGCAGGCGCCCATTTGGCGCCGCGACGAGCTTGACCAGCCCCTCCCGCTCGCCTTCGGCCCGCGCCCGGTCTGTTTCACCAAGGGGAAAACGGCAAATGCGGATGGCCCCATGCCTTTTTCGGGCATCGTCTTCGGAAAGACCGACCGAGGCCACTTCAGGATCGGTGAAGGTCACGCGCGGCACGAGCAACGGGTCGAACCGAGCAGGAAGCCGAAAAAAAGCGCTGCGGATCACGAGGCCCGCCTGGAGAGAAGCGGCATGCGTAAACCGCCAGCCGGCGAAGACGCCGCCGATGCAATCTCCGATGGCAAAAACGCGCGGATTGCTAGTTCGCATACCATGGTCGACAATTATACCGCTTTTATCGTATTTGATCCAGCCGTTCTCCAGTCCGAGCCCCTGCGTCCTCGGGGTTCGCCCTGCCGCGATCAGAAGGTGCGTGCCCGTTTCCTGACGCGGCGCCGAAGTTTGGTCCGAGTAATGCAAGCGCACGCCATTAGATGGTGCAGCAACTGCCGCAAGTCTAATTCCTTCGTGCAAACCTATCCCGTCGCGTTTGAGCGCGCCCCGGATCACGCCCGCAACCTCGGGGTCCTCGTGCGCTAACAATCGTTCCTGCTCGAATAGCGTGACCTCGCTGCCGAGACGCCTGAAGGCTTGGCCGAGCTCCGCGCCCACCGATCCCGCCCCGATCACGAGAAGGTGTCGCGGCCTTTCCGAAAGCGCAAACACCGTCTCGTTGGTGAGGTAGGAAACGGCATCGAGCCCGGCGATTTCGGGAATGGAAGGTTGGGATCCCGAAGCGATGACGAAGCGGCGCGCCCTGATCAGCTTCTCGCCAGCCTTGACGGTCGTTCGATCCACGAATTCGGCTCGAGCATTGAGCACTTCGATGCCGAGTGCCGTGTACCGCGCACTCGAGTCGGCGGGCGCGATCTCGGCAATCACGTTTTGCACATGGGCCAGCACGCGCTCGTGGTCGAGCACCGGCGGAACGAGCTCACGGGCCACAAAGGGTGCGAGGCTCGGCCATTTCGCCACGTGGGCAGCCGCGAGCAAGGCCTTCGAGGGAATGCAGGCGGTATGGAGGCATTCCCCTCCCATCTCGCCTTCCTCGATCAGGACTGTGCGCACACCGAAAGCGGCGGCTGAGGCGGCGACCGAGAGCCCGGCGGCGCCTGCGCCGATGATGCACAAATCCGGGTGTAGTGCCTCGTCCGTCAAGGCTCACCGCCGCTTGTCGCGCCACGGCGTGCCGCGCGAAGCCATCCTCTTCGCTCGCAAAATCGGGCAAGCTGCGGGACGCGCTTCATCGCAACGGGAATCAGCGCAAGGCTCGCAAGGACGAGGAGGGCAATAAAAAGCACCGGATCGATGAGGTCGACAGGTTCGATGTGCAGGTTGCAAACTTGGGAGCCTTGCGCCACGCAGTCGCGATAGAGGGCCGCCTGCCGCTCCAAGATGCCGCCGAGCGCCTCGCCCGCGGTTGCGAAGGCAAAACCAGCCGGCATTACGCCGAAGAATGTCGTCCAAAGAAAGGTGGTGAGCCGCACCCGTGCGACCGCGGCAGCGAGATTGATGAGCCAAAACGGGAAAACAGGCGTCAAGCGCAAGAACATGAGGTAGGAGGTGGCATCCTGTTCGAGAGCGCCTATCATGCGCGAGAGGTCGAACCCGCCGAGCATGCGAGACCAGGAGCCGCTTAGCGTGCGCGCGGCGAGGAAGGCGCAGAGCCCGCCGAGCGTCGCGCTGAAAGCGGCGGCCGTTGCGCCCAGGAAGGCACCGAAGAAGAAGCCCCCCGTCAGAGTAAGAAGGACGGCGCTCGGGAAGGAGGCGGCGGTGCAAGCAACATAAATGGTGATGTAGATGACAAGGGCGAATACACGATTCTCGTCCACCAGATGCGCGAATCTCGCTAGGTGATCCTTGAGGAAGAAAAGAATTGCGGATTCGAACAAGGGCGCCGTCACCAGCAGACAGAGCCCGAGGCCCAACAGCAAAAGGGCAAGCCACCACCAACGAGATTTCATGTCCCCTCGCCCACTCTCGAGGGAGAAACTCAAGCCACAAGCCGCCCCTGTGCGTCAACACGGCCGATAGTCGAATGAGAACACGATTACTTGACTGGGATGCCCCCCAGAGCGGGCGGAAAGCTCGCGATTTTCGAGGTTCATGGGTCCGCGCGCTCCCGTGCGGCACCCAGCGCCTGTGAGATCGCGCGCGGCAGCCTCACGGGCCGTCCGTCCGACAGGGAGGCGACGTTCACCTCGCCGCGCGCGAGAACTTCATCCACGCGCAGTGCGCGCTGCGCCAGCGTGAGACTTGCGCCGCGCGCTTCGAGAAGATCCGTCTCGATCGTGAGCACGTCGTCCATATGCGCGGGCCGCAGATACGCGATTGTGAGCCGGGCGACCACGAAGGAAAGGGGGGGCTTTGCCGCGAAGGCGGCGCGTTGATCGAAGCCCGCGCTCCGCAGCCATTCGGTTCGTCCCCTCTCGAAAAACCGAAGATAGCTCGCGTGGTAGACGGCGCCTGAGAAGTCGGTGTCCTCGTAGTAGACGCGCAGCGTGTATCGGTGCAAAGCCGTTTGCCGCTCAGCCATCGCTTTCGCCATTGCCGAACAGGCCGAATTGAGCAACCTCTCGTCCAGATGGCTCATCGAGGCCGAGATGGCGAAAAGCGTGCGGCGTCAATAAGCGCCCGCGCGGAGTGCGTTGCAGGAAGCCTTGCTGAATGAGGTAGGGCTCGATGATGTCCTCGATGGCGTCGCGCGGCTCGGAAAGCGCGGCGGCGATCGTCTCGACGCCGACTGGGCCGCCGCCGAAGCCCTCGGCGATCACCGTGAGGTAGCGCCTGTCCATTTGATCGAGGCCTCGCGCATCGACCTCGAGGAGCGAAAGCGCGCTTGCCGCGAGTTCGCGCGTGACGCTATCGGCCTTGTCCACCACGGCGAAATCGCGCACGCGACGCAGCAGCCTTCCGGCGACGCGCGGTGTGCCGCGGGCGCGCTTGGCGATCTCGTTGGCGCCATCTTCCGACATGGAGAAGCCCATGACGCGCGCGCCCCGCTTCACGATGAATTCGAGCTCCTCGACCGTATAGAAGTTGAGTCGCACCGGGATGCCGAAGCGATCGCGAAGCGGGGTCGTCAGAAGGCCGGCGCGCGTCGTCGCGCCGATGAGCGTGAATTTCGAAAGATCGATCTTGACCGAGCGCGCCGCAGGACCCTCGCCGATCACGAGATCGAGCTGAAAATCTTCCATCGCCGGGTAGAGGATTTCCTCGACCGCCGGGTTGAGACGGTGAATCTCGTCGATGAAGAGCACGTCGCGCTCCTCGAGATTGGTGAGGATCGCCGCAAGGTCGCCCGCCTTGGCGATGACAGGCCCCGAGGTCGCGCGAAATCCAACCCCCATCTCGCGCGAGACGATCTGGGCAAGCGTCGTTTTGCCGAGGCCGGGCGGCCCCACGAAGAGCACGTGATCGAGCGCCTCGCCACGCGTCCGCGCGCTGTCGATGAACACCTTGAGGTTCGCGCGCGCCTGTTCCTGACCGACGAATTCGGAAAGGGTCTGCGGCCGGATCGAGGCCTCGAGCCCGTCATCCTCGCGGCGTTCGGGCGTGATCAGGCGAGTAGGTGGGTTCATGGCGATTCGATCATAAGGCACGAAGCGGGCGATGTCGCTTTCTGTTGAAAGACGCTATTCGCTCACCGATGCCTGCAGCTCTGGCACGCTTGTCCATGCGAGGAAAAGCCCGCAGGGTGGGTGAGGCATGACAGACGCGCGACAAGCTGGCATTTTGGCGAATGCGGCGGCGCTTCGCCGCGCGCCAGAGTGATTCGATGGATCCGCGACCGTCCGTTACCGCCGCCGCCAGCCTGCTGCTCATCCTCGCGCTCTCTTTCGTCTTGACCGCGGCGGTCGCCGCCCTTGGCGATGGGCGCGATGCGGTGCTGTTTCTCGTCTGCGCCGGGGCGGCCGCTTTCCTCGGGATCGGGCTTCGGCTCGTCGCGCGATCGGACAGGGAAGATGCGGCGCTCACCGCCCGCGAATTGCCGCTCTTCGCAACCGGAACCGCGTTGCTGCTTGTCGTCTTCGCCGCAATCCCGTTTGCGCTCGGCTCGAGCCATATGCCGGTCGCCGCCGCTGTCTTCGAGGCGTCCTCGGGCCTCACCACGAACGGGGCGAGCGCCTTTCCTTCGCTCGACACCGCTGGAACCGGGCTGTTGTTCTGGCGAGCGCTCCTGCAATTCCTTGGAGGCGGGCTCTTCCTCGCCCTGATGATCTGCCTTTTGCCGCACGGGCAAGGACAGGCCGACGGTTTCTGGATGCCCGACGGGCCGAACTGGGAGGCGTCGCGGCTTCGCCGCATCGCGCCGCGCGTGCTCGGCGTCTACGCGGCGCTCACCTTGCTGTGCGCCGTCGCGTATTTCGCCGGCGGCATGTCGAGCTTCGATGCGGTGGCGCACGCCTTCACCACCCTCTCGACGGGCGGCTTCTCCACGCATGCGGCCTCGTTCAATTTCTTCCGGCGCACCAGCCTGCAATGGATCGCCATCATCTTCATGCTGCTTGCGGCCTTGCCGCTCGGAACCGTCGCGATGTTGCTCAGGGGTGAGTTGCAGCCGCTCTTGAGGCATCGCGAGGTCCAGCTTTTTCTCGGTGTCGCGGCCATCATCGCCGCGCTCGCCTGGTGTCATCTCGCGCTCGCCGGGCTCGAAAGCGGCTGGGTCGGTCTGCGCCACGCAATATTCGACACGGTTAGCCGCATCTCGACGACGGGATTTGAAGCCGGCGAGCCCGGAAGACGGGGGGATTTTCATGTGCTCCTATTGATCGTCGCCGCCCTCATCGGCGGCTGCGCGGGTTCGACAGCGGGCGGCTTGCGCCCGATCCGGCTCGCCGTGCTCATCCAGGGCATGCGCCGTTCGTTCATCCGCTTCGTGCATCCACACGCGGCTGTCCCCTTCACGCATGGCGGAAGGCGTCTTCGCGAGGAGGCAGTGACCACGGTCTTCGCCTTTGCGGCCATTTATGTCGCGGCCTTCGTGGTTTTGAGCCTCGCGCTCGTGCTCGCCGGGCTTGGAGCGGGGGGCGCCCTCACGGCGGCCGTGATGGTGTTGACCAAGGCAGGACCGGCGTTCGGTCCGGGGCTCAAGGCCGTCGATTACGCGAGTTTGCCGGCCGCGGCACATTGGATACTCGCGGGCGGCATGATCGTCGGGCGCCTCGAGGTGATCATGGCGGTTGTGCTTTTCCTGCCGGGTTATTGGCGGCGCTAGACGTTCCGGAAGGAGAGACGATGGCAAGCGACAGGAGCGTGGGGCGCAAGGAGGTGATCGCGATCTTGGAGCGTCTCGTCTCCTTCGACACCGAGAGCTCGCGCTCGAACCTCGATCTCATCGGTTATGTCGAGGCCTATCTTCGCGATCTCGGGATCGCGAGCGTGAGGATGCCCAATGCGACGGGCGACAAGTCGAGCTTGTTTGCCACCGTAGGCCCAGTCGATCGCGGCGGCATCTGCCTCTCGGGACACACCGATGTCGTGCCGGTCGCGGGTCAGAGCTGGACGAGCGACCCGTTCAAGCTTCGCCTCGCCGACGGCAAGGCTTACGGCCGCGGCTCCGCGGACATGAAGGGATTTTGCGCCTTGGCCCTCTCCCATGTGCCGCTCTTCCAGAAAAGCGGACTGAAGACGCCGATCCACCTCATCTTCTCCTACGACGAGGAAACGACCTGCTTGGGTGTCGAGGAGCCGATCGCGCGCATGGGCACGGATCTTCCACGGCCGCGTGCGGTGATCGTGGGCGAGCCGACCTCGATGCAACCGGCCGATGCGCATAAGAGCGTCGTCACTTTCAACACCTATGTGCACGGATTCGAGGCGCATTCCTCGAAGCCCGATCTCGGCGTGAGCGCGATCAAGGGCGCTGTGATGCTCATGGCCGAGCTCGATCGCATCGGCGAGGAGCTGATCGCGCGTGGCGAGCCGACCGGGCGTTTCGATCCGCCTTACACGAGCGTGCATATCGGAGAGGTGCATGGCGGCACGGCGCGCAACATCATGGCGAAGCTGTGCAGCTTCTACTGGGAGTTTCGCGGCGTGCCGGGGCTCGATCCCGCCGAGATCCCGGCGCGGCTCGAGCATTATGCGCAAGAGGTCGTCCTGCCGCGCCTCACCGCGCACGGCAAACCCGCACGCGTGGAGACGATCAACGAGGTGGCGGTGCCGGGCCTTTCGCCCGATCCGGGCTCGGTCGCGGAGGCCTTGGCGCTAAAGCTGACCGGGCGCAACCGTCCGGTCACCGTCGCCTACGGCAGCGAGGCCGGCCATTTCCAGGGAGCGCGCCTTCCGACCATCCTTTGCGGCCCCGGCTCGATCGATCAGGCCCACCAGCCCGACGAGTTCATCACGCTCGACCAGCTCGATGCGGGCTCGGCCTTCATGCGTGACCTCGCGCAATGTTGCGCGGCGAATGGGTAGGTCGTGGGACGATCAAATCCCGTCGCTCCACAAGGAGCGAACACGCTGCGCGCGGTGCCGTCACGTCTTCGCGACACTTGCCTCCTCGGCTGCCCCGACCTCCTCGGGTGCGACGCGGTAGCGCGCCGAGCAGAACTCGCAGGTCACCGTGATCATCCCGTCATCGGCGATCATCTCGCGCCGGTCCGCCTCGCTGAAGCTGCGCAACATGGAAAGGATGCGCCCTTGCGAGCATTGGCAAGCCTCCTTGACACGCGTCGGCGCGAAGGCGCGCACACCGCGTTCGTGGAAGAGGCGCACAAGGAGCCGCTCCGCCGAGAGCATCGGGTCGATGAGCTCGTGATCCTCGATGGTGTCGGTGAGCATCCGCGCCTCGGTCCAGGCGTCATCTTCCTTCGCGGGCGGTGCTTCCTGGTAGGAGGGTGGCGCATCGCCGCCGGGAAGATCGCGCGGCGTTCGACGCTCGCTGGCCTTCGGCAGGAACTGCACGAGGAGGCCGCCGGCCGCCCATGAGGGCACAGCGCCGTTGCCGCCATCCGAACCAGTCGCGCCCGGGACGTAGAGCTCGCCGGCCGCGAGGCGCACACGCGTCGGGATTTGTTCCGATTGCGTGAAATAATGATGGGCCGCTTCCTCGAGACTTTGGCCCTCGAGCGCGACAAGCCCTTGATAGCGTGCCCGCTCGACTTCGGCGGGATCGATGGTGAGCGCAAGATGCCCATTGCCCATGAGGTCTCCGCCACCCTGCCTTTCCTTGGGGAGCGCCGCGACCTTGCGTTCGTCATAGCGGGCATAGGCACGGAAGCTGTCAGGTGAACGAAAATCGACGACGATCATGCCGACGGGGCCGTCGGTCTTGGTCTGGAGCTGGAAGCGTCCTTCGATCTTGAGCGTCGCGCCGAGCAGCACGGTGAGGGTTGAGGCCTCGGCAAGGAGGCGCGACACCGGTTCAGGATAGGCGTGGCGACCGATCACCGCATCGATCGAGGCCCCGAGCTTGACCACGCGTCCTCGCGCGTCGAGCGCGTCCACCGAGAAGGGGAGGATGCGGTCGCTCGCGGCTCCATATGGATCAGGCGCCCCCTCCATGGTGGAGGGTGAGCTCATCGTGCCGTCGCTCCCAGGCACCAGGCAAGGATGCCCTTTTGGGCATGGAGCCGGTTCTCGGCCTCATCGAAGACCACCGATTGCGCGCCGTCGATAACCTCGTCGGTGACCTCTTCGCCGCGATGCGCGGGCAGGCAGTGCATGAAGATCGCGTCCTTGTCCGCCGCCCGCATCAGCCTGTCGTTCACCTGATAGCGCTGCAGCAGGTTGTGGCGGCGCCCCTCATCCTCGTCGCCCATGGAAACCCAGCAATCCGTCACCACGCAATCGGAGCCTTCCACGGCCTCGAAAGGGTCACCGGTGAGTGTAATCCGCGCGCCGTTCTCGCGCGCCCAGGCGCTGAGCTCTTCCCGGACGCTCAATTCGGGTGGCGTCGCAATGCGCAGGTCGAAATCGAAGCGCGAGGCGGCGTGCACCCAGGAGCCGAGCACGTTGTTGGCATCGCCCGACCAAGCGATGGTGCGCCCGGCGATCGGCCCCTTGCGCTCCTCGAACGTCATCACATCGGCCATCACCTGACAGGGGTGGGACATTTTCGAGAGGCCGTTGATCACCGGCACGGTGGCGTTCGCGGCAAGCTCGCGCATGGCGGCGTGATCCAGCATGCGGATCATGATCGCGTCGACATAGCGCGACAGCACGCGTGCAGTATCGGCGATCGATTCGCCTCGGCCGAGCTGCATCTCCTTGCCGGTGAGCATGATGGTGTCGCCGCCGAGCTGGCGCATGCCGACGTCGAAGGACACGCGCGTGCGCGTCGAGGGCTTGTCGAAGACCATGGCGAGCACCTTCCCAGCGAGCGGCCGCTCGCGCGGTGCCTCGCCTCGCTTGAAGCCCGCCTTCATGGCGCGGGCGCGCTCGATGAGACCTCTCAGGTCCCTTGCGGTAAAATCGGAAAGGTCGAGAAAATGGCGCGGAAGAGACATGGCACGTCCGCTCACTCCGCCGCTCGGCGAGGCGTCGCCTCTTCGATGCGGGTCGCGGCAGCGGCGAGCCTGCGGATCACCTCGCCGATCTCGTCATCAGTGATGGTAAGCGGCGGCAGAAGCCGCACGGTGTTGTCGCCGGCCGGCACGACGAGGAGCTTCTCGGCACGCGCCGCGTTTGTGAACTCCGTATTCGGAGTCTCGAGGCGAAGCCCGATCAAGAGTCCATCGCCGCGTATCTCGGCGATCACTCCGGGATGACGATCCCTGAGCTCCGCGAGCCGCTGCTTCAAGAGGAGGGCCTTGCGCTCGACCTCCCCGAGGAAACCTGGAGCCAGGACCACGTCGAGCACGGCATTGCCGCAAGCCATGGCGAGCGGGTTTCCGCCGAAGGTGGTGCCGTGCGTGCCCACCGTCATGCCGCGCGCGGCGTATTCCGTCGCAAGGCAGGCGCCGAGCGGAAAACCGCCCCCGATCCCTTTGGCGACGGAGAGGATGTCGGGCGTGACGCCGACCTTCTCATGCGCGAAGAAGCGCCCGGAACGGCCGACGCCCGTCTGGACCTCGTCGAAAATCAGCATGAGGCCGTGCTTGTCCGCAAGCTCGCGCAAATGACGCAGCGTTTGTGGGTTGACGACCCGTACGCCGCCTTCCGCCATGATCGGCTCGATCATGAAGGCTGCGCTCTCCGGCCCGATCCATTTTTCGATCGCGGCCTTGTCACCGATGCTCACCTGGTCGAAACCCTCGACCTTGGGCCCAAAGCCGTCGATGTATTTTTGCTGCCCACCTGCCGCGATGGTGGCCAGGGTGCGCCCGTGGAAGGCGCCCTCGAAAGTGAGAATGCGATAGCGTTCCGGATGGCCGCCATGGGCGTGGAATTTGCGTGCCATCTTGATGGCGCACTCGTTCGCCTCCGCGCCCGAATTCACGAAAAAAACCTTGTCCGCGAAACTCGCCTCGACGAGCCGTTCGGCAAGGCGCTCTCCGCCCGGGATGCGCATCAGATTGGAGACATGCCAGACCTTTTGCGCCTGCTCGACGAGCGCGCCCACGAGATGGGGGTGGGCGTGGCCTAGCGAATTCACCGCGATTCCGCCGCCCGCGTCGAGATAGGCATCTCCACGCGTGTCGAAAAGCCACGACCCCTCGCCTCGCTCGAACGAGAGGTCCGCACGCGCGAATGTCGGCAATAATGCTGACGTCGTCACGACTATCCTCCCATGCAAGGCGAGCGCCTCGCGATGATGCGCCCTAGTGCCACAAATGAAATCGCCGCCCTTCGGGCGGCACGAACGAATACCATAGCTTACGCGCGGCGCCTGTCAAATACCGCGCGGCGACGGGTCCAGGCTTGCGCGCTGTCCGGATATTTTGGACACCGGCCCGCGGACCTGAGCGCCTTGACGCCAAGCGGCGCGATCTTTAGCGCAAAGGCCCTTCCTGGAACCTCGGCGGAGGCCCCTTTGCCGCAGACAAGCTATGCCCCGCCCGTCATCGAGGGATTGAGCACCCTCGCAAGCGATTTCGACGTCATTCTTTGCGATGTCTGGGGGGTGCTCCACAACGGCGTCGAAGCTTATCCCGAAGCCGCCGATGCGCTCCGCCGCTTTCGCACGCGAGGCGGCACCGTGATCCTCATCTCGAACGCACCGCGCCCTCATCGGGCAGTCGAGAGGCGCTTGGCCCAGCTTGGCGTCGCGCGTGAAGCCTTCGACGATCTCGTGACTTCGGGGGACCTTACGCGCGAGGTCGTCGCATCGCGCCCTGGCGTGCCGTTGTTCCACATGGGACCCGAGCGCGATTTCCACCTTTTCGAGGCGCTTGACGCGCCGCGGGTTGCCGCGAACGAAGCGCAATATTTCCTCTGCACCGGGCCGATGCCTGAAGATGTGCGGTCCGCGGACCCCTTCCGCGAGCTCTTGAGCGGATTTGCGAGCCGCGGCGTCGAATTCGTCTGCGCCAATCCGGATCTCGTCGTCGAAAGGGGCGATGAACTCGTCCTTTGCGCGGGATCGCTCGCCGCGCTTTATGAGAGCCTCGGCGGCAAGGTGCTTTACGCCGGAAAACCGCACCGGCCGATTTACGAGCTGGCGTTTGCAAAAGCCGGCAAGCGCCGGGGCCGCCAAGTCAGCCCCGCGCGCGTGCTCGCGATCGGCGACGCGCCCCGAACCGACATCGCCGGCGCGCACGCGATCGGCGCGCGCTCGCTTCTCGTCGCCAAGGGGATTCATGCCAAAGAGCTGATGCCGAAAGGCGTGCTCCTGCGCGCCGCCCTCGAGCGCCTGCTCGCCGACGCGCCCGGGCAACCTGACGCGGTCATCGGCGAGCTGCGCTGGTGAAGGCCCCCCTTTAAGCGCCATGCCGAACCTCGCCGTCCTTCGTGACCCGCGCTACTTGGCGAGCGAGCTGTCGCGACCCGTCGTGGCCATCGGCAATTTCGATGGTCTGCACCGCGGACATCGTGCGGTGATCGACAAGACGCTTGCGCTTTCGCGTCGGCTCGGCCGTCCTGGCGCGATCTTGACCTTCGAGCCTCATCCGCGTGATTTCTTTCGCCCTGATACGCCGGTGTTTCGTTTGACACCTCTCGCGGAAAAGATTCTGATTGCGGAAACGCTTGGCCTTGATGCCTTGATCGTGCTCGGCTTCGATGCCGAGACGGCGAGGACGTCGGCCACCTCCTTCGTCGAGGAATGGCTCGTGGCGCGGCTCAACGTTGCGGCCGTGGTCATCGGCAAGGATTTCCGTTTCGGAGCGCGGCGTGAGGGAACAGCCGAGCTCCTCGCGCAAGAGGGGGCGCGACGTGGTTTCCATGTCGAGGTCCTCCCCGAAGTCGCGACGAGCGAGGCCTTGCGCGTTTCCTCGAGCGCCGTGCGAGCGGCGCTGGAGGCCGGCGACGTCGCACGCGCGAGTGAGCTCTTGGGGCACCGCTGGTTCGTGATGGGCGAAGTGCGCCATGGCGAGAAGCGCGGACGATCGCTTGGGTTTCCGACCGCCAATCTTCGCCTTGATCCGTCGTGCCGATTGCGGCACGGCATTTACGCGGTGCGCGCGCTTGTCGATGGGCTGGCGCGCCAAGGCGTCGCGAGCTTCGGCCGTCGCCCCACTTTCGACAACGGTGCGCCGCTTCTGGAGGTGTTTTTATTAGACTTCGACGGCGACTTATACGGAAAATCCCTCATCGTGGAATTCGTGGACTGGCTTCGCGGCGAAGAGAAATTCGAGAGCGTGGAGGCGCTCGTCGCACAGATGCGCCGCGACGTGCTCGATGCGAAACGCGCGCTGGGAAGAATGCCGCCGAGCGCGGGCACGTCCATCTTCCAAGGGCAAGTCGCGTGACGAAAGGTGGACGAAACGCCCCCTGGCGGATCGGTATCGCGCTCGCGCTCGCGACGGTACTTTTGGACCAGGCTTGTAACTTCTACCTTTTGCGGGTGCTCGGGCTTCCTGAAGGGGCGCAATTGCGGATTTTGCCGTTCCTCGACGTTTCTTTCGTCTGGAATCGCGGCATTTCCTACGGTTTGTTTCAGCAGCATAGCGAAATCGGCCGCTGGCTCTTGGTCGCGCTCGCGCTCGCGGCCGTCGTCCTGATCGGAATTTGGCTCGCCCGCACGAAGTCTTTGCTGATGGGCGCCGCCCTCGGTCTCATCGCCGGAGGGGCGCTCGGAAACGCGCTGGATCGAATTGTGTACGGTGCCGTGATCGATTTCCTGCACCTGCATGGCGGCGCCATACCTTGGCTGGACTTTCCCTATTCCTTCAATCTCGCCGATGCCGCGATTTCGCTCGGCGTGATTCTGCTCCTCCTCGAATCCTTCCTTGCCAAGGAGGAAAACGAGGAAAAACTGCACGCAACCGTGAAAAGCGAATAGCGAGGGCGAAATGGGGCGCACCGTGAGGGCCATCCCCTTTTCACCCTTCAACCCCTTTTCTCGTTTCACTCTTCACGGTTCACCATTCACCCGTTCACTTCCCTCAAGGTGCTGGAACAAGCCGGCAAGTCAGGGTAGAATGCCGCCTTGCTTCCGCCGCAGGTGATTTGTATTTCGGCGGACCTCAATTCGATGGAGGATGAGGGCTTTCATGCGAGCGAACGCGTTTCATCGGCGGGTTTTGGGGCTTGTTCTCGCGGCTGCGGGAATGGCGATTGCGGAAAACCCGGCCTCCGCCCAAATCTTGAGCGACACCCCTTTCAAGGGAGCTCTCACCACGCTTGGCATCATCGCGCCGGATCGCGACCCGATCGAGTATCATGAGCGCGCACCGCTCGTCGTGCCGAAGAATATGGATTTGCCGCCGCCGGCCCAACAAGCCTCGGCGCATAACCCGGAGTGGCCGACGGACCCGGATGTGGCGGCGAAGCTCAAGGAAAAGGCCGAGGAGGCCAAGCCCGTTGTCCGGCGCCAAGGCGGGGACAATGGCGGAGACGAGACGCGCCTCTCCATCTGGCAAGTGCTCGCCGGAAAATCCTCAAGCGCGCCGGTCCAGCCCGCCGGACCTCCCGGCACCTATTACGACACGAACCGCCAAAACGAGAACGGCTTCATTCCCAACAGCGTGATCCGGGCGCAGGGGCAGCAATTCGCCTCGCACGACCCCGAGGCCCAAGACGAGATCCGCCCGGGCTATGAGCCCAAGCGGAAATATCTCACCGATCCTCCGGCCGGATATCGCAAGCCGTCCGACAAGGCTGCGTTCAAGAAGCAGTATGGCGCCCCCGTCAAAACCGACAAGGCGGCTGAGGGCGGCGATCCGTTGGCGTTCGTCAAGGAACAGTCGGATCGGCAAAAAGGCAGCTATGACAGGGATCAGTGATCCTGCGGGATAAGCACTCCGCTCCTGGACGGGGAGGAGAACCTTGCCGGTCAAAAGAGCAGCTTAGCTGGGACAGCTCCGCGTTAAGCCAAAACCTGCCAGGTCCGCAGGCTGACGGAGGCCGTCAGCGGGCTGTCAGAGCTTCCCCCCGAGAGCGTCTCTGAATGAAGGAGCATCCTGCGCGAAGCTGTTGCGGCGTGCTCCTTGAAATCGACCATCGTTTCGTTTTCAAATTCGTTTCCAAGACTGCGGCTTTCCAAGACTGGGGCTTTCCAACACTGCGGCTTGGCAACAGGGGTGCGAATTCCTTTTTCGGTGCGGAGCTTGGCCGAAGGGCGGGTGAAGCGGCGGGCAAGGCTCACTATATTGAAGCAACCGATGATTGACGCGTGATCTCGAAGGCCCAAGCTTGCCATTTCGGCCGATCACGTGTTCAGCCTTCCTCGAAACTCTAATGGACAAGGTATGGTGATGGCCAAGATGGTGTCCGCAGGCTTGGTCTTGGCGGGAGCCAAGGGCAATGGCGGGGCCGAAGGAGCCGTCACGATCAGCCAATTCGGTCTGCCCAATGGGCTCGATGTGGTCGTGATCCCGGACCACCGCACACCCGTCGTCACCCACATGATCTGGTACCGGGCCGGTGCCGCCGATGAGCCGCGCGGAAAAACCGGAATTGCGCATTTCCTCGAGCATCTCATGTTCAAGGGGACGAAAGCCCATCCGGAGGGCGAATTCTCGAGGACCGTGGCGGAACTCGGCGGTGAGGAGAACGCCTTCACGTCCAGCGACTACACCGCCTATTTTCAGCGGGTCGCCAAGGAGCATCTGCGCACCATGATGGAATTCGAGGCCGATCGCATGCGCGGCCTCGTCCTCACGGATGCGATCGTCGATCCCGAGCGCGAGGTCGTGCTCGAGGAGCGGCGCATGCGCACCGATTCGGTGCCTGTCTCCCAGCTCGGCGAGGCGATGACGGCCACGGCGTTCGTGAACCATCCTTATGGCGCGCCGATCATCGGCTGGAAGCCGGAGATCGAGGCGCTCAATCGCGCCGATGCGCTCGCCTTTTATCAGCGGTTCTATGCGCCCAACAATGCGATCTTGGTCGTCGCCGGAGATGTCGAGCCTGCCGAGGTCAAGGCGCTCGCCGAGGACACTTACGGGAAGGCTTTGCCCACGCCCGATCTTCCCTTGCGTATGCGGGCCAAGGAGCCGCAGCCGGTGGCGGCGCGCAAAGTGGTGCTCTCGGATCGACGCGTCGAGCAACCTTTGCTCCAGCGCATGTATCTTGCGCCTTCCTATGCCACGGCAAAACCGGGCGAGGCGGAGGCCCTCGACGTCTTGGCGCAGGCAATGGGCGCGCAATCGACCGGAAGGCTGAACCAGCGCCTCGTGCTCGAACGCAAGCTCGCCGTTTCGGCGAGCGCCTGGTACGCGGGGACCGCGCTCGATGATCACCTCTTCGGCATCTACGCCGTGCCGGCGCAAGAGGTCTCGCTCGAGCAGCTCGAGGCCGCGCTCGACGAGGTGCTTGCCGAAATGGCCCAAGGCGGCTTTTCCGACGCCGAGCTCAAGCGCGCCAAGACGCGGCTCGTCGCGGACGCGATCTATCAGCGCGACAGCCAATCGGCGCTGGCGCGCAATTTCGGCGCCGCGCTCACGACCGGGCTCACGGCGGCGCAGGTCATCGAATGGCCGCGGCTCATCGAGCGCGTGTCGGGCGAGGAGGTGAAAGAGGCGTTTCGCTGGCTCGAGAAAAAGCGTTCGGTCACCGGCTATTTGACCGGGACCGCGTCATGACCGCCAAAACGATCGTGGCGACATCGGCCCCGGCGCGCGCCACCTCGGCCCGCAAGGTGGTTTCGCCGCGAGGCGTCGAGGCCTGGCTCGTCGAGGATCACGCCAACCCACTCGTAGCGGTTCAATTCGCTTTCACCGGCGGATCCTCACAAGACCCGCAAGGCAAACCAGGCGTCGCTTATCTCATGTCGGGCATGCTCGACGAGGGCGCGGGCCCTTACGATTCCATCGCCTTTCATCAAAGGCTCGAAGATCTCGCGATCGATCTCAATTTTGATGCCGGCCGCGATTATTTCACCGGTACTCTCAAGACGCTCACCCAATATCGCGACGAGGCTTTCGAGCTCTTGCGGCTCTCCTTGCACGAGCCACGCTTTGAGCCCGAGGCGATGCTGCGGGTGAAGGCACAAGCCCTATCGGAGCTGCGTCACGAGGCCAATGAGCCGAACGCGATCGCGCGCAATGCTTTTGCGGCGGCCGGTTTTCCAGATCACCCCTACGGTTTGCCGCAGAAGGGCACGCTCGAAACAGTCCCGCAAATCACCCGCGACGATCTCGAGGCCTATCGAGCCAAGGCCTTTGCGCGTGCGGAGCTCAAGATCGCGGTTGTCGGCGATATCGATGAGCGGGTGCTTGCCGAGGAGCTTGACCGCGTTTTCGCCGATCTGCCTTCTCGCGGCGAGCTCGCTCTCGTCGAGCACCGGGTGGTGAGGGGAGGGGAGAAGCGCAACATCGATCTGCCGATCCCGCAGTCTGTGATCGTCTTCGGGTTGCCGGGGCTTGCGCGCAACGACAAGGATTACGTGCCCGCCGTGGTGATGAACCATATTCTCGGAGGTGGGAGCTTCACGTCCAGGCTTTGGACGGAGGTTCGCGAGAAGCGTGGCCTCGCCTATTCGGTGTATTCGAGCCTTTCGCCTTTCAAGCACGGTCCCATTCTCGCCGGCGCGACTTCGACGAAGAACGAGCGCGCTTATGAATCGATTTCGGTGATCACGGCCGAGATCAAGGCGCTTTCGCGTGACGATGTTTCCGCCGACGAGCTCGAGAAAGCGAAGAAATACCTCACCGGGTCATATGCGCTCAGATTCGATACTTCGACTAAGATCGCGCGCGAGCTCCTGCAGGCGCAGCTCGACGATCTCGGCATGGACTACTTCAAGCACCGAAACGAAGAGATCGCCGCGGTTGAGGCTCGCGATATTGCGAGGGTCGCGAAACGTCTCCTTGACACGAAGCGCATGTTGATCGTCATCGTCGGTCAGCCCGTCTAGGCTCGATCTCGCGGAAAGCGGAAATTACGCGTCTCGCCAAGCTCCCCTCCGGCCGCTTCCTGCGCTATAGCGGTCTTGCGCATCATGCCGATTCGTCGCCTCGACCCCGTTCTCGTGGATCGCATTGCCGCCGGCGAAGTGATCGAGCGGCCGGCTGCGGCCGTGAAGGAGCTCGTCGAGAACGCGCTCGATGCCGGGGCGACACGCGTCGACATCGTCATTGACGCTGGCGGGCGCCGCCTCATCCGGGTGTGGGATGACGGCAGCGGGATGAATGCCGACGATCTCGTCTTGTCGGTCGAGCGTCATGCCACGTCGAAGATTCCCGACGAGGATCTCTTCGCTATTTCGACGTTCGGCTTTCGCGGCGAGGCTTTGCCTTCGATCGCGGCCGTGTCTCGTCTGGAGATCGTCTCGCGGAACGAGGCCGAAAGTACCGCCCACGCCATTTCCGTCGACGCTGGAAGCGTTCGCCCGCCGCGTCCGGCGGCTCGTGCGCGCGGCACAACGGTCGAGGTGCGAGACTTGTTCGCGGCCGTACCGGCGCGGCTCAAATTCCTGAAAGGCGACCGCGCGGAGGCCAGCGCCGTCGCGGAGGTGGTGAAGCGCCTCGCGATGGCGCATGCGAATACGCGTTTCACGCTTTCGGGAGACGGTGTCGCGGCTCTCGATTATCAACATGTTGGAGAGGGGCCGGACGGCTTTGCTCGTCGGGTCGCGGAGGTGATGGGCCGCGAGTTTCGTGAGAACAGCGTCGCTCTCGAGCTTCAGCGCGAGGGGCTCTCGATCAAGGGCTTTGCCGGCTTGCCCGCCTACACCCGGGCGAGCGCGGGTGCCATCCATCTCTTCGTGAACGGGCGGCCGGTACGCGACAAGCTGCTCACGGGAGCGGTGCGCGGCGCCTACGCGGATCTATTGCCGGCCGGCCGCTACCCCGCGATCGCGCTTTATCTCGAGATCGACGCGCGTGCGGTCGACGTAAATGTGCATCCCGCGAAGGCGGAGGTGCGCTTCCGCGAGGCTGGCCTCGTGCGCGCGCTAGTCGTTTCGGCGATCGGTGATGCCTTGCGCGGAGCCGGCATTCGCCCGGTCACCCAGGCGAGCGAGCGCGCCATCGCGGCCTTTGGGGCGGGTGGCGCCTTCGGCAGGACATCTTATCGCGAGGCCGGCTGGAACAACGACGCCTTCGCGCCGATCGAGCACGTCTCGGGCGAGCGCGCAGGCGCCAATGCGGGGCGCGCACTCGGCTTTGCGGAAGGGCAGGAGAGTTTCGATTACGCCTCTCGCCCATCGGGCGCCGTCGAGCCGCAAGCGCCCGAACCGGACAGTGCGACCGAAGCCGAAGCCTTTCCGCTCGGTGCCGCGCGCGCCCAGCTCCACGAGAACTACATCATCGCGCAGACGCGCGACGGCCTCGTCATTGTCGACCAGCATGCGGCCCATGAGCGCCTCGTCTATGAGCGGCTGAAGCGGGAAAGATCGACGCGAGGCATCGAACGTCAGATCATGCTGACGCCCGAAATCGTCGATCTCGACCCTTCAGATTGCGCCAGGCTTCTCGAACAAGGACAGCTTCTCGAGGAGCTCGGCCTTGTGATCGAGCCGTTCGGTCCCGGCGCGATCGCCGTTCGCGAAGCACCGGCCGCGCTTGCTTCAGGCAAGCTTCGCCAGTTGATCACCGATCTTGTCGACAGCTTCGAGGAGTGGGGAACCGCGAGCGCGCTCGAACGCAAGCTCGATCATGTGCTCGCCACCATGGCCTGCCATGGCTCCGTGCGCTCGGGCCGTCGCTTGCGCGCCGAGGAGATGGACGCGCTTTTGCGCCAGATGGAGGCGACGCCCGGCGCCGAGGTCTGCAATCACGGACGCCCGACCTTCATCACACTCAAGCTTGCCGAAATCGAGCGCCTATTCAAAAGGCGTTGAGCGAAGGTTGCAGTGCGCAACCCTCCCCGCTCATCACCGCAAAGGCGGGGATTCAGTCCTGTCACGGGCCTGCGTCGGGAATCTGGTTTCCCGGTTCGCGCGTTTTTGCGAAAAGAGCGCAGACGATGCTGCCCGCATCAAGGCCACCTGATGCGGGCATGAGCCGCAAACAGCGCCCGTCAAATCAGCGGCGCGCGCCGACGCTCAACTTCCCCCGCCCACGCAAGTCGACGCGTTCTTCGCATTGCAGACATCGAGCCCCGTATAGGTAGGGTCGGAGGGTGCCGGCTTGCCGTCCTTGACGTCCTTCAAGAACATCATGCTCTTGTAACCCATCTCGAAGGGCCGCTGCCCGACCTGTCCGTCGGACAAGCCTGCCTTGAGGAGGTCCATCTGCACTGGAAGCGTGTCGGCGACGACGAGCGCCAGTGACCCGTCCTGAATCCGAGACTTATATTTCTCGGCCACCTTGCGATAGGCCTGTGGAATGAATTGAGGAAAACCGCCCGTCGGCACGAACGCATCGAGCGTCGGATATTTGCCGAGGATGTCTTCCATCTGCTGCACCGAGCGCGGGAAATCATCATCGGTGTAGAGCGGGCATCCATCCGCCTCTTTCCAGCCATTCTGGCCGGTGAGCCGTTCGCCGGGCGCCGCCGCGGATTTCTTTCCGGCGAGCGTGTCGCGGATGCCTTGCATGCGCTCGTTGTGGTTCGCGGCGGCAGCACCGCCCGATTGGATGCAGATCACGCCGCCCTTCGGCTTGATCTCCTGAACCTGCTTCGCGAGATTGACGCCGATGTCGTAGTTGTGCGTGCCGACATAGGCGATGCGCAGGCTCTTATCCTTGTCGAGGAGGTCGCTGTCCCAGGTCAGAACGGGAATTCCGGCCTTCTTCGCGCCCTCGAGCGCCTTGCCCATCGCGGCAGCGTTCGAGGCCGAAACGGCGATGCCGTCGACTTTCTTGGCGATGAGGTCGTCCACGACCTGCACCTGCTCTTCACCGCCGCCGTGTTCGCCAGGTCCGATATACATGCATTCGAGCGCACCCTTGGATTCCGTCTCGGCCTTCTTGCAGCCGTCACGCGCCTGATCGAAAAAGGGGTTGTTCATGTTTTTCGGCACGAGCGCGAAGACGTATTTCTTGCCTTGCGCGTGGCTTGACGCGGCGGCCGCGATCGCCAAGGCCGATACGGCGACGACACCAAGGAGCTTTCGCATGTCGGATCCTCCCGGAAATGTTTCGTGATGGGCGAGGGCGCGCTTCATTCGGCGGGCCGCTGGCGAATTCGCTGAAGCAGAACCGCCAATACTATGAATAGCCCAACGAATGTACCTTGCCAATTGGAGTCGACCCCGGCCATCAGGAGACTGTTGCGGATCACCTCGATGAGAGCCGCCCCCATCACGGCGCCGAAGGCGCCGCCTTCTCCGCCGATGAGGCTCGCCCCGCCGATCACGGTGGAGGCGATGACGCGAAGCTCGTATCCGGTGCCGAGCGCGTTGATGGCGGAGCCTTGCCAGCCGACGATCATCACCGAGGCGATCGCCGCCGTGACGCCGGAGACCACATAGGCCTCGAGCTTGATGCGCTTCACCGGCACGCCGGTGAGGCGCGAGGCATTCTCATTGCCGCCGATGGCGAACAGGTAGCGTCCCCAAGCCGTGAAATTGAAGACATAGCCGAAGACGAGCGCCATGACGACGAGGAGCCACACCGGATTGGCGACACCGAGCATATCGCCGCCGCCGATCGCGTCGAAGGCGTCGCCATAAGGCCCGAGCTGGTAGATGATCTTGTTTTGCGAAAGCACGATCGCGAGCGAGCGTGCAATCGAGAGCATGCCGAGCGTGACGACAAAGCTCGGCAGGCCGACATAGGCGATGAGAACGCCGTTGGCGGCGCCCGCCGCGGCTCCCGCGAGAAGCGCGGCTCCGATCGCCAGGGCCCAATGATGCCCGGCTTGCAGCAAGAGGCCGCAGACCACGCCGACGAGACCCATGATCGAGCCGACCGAGAGATCGATCCCGCCTGTCAGAATGACCGCCGTCATTCCGAGCGCCATGATGCCGATAAAGGCGAAGTTGCGCGTGATGTTGAAGAAGTTGTCGGCCGAGGCGAAGGCGGCGGGCTGGTAGAGCGTCATCACGATGATGATGGCAAGCACCGCGACCGTCACCCAGAAGGACTGGCTCGTCAGCATCTTTTGGCGCAGGCTGCGCTCGCGAAGGTGCGTCACCTCCTCGACGGCCGCATGGCTCGCAACGGTTGGGGTCGCGGTCGACTGGGTGAGCATCGATATGACGGCCTCTCGTGCCGGTTGATTTCAAGCGGTGCGGATGGCGCCGGTGATGAGCCCGGTCACCTCTTCGGGTGAAGTTCGGGCGATGGGTTTGTCGGCGACCTTCGCGCCGCGCCGCATGACGACGACCCTATCGCTCACCGCAAACACGTCGGGCATGCGATGGCTGATGAGAACGACGGCGATCCCCTGGTCCTTCAAGCGGCGAATGAGATCCAGCACCTCGGCGACCTGGCGCACGCTGATCGCGGCCGTCGGCTCGTCCATGAGCACGATCCTTGCGTCGGTGAGGCGCGTCCGCGCGATCGCCACCGCCTGGCGCTGGCCGCCCGACATCTGCTTCACGAGATCGCGAGGGCGCGTCTCCGACTTCAGCTCCTTGAAGAGCTCCGCGGCGCGCGCATACATGGCCGGATAATCGAGGATGCGAAAAGGGCCGAGACGCCGCTTCAACTCGCGCCCGAGGAACACGTTGGCGGCGGCGGTGAGATTATTGCACAGCGCGAGATCCTGATAGACGACCTCGATCCCCTCGGCTCTCGCATCGACCGGCTTATGGAAATTTTTGACTGCCCCGCCCATACGGATCTCGCCTTCGGAGGGAGGAAAATTCCCGGCGATGATCTTGACGAGCGTCGATTTGCCGGCGCCGTTGTCGCCCATCAGCCCGACCACCTCGCCGCCTTCCAAGCGCATGTCGACGCCCTTCAGCGCCTCGATGGCCCCGAAATGCTTGGCGATGCCGTCAAGCTCGAGAAGCGCCATGCTTCCTCCCCGGTATCCCGCTTCCCTTGCAGGCGCGACAGACCTTTTGCGGTCGCTCGAGGAGAATATCGTCGGGCGCGCGCGAGTAAAGTCGCAACAAGCAGCGTTCCCGCGTTCCATCGCGCCATGACGCGAGCGAAAGGCCGCGGAAAAGCTGAAGAGAGTCTCCGATGACCATCCTGTCCATGATTGCATCCGAGGATGCGCGCGGGGAACGGCTCGACCGCGTGCTCGCGTTGAATTTCGCGGATTTCAGCCGCGCGAGGCTGCAAGCCCTCATTCGTGAAGGCGCGGTGCGAATCGGCGAGATCACGACCACGGACCCATCGGTGAGGCTCAGGGGCGGAGAGAAGATCGCACTTGCAATCCCGGAAGCAGTGTCTCCAGAGCCGCGGGGCCAAGACATTGCGTTGTCGATCCTCTACGAGGATTCGCAGATCGTCGTCATCGACAAGCCCGCCGGCCTCGTCGTGCATCCCGCGGCGGGCCATGCCGACGGCACATTGGTGAATGCGCTCATCGCCCATTGCGGAGAGAGCCTTTCGGGCATCGGCGGCGTGAAGCGTCCGGGCATCGTGCATCGTCTCGACAAGGATACGTCGGGCGTGATTGTCGTCGCCAAGACCGACCAGGCGCATCGAGGCCTCGCCGAGCAATTTGCCGATCACGGACGTGAGGGAACCCTCGAAAGGGAATATCAAGCCTTCGTCTGGGGGCGTCCGCGAGCGGACGTCATGGTCGTCGACCGCCCGATCGGGCGCTCGCCGCGCAATCGCGAACGCATGGCCGTGGTCCCGAAGGGGCGTGGAAAAGAGGCACTCACGCACTTATATGTCGAGGAGAGTTTTCCTCCCCGCAGTTCCGATCCGCTCGTGAGCCGAATACGCTGCCGGCTCGAGACCGGACGCACACACCAGATTCGCGTGCATCTGTCCTCGCTCGGCCATCCGCTTTTGGGCGATGCTGTCTATGGCGGTGGCTTTCGCACCAAGATGAATAAGCTCGACGAGGCCTCACAGGCGGCTTTGCGGGCGCTTGACCGCCAAGCGCTGCACGCATCTCTCCTCGGTTTTGCCCATCCGACGACCGGGAAGAAGTTGCGATTTACGAGCAGGTTACCACCCGCTCTTGAAGCGCTTGAAAGGGCCCTCCGGGGTCTTGCTAACCCTTCCGAATAGGGGTTCGCCGCGACCGAATGTCCATTTTCGCCACGATTTTTCGGTATATCCTATAGCTGGTGGTGCCTTTGGGCCATCGTCAGCTCGCCGATCCTCGGGGGCTTTCCAAGGAGTCACAAGTGATGGCATCTGCCGCACTGCCCATTCTGTCGTCAGAAGGCGGCCTTGCCCGCTATCTCGACGAGATCAAAAAGTTTCCGATGCTTGAGCCCCAGCAGGAATACATGCTGGCCAAGCGTTGGCGCGAGCATGGCGACCGGGAAGCCGCCCATCAGCTCGTGACCTCCCATTTGCGCCTCGTCGCCAAGATCGCGATGGGCTATCGCGGCTATGGCCTTCCCATGTCCGAGGTTGTGTCGGAAGGCAATGTCGGGCTCATGCAAGCGGTGAAGCGCTTCGAGCCGGAACGCGGCTTCAGGCTCGCGACCTATGCGATGTGGTGGATCAAGGCATCTATTCAGGAATACATCCTGCGTTCCTGGTCGCTTGTGAAAATGGGCACGACGGCCAACCAAAAGAAGCTTTTCTTCAACTTGCGGCGCGCCAAGAGCCGCATCTCGGCGCTCGACGAGGGCGATCTGCGTCCCGACCAGGTGAAACAAATCGCGACGAAGCTCGGCGTCACCGAGCAGGACGTTGTCGACATGAACCGCCGACTCGGAGGCGACGCTTCGCTCAACGCGCCCTTGCGCGAGCAGGGCGAGGGCGAGTGGCAGGATTGGCTCGTGGATGACGAGGACAATCAGGAGCACAAGCTCGTGGAGGCACAGGAAGCCTCGAACCGGCACGATGCGCTGATCGACGCGCTTTCAGTCCTCAACGCGCGCGAGCGGCGCATTTTCGAGGCGAGACGCCTGGCCGAGGAGCCAATGACGCTCGAGGATCTCTCGACGGAGTTCGGCGTGTCGCGCGAGCGCGTTCGCCAGATCGAGGTGCGCGCTTTCGAGAAGGTACAAAACGCCGTGAAGACGGCCTATGCCAAGCGCGAGCTCGCACGGCCAGCCTTGCCGGTTTCATAAGGAGACCGCGACCCCTGCGTTTTACACCCGGCAAGGCTCGGACGGGAGCGACACGCGCTTGGCTTAAACCATTGCGTATCACCCCCTCTATTTCCAGGCGTCGATGGCGGTCAGGAGGGCACGATTGCCCGAAATCCCTTTGTCAAAGACGACAGCGCCCCGGCGCTGATCGGCGAGCCGAAACTGGACCTCCACCCATTCGCGCCTGGTCAGCAGGTCGAAATTCTTGGCGACGTCCGCGTCGGCGGCCGATAATGCCATGATGAAGAGATTGGGCCCAAGAGGCTGCTGGATGCCGGCCAAGGCCGTGCCGGGATCGGTTTCGGCGGTCTTCATCAGTACCGGGGAGATATCCTTCACGTTCGAATCCTTCGTCGTGAACACGAGGCCGACGAGATGGGAGGCGGGCAAGGAGCCGTCGTGATTGCGCGTCACTTGCATGCGCAAGGTGATCCCCGCATCCGGAATGTCGACCGCGCCGACGAGGGCGGGATCGAGGGGCTGGCCTGGATTCGAGGGCAGGTTCTCGAAGCTCCAGATCACGCGGCCGGCGACCGTGCGGGGCGACTGATCGGTCCCGCCGGCGACCTCGAGGAAAAGGGTTGCTCGCTGGGCGATCGGAATCGACTGCGAGCCGTTCGGCTCGGTCGGGACCGCCGCCGAAGGCGCGGCGGAGGTCGCGACGGCCGGCGTCGCCGCCGCAGGCGCGGGAGCCGCTGAGGGTGCGGATGGCGGTGATGAGGCTGGCCGGCTCGCGGGGCCGCCGAGCCGCGCCGGGTTTTTTGCCTCCGGCTCCGCCGGGCGCGCCGAGACCGGATTTGCGGCAGCCGCTTGCTCGGCCTGCTCGCGCCGCACCGGATCGATCTGATCGCGCATCACATAAGCGAGGCCGGCAAGCGAGCCGATGATCAGCACGGCGGCGACACCGACGGCAAGCACGCCCCAACCGGCGAACCAGGGGGGACGCCCGTCCGAAACGTGGAGTTCGGACGGCTCCGCGGCCGGCCCATGCGAGGAGGCTCGATCGAGGTGGAGCGCCTCGTCGCTCGCGTGGGGAGCGTCCGGAACCGGCTCGATGGTGTCGGCCGAAGCTTCTCCCTGCGCGCCCTCCTCGGGTGACGATGCATGAGATGCTTTTTGGTAACGCAGCGGCAGCTTGGCCGCGGGCCTCAAGCGCGCACGCGCCTCCATCTCGAGGCGTGCGATGACAGCCTCGAGCTGCGCGCGCTCGCGCTCGATCTGATCTTGCGGGAGCGGCGGATCCATTTCCTCGAGCTGCGAGCGCAATGCCGTGCGCGCCCGGTCATAAATGGCGCGACGCACATCCGGCCCCGCCGAATCGCCGAGATTGACGATCGCGCGCGACAAGAGCGGATAATAATCGATCATTGCAAACCATTTCCGGCGCGAGGGCGCCGAAGTCAACCTTCAAATGGATTGCGCACGAGTATGGTGTCGTTGCGCTCGGGGCTGGTCGAAAGGATGGCGACGGGCGCACCTGTCAATTCCTCGACGCGGCGCACATATTTGATCGCCTGGGCCGGCAGATCCACCCAGGAACGGGCGCCTGCGGTGGATTGTGACCACCCCTCAAACGTTTCGTAGATGGGCTCGACGCGCGCCTGGCCGCCTTCGCTCGCCGGCAGATGATCGATCTCGTGTCCGTCGAGCTTGTAGCCGACGCAGATCTTGATCTCGTCGAAACCGTCGAGAATGTCGAGCTTGGTGAGCGCGATGCCGTCGATGCCGCTCGTTGAGACCGTCTGCCGGACGAGAACCGCATCGAACCAGCCGCAGCGGCGCTTTCGTCCGGTCACCACGCCGAACTCGCGGCCCTTCTCGCCGATCCGGGCGCCCATCTCGTCATGAAGCTCGGTCGGGAAGGGGCCTTCCCCCACGCGCGTCGTATACGCCTTGGCAATACCGAGCACGTAATCGATCGCGCCTGGGCCGAGCCCGCACCCGGCGGCGGCGGCGCCCGCGACGGTCGAGGACGAGGTGACGAACGGATAGGTGCCGTGATCGACGTCGAGAAGCGCGCCCTGCGCACCCTCGAAGAGAATGCGCCGTCCGGCACGGCGCGCATCGTCGAGCAGGCGCCAAACGGCGTCCATGAACGGCAGAACCCTGGGGGCGATCGCTCGCAGCGCCTCGACGAGCGTGCGAGCCTCGACTTCTTCCATTCCCAGGCCCCGCCGCAGCGCATTGTGGTGCGCGAGAAGGCGCTCGACCTTGGCTGGAAGCGTGTCGGGCTCGGCGAGGTCCATGAGACGGATGGCGCGCCTTCCGACCTTGTCCTCATAGGCGGGGCCGATGCCGCGTTTCGTGGTGCCGATGCGTGTGCCCGCATTCGAGGCTTCGCGCGCGGCGTCGAGCTCGCGGTGCAACGGGACGATGAGAGGCACGTTCGACGCGATGCGCAGGATATCGGGCGTGACTTTTAGCCCCTGCGTCTCGAGCCGCTCGATTTCGTCGATCAGTGCTTGCGGATCGAGCACCACTCCATTGCCGATGACGGAGAGCTTGCCGCGCACCACGCCGGAGGGAAGGAGCGAGAGCTTGTACGTCGCGCCGTCGATGACGAGCGTGTGGCCGGCATTGTGGCCGCCCTGGAAGCGTACCACGACATCGGCTTGCTCGGAGAGCCAGTCGACGATCTTGCCCTTGCCCTCGTCACCCCATTGGGCGCCGACGACGACCACATTGGCCATGCAGCTTGGTCTTTCCTGGTTGAGTGCCGGGCGTGGCAGCGGGCGCCGACATCGGGTCCGGGACGGCTTAGCCAAAGCCCATGGCCGGGTCAAAGCGGCGCGATTGTCTTTGATATCGAGCAAATGCGAGCGTGTCTCGAATGATCGACCTGCCATGCCGACACGCCCTTGCACGGGGGCATGGGATCGCACAGATTCCCCTCATGGCGGAATGCAAGGAAGGCTTCCGCTATAGTTTCGGAGGCGCCAAATGGTCGCAAGCGAATGCGATATTCTCGCGAAAGCCGAGGAATGGGCGAAGGAGAATCGCGGCGTCGCGCTCGCGACGGTGATCGAGACTTGGGGCTCGGCGCCACGCCCCGTCGGCAGCCATCTCATCATCGACGAGAACGGGTCCTTTCTCGGTTCGGTCTCCGGCGGTTGCGTCGAGGGCGAAGTCGTCACCGAGGCCATGGACGTGATCGAGACGGGCAAGTCGAAGATGCTCGAGTTTGGCGTCGCGGATGAATCGGCGTGGCGCGTCGGCCTCTCTTGCGGCGGGCGCATCAAGGTGTATGTCGAGAAGCTCGAGCCGTAGGCGCGCCGGTGCCGAGCTCGATGGGCCCGCTCGCCTCCTCGGGCCGCTCGCCTCGTTCTCCATGAGGGCACAATGAAGATCGCACTTCTTTCGGCGCTCAATGCGGAACGCGCCAAGCGCGCCGCGGCGGTGCTCGTCACCGATCTCGAAAGCGGCGAGCAGCGGGTCGTGAAGGGCGGGCAGCTCAAGAAGGATCCGCTCTCGGACGCCTTGCAAGAGCAGCTGAGGTTGGGGAAGAGCGGCACGGTCGAGGATCAAGGCCGACGCTATTTCCTCACCGTGCAATCGCCGCCGGTGCGCATCCTGGTGACCGGCGCCGTGCACATCAGCCAGGCGCTCGCGCCCATGGCGAAGCTCCTCGATTTCGAGGTGACGATCGTCGATCCGCGCACGGCGTTCGCGAGCCCCGAGCGCTTTCCCAAAGTCGCTCTCCACGCGGTCTGGCCCGACGCTTATCTCGCGCAGCATCCGCTTGACCGCTATACCGCGCTCGTCGCCCTGACCCATGATCCCAAGATCGACGACGTCGCGCTCATCGCGGCGCTCGAGGCGGATTGCTTCTACATCGGCGCGCTCGGCTCCAAGCGAACCCATGCGAAACGCGTCGAGCGTTTGCAGAAAGCCGGCTTCGGCGAGGCCCAGATCGCGCGAATTTCCGCGCCTATCGGACTCGATATCGGTGCGGCGACACCCGCCGAGATCGCGCTTGCGACGTTGGGGCAGCTCGTTGCTGCGCTGCGCAAGACGCAAGCGGTTCGCGCTCAGCCGAAGGTTGTCGCCGCGAGATGAAGTTCGGCCATGTTGCGCTCGCGGATGCGGTCGGCTCGATCTCGGCCCATGCGGTGCGAGCGGGCGAGATCGTCCTGCGCAAGGGCTCGCGGGTCACGCGAGAAATCGCCGAAAAGCTGGAGGCGGCGGGTGTCGAGGGCATCGTCGCGGCACGGCTCGATCCGGAGGACGTGCATGAGGACGAAGCCGCGGCCATGCTCGCGCGAAAGCTTGCGGGGGAAGGCATCCGCATCGATCCGCCATTCACCGGTCGCGCCAATCTTTTCGCCCAAACAAGTGGGGTACTGCGGCTCGATCGGGCACTCATCGACGCCGTGAACGGCGTTGATGAGGCGATCACCTTCGCAACTTTGCCGGCGTTTCGTTCGGTGAGCACGGGCGAGATGGTCGCGACGGTGAAGATCATTCCTTACGCAGTGCCGCGGGAGGCGCTCGATAGAGCAATGGCGAAGGCCGGCGCGCCGCTCATCAGCATCGCCCCTTATGCGCGCCGCCGTATCGCCGCGATCTCGACGCTGTTGCCCGGGTTGAAGCCTTCTGTCGTCGTGAAGACGATGGAGATTCTGTCAAAGCGCCTCGAGCCTGCCGGCGCGGTTGTCGTCTTCGAGGAGCGCGTGCCCCACGAGATCGCGCCGCTCGCGGACGCGCTGCGTCGCGCGCTTGCGACTTCCCCCGACATCGTGATTGTCTTCGGCGCGTCGGCGATTTCCGATCGGCGGGACGTCATCCCGGCCGCGGTGGAGGCCGCCGGCGGGCGCATCGAGCATCTCGGCATGCCTGTCGATCCGGGCAATCTTCTCCTCATCGCCGAGCTTGCCGACGCGCCCGTGCTCGGCGCGCCCGGCTGCGCGCGCAGCCCGAAGGAAAACGGCTTCGATTGGGTTCTTCAGCGCCTGCTCGCCGGGTTGCCGGTCGGGCGGGCCGAAGTGGTCGGGATGGGCGTCGGCGGTCTTCTCATGGAGATCAAATCGAGGCCGCAGCCGCGCGCCGAGCCGCCGAAGACATGAGCGTCGCCGCGCTCATCCTGGCCGCCGGCCGCTCGACCCGGATGGGGACGAACAAGCTCGTTGCCGAGCTCGCAGGCAAGCCTCTCATCCGAAGAACGGCCGAGGTCGTTCTCGCGTCGCGGGCGCGCCCCGTCATCGTCATCACGGGCCACGAGGCGGAGAAGCTCGCGCCTGTTCTTGCCGGGCTCGACATTATCCGCATCGACAATCCACGCCACGGCGAAGGGCTTTCCACTTCGCTCCTCGCCGGCATCGCAGCCCTGCCAGATCATGCGGATGCGGCGCTCATCTGCCTCGGCGACATGGCCCTGATCAGGCCAGCAACCCTCGACTACGTGATCGAGAACTTCGAGCAGGAGCCGGAGCTTGGCGCCATCGTACCGACATTCCGCGGCGAATGGGGGAACCCCGTGCTTCTCGCGCGCAAGCTCTTCGCCCCGGTTACGCGACTCGGCGGCGATGCGGGGGCTCGCAAGCTGTTGCACGGACGCACCGATGTGCGGGTTTTCGACGTCGATGATCCCGCCATTCTCGTCGATGCAGACACACCTTCGGCGCTCGCCGAGATGCGTCGACGGGTTGAAAAGAACCCGCGCTGCGACGAGATGTCTTCACCTACCGGGCGCTCGCGTCATTCCCGGCCGAGCGGTCCGAAAGGTCGGGAGGGAAAGCAGGCGCGTCATTCCCGGCCGAGCGATCCGAAGGATCGGGAGGGGAAGGGAAACCATACTCCACCACGCCGTTTATAGATTCCTGGACCCCAACGCTCGAAACACTGCAGGACACCGCCCACGCGCCAATCTATAATCCCACATCTTGACGAGCGAGACTTGACCAATGTCCGCCAACGTACCCGAGAGCCTCAAGCGCCGCATCATTCTTTTCGCCAATCTCGGCCATGCGCTCGATCATTACATCATGCTCATCTACCCGACGACCATCCTCGCCTTGGAAAAGGCCTTTCCGGAGGTGAGCTACGGCGCGCTGCTTCAGCTTTCGCTTGGCGCTTTCGTCCTGATCGGGCTTGGATCGCTGCCTTCCGGCTGGCTCGGCGACAAATGGAGCCGTCGCGGAATGATGATCATCTTCTTCTTCGGCGCGGGGCTCGCCTGTCTTGCGACCGCCGCCACGAGTTCGTTCGTCGCTCTCGCGATCGGCCTTGCCGCCATCGGCCTCGTGGCCTCGATCTATCATCCGGTCGGCGCGCCGATGATGGTCGCGAGCGCCTCGCCCGAGCGCCTGGGCCGGGTGATCGGCCTCAACGGCGTGTTCGGCAACCTCGCGATCGCGTCGGCGCCCTTCATCACCGGCGCCATCACCGACCTTTTCGGTTGGCGGCTCGCTTTCATCGTGCCAGGCGTCGCGGCGTTGGCAATCGGGGCGGCTTTCGTGGCGAGCGTGCCTGACGCGGCGGAGCGCTCGACCCGGAAGAGCGTGCATGCCGAGGAATATTCGCGCTTTACGGTATTTCGGGTCTTCGGCATTCTTTTCTTTTGCACCTTCGCGGCGGGACTCATCTTCAACGTCGCAAGCGTGACTTTCCCCAAGCTCTTCGAGGAACGGTTGCCCGATCTCGTGCATTCGGCGACGGCCGCGGGCGCGGTGACCACCGCCGTTACCATTGTCGGCGCACTGGCTCAGCTCACCGTCGGGCGCGCCATGGATCGTTTCTCGCTCGGTACGGTGTTTCTCGTGACCTCGGGCTTGCAGATGGTCGGGCTCTTCTTCCTCGCCGACGCCTTCGGTTTCGCCGCGCCGAGCGCTGCCATGGTGGCCATGCTCGGCCAGTTCGGACAGGTCACGGTGAACGAGGCGATGACGGCGAAATATGCGCCGGACCGCTTGCGCGGGCGCATCTACGCGGTGCGTTATTTCCTCAACTTCGCCGTCGCCGCATTCGCGGTCACCATGGCGGCCAAGATGCATGACGCGACGGGCGGCTTCACCGGTACCTATCGTATCCTGGCGATCTGCGGCGCGCTCATCTTCCTCGGCGCTCTCCTCTTCCCGAGACGCGACGTTGCGCCTTCGACGAGGACTTCGGTCCAGCCGGCGGAGTAGCCGCGCGCGCACGCTCCCACTCCGCTCGTCCCGCGGAGGCGGGAAACCGGATTCCGCCGGGGCTTCGGTCATTCATGTGTCGATCAACCGGTCATTGTGATCGCAAAGAGCACGTGGGAAAATTACAGGCCGAATCACAAACGGCACGGCTTTTGCGTCTCGGCTCGAAGGCAGGGTTCCGGCTCAAAACGGGATGATCACCGGTCACGCGAGTTTGGAACCTTCCAGTGTAACAAAGGGTTATAGCTTGGCTCGACGCTGAGGAGGACGGGATGGTCTCCAAAGGTTTCATCCGGCAGCTCGCCGGGTATGGCTTGACGACGGCCGAGATACTTTATCGGCTGCCGGACCACCCGAGCTTTTTGCAGAGCTACATTTGGCAAGACTATGATGTCGCGCCTCGCTTCCCGGTGCTGCACGCTTTTCTGAGCTTTTGGACGCAGAAGCTCGATGGGCCCTTGTTCTCGGTGCGCGTCGCGCATTCGAAGCTCATCAAGCCGTGCGAGCTTCGCCTCGCGGACAAGGAATTCGCCATCAACTGACACGCGGGCAGTGTGGGCCCGAAACCTGTCGTTCCCGACCCGATCCCTTTCCGGACGCCTTCCGAAGCTCGCATTCGCGAACTTGGCGGGTGATTAAACGCAGTCCCGCGCAGAGGCTTTTGCTTTGCTTCGAGATCGGTTAGAAGCCCCACGGCGTTGGGGTCTCGCCTATCCGCATCGAAGTCTTCTGAAAGCGTGCTCGCGCGTGAACCTCGCCCGCCATACTTCCGACATCCTGAATGGGATCGCCGCCGACGCGCATGGCGTGCGCGTGACGCTGCGCGAGATCGTCTCCTCGCTCGGCGATCGTGGCTTCGCGCTCCTGATGGTCGTGTTCGGCCTGCCGAACGTGCTGCCGCTTCCACCGCCCATTCCGCTCGTTTGCGGGCTTCTCCTCGTCTTCATCGCCTTGCAGATCGTCTGCGGCCGACGTCACCCTTGGCTGCCGCGCCGTGTGCTGGCAGCTTCGGTCGAACACGACAAACTCGACGCGGTGCTCGCGCGCGCCACTCCGGTCCTGCGCAAGCTCGAACGGTTCTCGCGCCGGCGACTGAGCTTCGTGCCGGCATCTTGGGAGTTGCGCGGGGCGGGCATCTTGCTGCTCGTCGTGTCGATCGGGCTCGTCGGCGCCGCGCCGCTCATCGGGCAAATCCCGATGGGCATCTCGACATGCCTCATCGGGCTTGCGCTCGTCGAGCGCGACGGCGTGATCATGGCTCTCGCGGCGCTTTTCGGCGCCCTGGGGCTCGCGCTGAATTTCGGCTTCGTACTCGCCGTGATCAAAGCCGTGATGGCGCTTGTTTGAGAGCTCGGAACCGCCAGCGTGTCACCCCGCGACGGGCCGAACTAGCGTGTCACGCCCGGCGAGGCTCGCGTGAGCGAGCCGAGGGAAGGGGGTCCAGCATGCGTGGAGGAAGCGGTGCGGGTTTTGGGTTCCCTTCCCCTCGCGGCCTTCGGCCGCTCGGCCGGGAATGACACGGTGTCACCCCCGGCGAGGCTCGCGCCCGGGACGCACCAGCGTGTCACCCCCGGCGAGGCTCGCGTGAGCGAGCCGAGGGAAGGGGGTCCAGCAAGCGTGGAGGAAGCGGTGCGGGTTTTGGGTTCCCTTCCCCTCGCGGCCTTCGGCCGCTCGGCCGGGAATGACAGAAGAAGCTAAATCAGCTTCATCTCCTTCAGGCTCACATGGCCGTTGCGGCCGACGATGATGTGGTCGTGCACCAGGATGCCGAGCGGGCTTGCGATCTTGGCGATCTCCTGCGTCACGCGGATGTCGGCGCCGGAAGGCTTCGGGTCACCCGATGGGTGGTTGTGCGCGAGGATGAGCGCGGTCGCCGAAAGCTCGAGCGCGCGCTTCACGACCTCGCGCGGATAGACGGGCGTGTGGTCGACCGTGCCCGTCTGCTGCACCTCGTCGGCGATCAAGCCGTTGCGCTTGTCGAGAAAGAGGATGCGGAAGCTCTCCTTCTCGGAGAAAGCCATCGCGGTGCGGCAGTAATCGACGAGCGCGCTCCAGGAGCCGAGCACCTCGCGCTCGGCGATGGAGCCCTTCGCGAGGCGTTTTGCCGCGGCCTCGATGATCTTGAGCTCGAGCGCGGCGCCCTCGCCGAGACCCTCGACCTCGGTCAAACGCCCGATCGGCGCCGCGATCGTCTCGGCAAAGGAACCGAAACGCGCGAGCAGCGCCTTGGCGAGGGGTTTCACGTCACGCCTCGGAAGCGCGCGAAACAGAACCAGCTCGAGGAGCTCGTAATCGGGGAGCGCGTCCGCGCCCGATTTGAGGAAACGCTCGCGCAAACGATCGCGATGCCCGAGGTAATGGGGCGGCTCGGGTCGCGCCGGCCCCAATTCCTCGCTCATCTGCTTTGGCTCATGCGGCCTTCGCGAGGCCCGGCCTGTCGAGCCCGCGCGCCGACATGGTGAACACCTCGACGCCCGTCTCGGTCACCCCGACGCTGTGCTCGTATTGCGCCGAGAGCGAGCGGTCGCGCGTCACGGCGGTCCAGCCGTCCGAGAGCACCTTCACCTGCGGCCTGCCGAGATTGATCATCGGCTCGATGGTGAAGAACATGCCGGGCTTCAGCGGCACCCCTTCCCCTCGTCGCCCGTAATGGAGGATGTTCGGCTCGTCGTGGAAGAGCCGGCCGAGCCCGTGGCCGCAGAAGTCGCGCACCACCGAGCAGCGCTCGGCTTCCGCATAATCCTGGATGGCCTGGCCGATGTCGCCGGTCGTGCCGCCGGGCCGCACCGCGGCGATGCCGCGCATCAAGGCTTCATGCGTCACCTCGAGAAGGCGTTCGGCACGCCGCCCGATGGTGCCGATCGGATACATGCGGCTCGAATCGCCGTGCCAGCCGTCGAGCACGAAGGTGAGGTCGATGTTGACGATGTCACCCTCGCGCAGCGGCTTCTCGTTCGGCATGCCGTGGCAAACGACATGGTTGATCGAAGTGCACACCGAATAGCGATAGCCCCGATAAAGGAGCGTCGCCGGATAGGCCTCGCGCGCCAAGGCGAAATCGAGCACGAAGCGGTCGATCGCGGCCGTCGAGAGGCCGGGCTTCACGAAATCGACGAGAAGATCGAGCGCCTCGGCCGCGAGCCTCCCGGCGCGCCGCATGCCCGCGAAGGCTTCCGGCCCGTGCAGCTTGATTTCTCCGCTCTTGCGCGTCGCCGTCGGGCTCGCCTGAACGAAACTGGTCATGGAAAAGGATTTGCCCGCCGAAAGCCCCGATCGTCAAGGCCCTCCCAGCGTGTCACGATCGCCGGTGTCACCCCCGGCGAGGCTCGCGACCGTGTCGCACCAGCGTGTCACCCCCGGCGAGGCTCGCGTGAGCGAGCCTCGGGAAGGGGGCCCAGGACGCGTGGAGGAAGCGGCGCGGGTTATGGGTTCCATTCCCCTCGCGGCCTTCGGCCGCTCGGCCAGGAATGACACAGCACCAGCGTGTCACCCCCGCCGAGGCTCGCGCAGCGAGCCTCGGGAAGGGGGCCCAGGAAGCGTGGAGGAAGGGGCGGGGTTATGGGTTCCCTTCCCCTCACGGCCTTCGGCCGCTCGGCCGGGAATGACACGGTGTCACCCCCGGCGAGGCTCGCGTGAGCGAGCCTCGGGAAGGGGGTCCACGAAGCGTGGAGGAAGCGGCGCGGGTTTTGGGTTCTCTTCCCCTCGCGGCCGTCGGCCGCCCGGTTGACACCGAATGAAGTTGGGAATGACCAAGAATGCAGCGCGACGGCTAACTTCACGTAAGTCAAGCTAATAATCGGCTAGCCTTCTCACATTTGTGTGATGATGTCAAGGCTGCACAAAGAGCGTTAGACGTGGTAGTCTAATTGCGGGGAGCCGTGCGAATTCGCGCGATTTCCGACTTCGACGGCCTGGAAGGCGTGTGCTTTCCGGGTGAAATGAGGGGCCTACTCAGGTGAAAACGGGTCGCAGGAAGCCGCCTGCAGGAACGAAACAGGGCGTCGCCAAACGCAAGCGCCAGTCCCTTCCGGGGCTGATGCCGCTCGAGCCCCGCGTCATGTACGACGCCGCGGGCGCGCACACGGCTGCCTCGCATCTGGTGCTCGACCCGCACCATTCCGATGTCACGCATGTCGCGGACACGACGCACACCTCGCAGGCGGGCGCGCCGACGCATGCGGCGGATGCGTCGACACCCTCGACGCCCGCGCCTGCGGTCATCTCGCCCTCGACATCGTCCACACCGTCTGTCAGCTCGTCGTCCTCCGGTGGGAGCGTTGTTCAGCCCTCGGGGCAGGCGGCGACCGGCTCCCCGACCATCGTGGCGGGCAATACCATCAGCTATACCGGCAACAGCATTCCGGAACTGGTCGACCCCAATCTACTTGTTGGTAGCGGGAGTTCGGCTCTAGTAAGCGGCAACGTACATTTCAACATTGGTACTCCGTCGGATATTCTCGGCTTCGCCAATGGAGCGACGACCCTCAATTTCGGCGCGAATGGCTCGATCTCGGCCAGTTACTCGATATCCGGCGGGATCGGCACGCTCAGTTTAACTGGAAATGATCCCTTTGTGGCTGATTGGCAGACGGCGCTTCGAGACGTCGTTTTTGCAAGCACGGTAAACGATCCCACCAATAGCGGCGCCACGCCAACGCGTACGATCCACTGGCTAGTAACCAACTCCCAGGGATTTTCGAACTCCGACAACGTAACCACGATCGACGTTTCCCCCTCGCACACGAGCTTGTCGCCGGGCGCGGCCGCGACTCCGACCTATGTGGAGCTGACATCGCCGCCGGTCGCGCTTGACTCGACCTTGAGCATCACGACGACGGACACGGGTTTCACGAGCGCGACAATATCAATCGGAGGCTTCCAGAGCGGTGACACGCTCGCCGTGGGCAATCTCGCGGGGCTCTCGGCCTCGTATAACAGCGCTACCGGCGTGCTCGTGCTGTCGGGCTCAGCAGGTGTAGGCAACTATACTACGGCGCTCGACTCGATCACCTTCAGCGAGGCCGCCGGTGTGGACCCGACCAATAGTGGGGCGAACACCACGCGAAGCATCAACTGGCTCGTGGTCGACGGCACGGAATCGAGCACCCTCACGACCAATCTCAACACGCAGCATAATGCGACGGTCGCGGCGGGAAATACCGGGGTTTTCCTCGAAGGCCAGACAAACGCCATTCAGATCGAGCCATTCGTCACTTTCGGCGATACCGATACCATAAAGCAAGTCCAGCTCGCGCTTCCGGGCTCGGAAGCGCTACCGACGGATACGATTGGGTTTGTGAATGGTGCGGGCCCGCTCTCGACCACCATCACCCTCACGAGTGGGAGCACATTCGGTGGGATCGCGGGGGATGGCTCGAAATTCCAGATTTCGCGGGCTGGTGGCACGTTGACGATCACGGCGTTGTCGATCGCCGTTCCAGGGAACAATAATATAGATTTCGAGGCTGCGTCGCGAGAAGTCGCCTATCTGAATAACACCGACCCGACCTCGTTTAACAGCGCATTCGGTGTCGATGCTCGCCGCGACTTCATCTGGAACATCACCGATAGTAACACGGCTGCTGGTCAGAACGTCTTCGCCAGCGGCACCCGAAAAGCTGATGGTACGATCATCCCCACCGCCAACGATCCGAGCGGGGCGAATATAGGCGGGAGCATCATCTCGGTCTTCCACAAGGCGCCGGTGATCGGCGCAAGCGGTACAGTGACGTTCACGGGCGCGAGCACGCCCTCGCCGGTCGTTCTCGATTCGGGCTTCACGCTAGCGGATTCCGACGCGATCAAGAACGCGACCGTGTCAATCGGGAGCGGATTTTTGGCAGGGGACACCCTGACCTTCGGCGCGGTCGCGGGCGCGACGGTCGGCGCGTCCACGACGAGCGGCGGGGTGGTGAGCGAGACGCTGACCTTCACCGCCGACAACGATCAGATCACCGCCGCCTACAACACGGCGACCGGCGTGCTCACGCTCACCGAGACGGGCGCTGGCACAAGCACGGCGGCACAAGAAGTCGCGGATTTCCAGACGGCCTTGCGTGGCGTCGAGTTCACCCATAGTGGCGATCCGACGCATGGCGGCTCCGATACGTCGCGCGCGATCTCATGGGTGGTCGTCGACCAGAACGCGATCGGGAACAACGCGAAAGGCGTTGGCAGCGCAACATCTCCCCCACCGGCGGAGCCGGCCGGGTTCGGCAACACTTCCTCAACCGGCATGAGCACGGTCAACACGACCTCTCCGGGTTCCTTGTCCGCCGGCGCGCTCGTCACCTTCGTCGAGAATCAGACACCGGTGCTTCTCGACACGGGCTTGACGCTTTCCGACGTGAGCACGATCACGAGCGTCGCGGTGGCGATCGGCACGGGCTTCGTCTCCGGCGAGGACAAGCTCGACCTCAACGCCAACACGAACAGCTTCACGAGCACGACCGATGGCTCGGTGATCACCGCGAGCTACAGCGGTGGCGTACTCACCTTGACGACGAAGAGCGGCACGGCGACGGCGGGGGATTACCAGGCGGCGCTTCGCCTCGTCGAGTTCAGCGACCCCAATGGTTTCGATCCGACGTCGAACGGCACGGATACGGCGCGCACTATCTCTTGGACCGTCACCGACACGAGCTCGAGCCTCTCCGCCTCGAGTACGGTCGACACTGTGCACAACCCGGCGAGCGTCACGAGCGGCGGCACCGGCGTGACGGTGACATACACCGAGCAGCAGACCAATCCGACGGCGACGCTGCTCGACAGCGGGCTTGCGTTCACCGACACGGACAACCTCGTGAGCGCGACGGTGTCGGTGGCGAACTTCCAGACGGGTGACCAGCTGAGCCTGGGGACGGTGGCCGGAGCGACGGCGAGCGCGGTGGTCACGAACGCGGCGGGCCTCGTGGTCAGCGAGACACTGACCTTCTCGGACGGCCCGGTGAACGTGCAGATCGACGAGACGCACGGCACGTTGACGCTGAGCAATTCGGCGAAGGCGTCGGACTACCAGGCGATATTGGACACGCTCGCCTTCAACGAGGCGGCGAACTCCGATCCGACGCATGGCGGCGGGGACAACGTCCGCAATGTGAGCTGGAAGCTCATCGACGCGAACAGCAATACGGCGGCCAACAGCACGACCTTCACCTCGACCTTGGACACGGTGCACAAGGCGCCGGTGGTGACGGCGGGTGCGACCGCGGCGTTTACGGAAGGCTCGACGCCGGTGGTGGCGGACGGCACCCTGACGGTGACGGATTCCGATTCGATCAAGAGCGCGACGGTTTCCATTACCGGCGGCCTGTTGACGGGAGACACGCTCGACCTCAATGGCACGAACAGCTTCACGAGCGCGACGGACGGCTCGGTGATCTCGGCGAGCTACAGCAACGGCCTGCTGACCTTGACGACGACGAGCGGTACGGCAACGTCGGGCGATTACCAGGCGGCGCTCGAGCTCGTGCATTTCGGGCATGCGGGTGACCCGACGGGTGCCGGAACCGACCCGACACGCACGCTCACCTGGACGGTGGTCGACACCAACACGCTGACGGCTGAGAACACGAGCCAGCCGGTGACGAGCACGATCAACGTCACGCATAACCCGCCGATCCTGACGGGCGGCGGCACGGGCGTCGTGGTGACCTACACCGAGCAGCAGACCAATCCGACCACGACGCTGCTCGACAGCGGGCTTGCGTTCAACGACACGGACAACCTCGTGAACGCCACGGTCTCGGTGTCGAGCTTCCAGACGGGCGATGTGCTGAGCGTCGGCAATCTCGACGGGCTCACGCTCACGAGCAACGCCAACGGCACGATCGTGCTCAGCGGGACGGCGGCCGCCTCGGTGTATCAGACGGCGCTCGATTCG
>JAFBAS010000027.1 GCA_019247605.1 Hyphomicrobiales bacterium
AGCTTATCGGGTTGATCGCCGCCGAGGGCGAGGATGCGAAGGCCGTCGCGGGGGCGGCTGCACAAGGAGCACCGTCGAGCGCGCCGCCTCCGGCCGCCAAGGCCGACGTTTCGAGCGGGGCGAAGGCTCAGCCCGGCGCGGGCGCTCAAGGCGCGACGCCGGCGCCTCCCGCCGCCGCGGACGCTCCAGCTCCGGCGTCCGCATCGGTGACAGCGGGGGAGAGAGCAGCCACGCAACCTCGGCGGAACGGTCAGGCGAAGGGTGAACGCGTCTTCGCCTCGCCGCTCGCGCGCCGCGTCGCCAAGGACGCCGGCATCGATCTGAGTTCGATCAGCGGCTCAGGGCCGCATGGCCGCATCGTCGAGAAGGATGTGAAATCGGCGCTCGCGGGCGGCACCGCGAAGCGGACGCCCGGCCCACAAGCGCAAATGCCGGGCGCTCGCCCCCCCATGCCGACCGGAATGTCGGACGAGGTGATCAAGAAACTTTTCGAGCCCGGCTCCTTCACCGAGGTTCCTCATGACTCGATGCGCAAGACCATCGCGCGGCGATTGGCGGAGGCCAAGGCGACCATCCCGCATTTTTATCTCTCGGTCGATTGCCACATCGACGCGCTCCTGCGGCTTCGCCAAGAGATCAACGCCGCGGCGCCGAAGGACAAGGACGGCAGGCCCGCTTACAAGGTCTCGGTCAATGACTTTGTCATCAAGGCGCTCGCGCTCGCGCTCATGCGCGTGCCGGACGCCAATGTGAGCTGGACCGAGAACGCCATGCTCAAGCACAAGGATGCCGATGTCGGCGTCGCCGTCTCGATTCCCGGTGGCTTGATCACGCCGATCGTCCGCAAGGCGCAGGCGAAGACGCTCTCGGCCATCTCGAACGAGATGAAGGACCTCGCCCAGCGCGCCAAGGCGCGCAAACTCAAGCCTCAGGAATATGAGGGCGGCACCACCGCGGTCTCGAATCTCGGTATGTTCGGCGTCACCAATTTCTCAGCGGTCATCAACCCGCCCCAGTCGACCATCCTGGCCGTCGGAACGGGTGAGAAACGCGTTGTGGTCAAGAACGATGCTCCTTCCATCGCGACCGTGATGTCGGTCACGTTATCCACCGATCATCGCGCCGTCGATGGCGCGCTCGGTGCCGAGCTGCTTTCAGCTTTCAAGACCTTGATCGAGCATCCCGCCTCGATGCTGGTTTAAAGCGGCCGGGTCGGAACCTGCGACCGGCATTCTTGCACCGGCATTTTTTGGTCAGTTCAGCCGCATGCCGGCGGCTCGCTTGGCGGGCTTCTCCGGTGCCACGGTCACATCGCCGATCATGAGGCCATGGGGGCCTAGCGTCACGCGCGCCGTCTCGCCCGGCTTGATCTTGCCGGCGAGGATCTGCTCGGCGAGCGGGTCTTGCACGTTCTTCTGGATGACTCGCCGCAACGGCCTTGCGCCATAGGCGGGATCATAGCCTTTCTCGGCAAGCCAACCACGGGCGGGCTTGTCGAGCGAAAGATCGATCTCGCGATCGGCGAGAAGCTTGCGCAGATGCTCGATCTGGATATCGACGATCGCTCCCATGTCGGCGCGCTTCAAGCGGTGGAACAGGATGATTTCGTCGACGCGGTTGAGGAACTCCGGACGAAAATGCGCCCGCACCGCTCCCATCACCTCCTCGCGCACCGCGTCCGAATCTTGTCCTTCGGGCTGGTTCACCAGGAACTCCGCCCCGAGATTCGAGGTCATGATGATCAAGGTATTGCGGAAATCGACGGTGCGCCCCTGGCCATCGGTGAGGCGCCCATCGTCGAGCACTTGGAGCAGGACGTTGAAGACGTCGGGGTGGGCCTTCTCGATTTCGTCAAAGAGCACGACCTGATAGGGGCGGCGCCGCACGGCCTCGGTGAGCGAGCCGCCCTCCTCATAACCGACATAACCCGGAGGCGCGCCGATCAAGCGAGCCACCGAATGCTTCTCCATGTATTCGGACATGTCGATGCGCACCATCGCCGATTCATCATCGAAGAGGAAGGCGGCGAGCGCCTTGGTGAGCTCGGTCTTGCCGACGCCGGTCGGCCCGAGAAACATGAACGATCCGATCGGGCGGTTCGGATCCTGCAAGCCGGCGCGCGCGCGCCGCACGGCGGTCGAGACGGCGGCCACGGCTTCTTTCTGCCCGACCACGCGCTTGCTCAGTTGCTCTTCCATCTTGAGTAGCTTCTCGCGCTCACCTTCGAGCATCTTGTCCACGGGAACACCGGTCCAGCGTGATACGACCGCCGCGATATTGTCGGGTGTGACGGCCTCGTCCATCATCCCTCCGGCCTCGCCATTCGCGCCGGCCTTGGCTTCGATCGCGGTGAGTTCCTTCTCGATTCCCGGAATGATGCCGTAGGCAAGCTCGCCGGCGCGCTGATATTCGCCACGCCGCTGCGCCTGTTCGAGCTCGACGCGCGCCTTGTCGAGATCTTCCTTGAGCTTTTGGGCGCGATTGAGCTTGTCCTTCTCGCCCTGCCATTTGGCGGTGAGCGCAGCGGATCTTTCCTCGAGCTCGGCCACTTCCTTCTCGAGGCGTTGCAGGCGATCCTTCGAGCCCGGATCGTTCTCTTTCTTCAACGCCTCCTGCTCGATCTTGAAGCGCACGATCTCTCGATCGATCGAATCGAGCTCTTCGGGCTTTGAATCGACCTGCATACGCAAGCGCGCGGCCGCCTCGTCCACGAGATCAATCGCCTTGTCGGGGAGGAAGCGATCCGTGATGTAGCGGTTCGACAACGTCGCGGCGGCGACGAGCGCCGCGTCCTGAATTCGCACGCCGTGGTGCAATTCATATTTCTCCTTGAGCCCGCGCAAGATCGAGATCGTGTCCTCGACGGTGGGCTCGGAGATGAAGACGGGTTGGAAGCGCCGCGCGAGCGCCGCGTCCTTCTCGACATGCTTTCGATATTCGTCGAGCGTGGTCGCGCCGACGCAATGCAATTCGCCACGCGCCAGCGCCGGCTTCAACAGGTTCGACGCATCCATGGCGCCATCTGCCTTGCCGGCGCCCACGAGCGTGTGCATCTCGTCGATGAAAAGGATGATGTTGCCCTGCGCGCTCGTGACCTCCTGCAGCACGGCCTTCAGGCGCTCCTCGAACTCGCCTCGATATTTCGCCCCGGCGATGAGTGAGCCCATGTCCAGAGCGAGGAGACGTTTGTCCTTCAGGCTCTCGGGCACGTCTCCGTTCACGATGCGCAGGGCCAGCCCCTCGACGATCGCCGTCTTGCCGACGCCGGGTTCACCGATGAGCACGGGATTGTTTTTGGTGCGGCGGGAAAGCACCTGGATCGTGCGTCTGATCTCTTCGTCGCGCCCGATGACGGGGTCGAGCTTTCCGGCTCGCGCCGCCTCGGTGAGATCGCGCGCATATTTCTTCAGCGCGTCATAGGCCTGTTCGGCGGAAGCGGAATCCGCGGTGCGCCCCTTGCGCAAGGCTTCGATCGCGGCGTTGAGATTCTGTGCCGTGACGCCGGCTCGCGCGAGCGCCTTGCCGGCTTCGCTGTCTTTCTCGATGGCGAGCGCAAGCAGGAGACGCTCGACGGTGACGAAGCTGTCGCCGGCCTTCTCGGCTGCCTTTTCGGCGGTATCGAAGACCCGGGCGAGCTGCGGCGTGAGATAGATTTGGCCGGCTCCGCCGCCGCCGACCTTCGGCAGCTTGGCGAGAGCTTCTTCCACGCTTCGCAGCACGAGCCGAGGGTCGCCGCCGGCGCGCGAGATCAGCCCCGAGGCCAATCCCTCGCTATCCTCGATGAGCACTTTGAGAAGGTGCTCGGGTGTGAATTGTTGATTGCCCTCGCGCAAAGCGAGCGTCTGCGCCGATTGGATAAATCCCTTGGCGCGGTCAGTGTATTTCTCGATGTTCATGTAAGACCCCTTCAGCCGGCACCGAAGGCTTCGGCTGAACACGATCGATGCCGCTTCCGCACATGTGGTGCGACGAAGCGGCAGAACAAGAGCAGGACGGCACGGATGAGCGTGAGCGATCACGCCTCCCCTGCAATTCGGGTCGAGCGTGATGCGCTTTGGACGGGGCGGAAGATCAGTAAAGGCACGACGCGATCCCGCCCGTGAATACGGGTCGCGAGGCCGGACGCGAAGAGGCGCGTCGCGTCCGCTTTGCTTTTAGCCGGCGAGGACGATCACCTTGGCGTTGACCGCAGTGCGGTTGTAGAGGTCGATCGCGTCCTGGTTGATCAGCCGAATGCAGCCCGATGACACGCGCGAACCGATCGTCCACGGCTCGACCGTCCCGTGCATGCGGTAGTAGGTGTCTTTATCGCCTTGCCACAGATACATCGCGCGCGCGCCGAGCGGATTGCCGGGCCCGCCTGCCATGCCGTTCGGCGGCGCATATTTCGCGAGTTCCGGTTGGCGCTCGCGCATCTCGGGCGGCGGAAACCACTTCGGCCATTCCTGCTTCGAACGGATATAGGCTTCACCGCTCCAGCCGAACCCTTCGCGACCGACGCCGACCCCGTAACGCACGGCGCGACCGCTGCCGAGAAGGTAATAGAGGTATCGCTTGGAGGGATCGATGATGACGGTGCCGGGAGCTTCCCCGCTCGCATAGTTCACGGTGCGGCGGAGGAAAGCGGGATTGATCCGCTTGAGATCGATGGCCGGTACGGGAAAGGGCTCTGTAGTGATGGCCGCGTAAGTGGCAACATCCGTGGGGTCGGGGGAAAAATCGAGCTTGGCGTCTGGCGGCAGCGCAGGCGGTTCGAGCGGAGCAACCGTCACGGGTTTCGTCGGGGCCGATTGCACGGTTGGCGAAATCGCCGTCTTCCCCACGGCGCAGCCGCCCACGACCACGGGCAGGCTCATCGCAAAAAATCGTCTTGTAACGTCAGCGCGCATATCAGCTCCTGCGCGCCCGAGGCGCGCGAATCAAAACTCGCCCGCTAACGAGGGTGGGTCGAATTACGGCAGCTTTGTGTCGAGAATGGCGGAAATGCAGCGGCGGCGGCAGTCGGCGTCACAAAGCCGCCCCGGTGCGTGTGAAATGCCACACAACCGGGACGGGAAACGCGGCTCACCGCCCGCCTGAGACGCGCAGATTGGCGCCCGTCACATAGGATGCCTTTTCGGAAAGGAGGTAGAGGACCGCGTCGGCCACCTCATCGGCCTTTCCGACGCGACGCATGGGGATCAAGGGTGTGATCCGCTCCACGCGGCCCGGATCCCCGCCAGCGGCATGGATTTCGGTGTCGACCATGCCAGGCGACACGCCATTCACCCGTATGCCTTCGAGTGCAAGCTCCTTCGCAAGGCCGATCGTCAGCGTGTCGATCGCACCCTTAGAGGCCGCGTACCAGACATATTCGCCAGGGCTGCCGAGCGTCGCTGCGGCCGAGGAGATGTTGACGATCGCCCCGCCATCGCCGCCATTTCGTTTGGCCATGCGTTGTGCGGCAGCGCGCGCCACGAGGATCGCGCCGGT